>CALDUB010000019.1 GCA_937923465.1 uncultured Saprospiraceae bacterium
CGAAAATCCAGAATTAGTAGCGGGCATCAAAGGTTTGTCTGAAGAGACAACTACAGGTGTACACCGTTTATACGAGCGTATGGCAAAAGGTACTTTGACTTTACCTGCTATCAACATTAATGACTCGGTAACGAAGTCTAAATTTGATAACAAGTACGGTTGTAAAGAATCTTGTGTAGATGCGATTCGTCGTGCGACGGATTTGATGATTGCTGGTAAAGTTGCAGTAGTTGCAGGTTACGGTGATGTAGGTAAAGGTTCTGCTGCTTCTTTGGCAGGTGCTGGTGCTCGCGTTATCGTTACTGAGATTGACCCAATTTGTGCGCTTCAAGCAGCAATGGACGGTTTCCGCGTAACGACTATGGCGAAAGCAATTCCAGAAGCAAATATCATCGTTACTGCTACAGGTAACAAAGATATCTTGACAGAAGCACACTTCCGTTTAATGAAAGATAAAGCTGTTGTTTGTAACATCGGTCACTTCGATAATGAAATCGATATGGCATGGTTGAACGGCGCTTACGGAGATACAAAAGATACAATCAAGCCACAAGTTGACATGTACACTATCGACGGCAAAGACGTTATCGTTTTAGCTGAAGGTCGTTTGGTAAACTTGGGTTGTGGTACTGGTCACCCTTCTTTCGTAATGTCTAACTCATTTACTAACCAAGTTTTGGCTCAGTTAGAATTATGGGAAAATACAGACCAATACGAAAACAAAGTATACATGCTTCCTAAGCACTTGGATGAGAAAGTAGCTCGTTTACACTTAGCAAAAATTGGTGTTGAATTAGAAACTTTAGCTGACTACCAAGCGGAATACATTGGTGTGAAACCTGAAGGTCCATACAAGCCAGAATACTACCGTTACTAGGATTAATTAGTCTTTGACTATATCCTTCTTAAGGTAAATAAAAAAGCCTCTTGCCGTTTTGCGGTGAGAGGCTTTTTTGATGTACGAATTACGATTTACGAAGTACGACTGTTTTGACTTGGATATGACTTGGAGTTTTATTGTAAATATAGAGCCACTTCTTTCATCCAAAAGAAGTGGCTCTATATTTTTCGTAAATCATAAATCGCAAATCCGAACAAGTCAGAGCAGTCGTACTTCGTAAATCGTACCTCGTACTTCCAATCATTTTCCTTTTAGTATAACCCTTTCCACCAAATCACTCCCAAACGAATAAGGCAAATAAGCAACCGAAGGCATAGACTTAGTAATGAAAACATTTGCCACTTTCCCACGCGTAATACTTCCAAAATTTGCATCTTCTTCCAATGCGGCAGCTCCATTTATGGTCGCAGCATTAATAGCTTCCTCTGGCGTCATTTTCATTTTTACACAAGCCAAAGACAAGACAAAAGACATTCTTCCCGACGGAGTAGACCCAGGATTAAAGTCTGTGGCTAAAGCAACAGTGAGGTTCGCATCTAGTAATTGACGCGCAGGAGGATAGTGGTCATTTAGAAAGAAAGGAGCGGACGGTAATAATGTCGCTATCGTTTCCGACTTTTTCAAAACTTCAATTTCTTCTGCATTCACGACTTCTAAGTGGTCTACAGAAATTGCATTGTGCGCTACACTCGCTTGAATGCCCCCCATGCAATTAAATTGGTTGGTGTGAATTTTGGGCTTTAAGCCGTATTTCGCACCAGCCTTCATTATCTCAATTGTTTCTTCTGGAGAAAAAGCAACTTTTTCACAGAATACATCAATGTAATCTGCTAATCCTTCGTCTGCTATTTGTGGCAGCATTTTATTGAAAATCAAATCTAAATAGCCTTTTCTGTTCGAGCGGTATTCCATTGGGAAAGTGTGCGCACCAAGAAAGGTAGACTTAATCGTCAAATCTGTTTGCGGCTTTAACTTCTTTATGACGCGGAGCATTTTTAACTCACTTTCCACAGTCAAGCCATAACCACTTTTAATCTCTATCAATCCTGTACCAAAACCACGGACTTCTTCGATACGACACAAAGCCTGTTCTACTAATTCACTTTCAGAAGTCTTTTGTAACCTCTGTGCAGAATTCAAAATACCTCCACCACGTTCTGCGATTTCTTCATACGAGAGTCCATTTATTCTATCTGCAAATTCCCCTTCACGACTCCCTGCAAATACTAAATGCGTATGTGAGTCACACCAGCTTGGGAAAACAAACTTACCCGTCGCATCAATAACCTCATCAGCTCTTTCGGGCGAGTCTTTCATTTCTCCAAAGTCCTTAATCTTTTCCTCTTCTATCAGCAGAAAAGCATTTTCGATAAGTGGTAAATCGTTCATCTTTAAGCCACTGACTTTACGGTCGTGAGATAAAACTAAACCTTTGATATTTTGAATAAGAATATTGGACATTGTTTTCTTTTTTAGTAGGAAGAAAGTTGGAAGAGCTCGGCTTGCAGATTTTCCGCTGCGCTGCAACTCTACAATCCTGGTATTTTGTGACGAGAGAAATATTATACGTCAAAAAGAATGAGAGACAAATATAGGAAGCTATTAGAGAGTAGCTCACATTTTCTAAGCTTTCTAAAGTAAGTTTTAATAAAAATACCGATATTGCCTTATGAACATTACTATTCTTTCCAGAGGAAGCTATTTATACTCCACGCAAAGTTTGTTGCGGGCAGGTGAAGCGCGTGGACACAAAATGGATATCGTAGACCATGCACGTTGTAATATCATGTGCGCTACAAACGACCCACAAGTTCTTTTTGAAGGGGAGCGCGTAGATAAAGTCGATGCGATAATTCCACGTATTGGAGCATCTGTCACAGAGCATGGGGCAGCAGTTGTGCGTCAGTTTGAATTAAAAAAAGTAGCTACGGCTACACTTTCTGATGCACTTCTAGAAGCAAGAGATAAATTTCGTTCACTACAAAAATTATCTGCGAATGGAATTGGAGTACCGCGATCCTTTTTAGTCAGTGATACAAATGACTTGCCTTGGTTGTATCAAATATTGGGTTTTCCTTTGATTATAAAATTGCTTGAAAGTACGCATGGGAATGGGGTTATCTTAGCGGATAATTCGCAAACGGCAGGTTCTGTTATTGATGCTTTTTCGAGTCGAAGAGAAAAGGTCTTATTGCAAGAGTTTGTCGAGGAAGCTTCAGGAGAAGATATTCGTGCTTTTGTCGTGGGAAAAGAAGTGGTGGCGACGATGCGCAGGCAGGCAGAAAAAGGTGAATTTCGCTCCAATCTTCATAGAGGAGCGACAGGACACATTGTTGAGTTAACAACGGAGGAACGTGAAACTGCCCTGAAAGCAACTAGATTACTGGGTTTAGATGTTGCAGGCGTAGATATGCTGCGTTCTAAAAATGGTCCATTAATCATAGAAGTGAATGCTTCTCCAGGATTAGAAGGAATTGAAACGGTGACAGGTATTGATGTGGCAGGAAAAATTATTGATTTGGTAGAGCAAAAAGTCAGAACAGCTCGAAAATATAAGATTTATCAAGAAAAAATGAAAAAATGAAAAAATGAAAAAATGAAGAAGTGATTTAGTTATTAGTTGATTATGTTATTGACAATCAATCAAACAAAAAGAACGGCATCTCAAATTAAATTGAGATGCCGTTTTTTTTAGGGTTTAAGTCACGCTGCCGTCTACCGTCAAGCGAAGCGCCCATAAACCGTCCACCGTTTTTTACCCTTTGTCAAAGCGTATTTCTTGGATAAGAGTCTTGCCGCCAGTGTTGCCGAGATATACATACACACGGAAGGTTTTTCCTCCTGCGGTCATATTTCCAATGCAATACTGCGAGTCTTTTCCTTTAGAACTACCTTGGTGCACTTGACTAAATGCACTTGGTTTATTTTGAGTGAAAAAAGATTTCACTTTCTGGACTGCTTCCGGTTTGTCGTAAATGTCTTCTACATCTAAGATGGCGACTTCTACGCTTTCATCGAAAAACGAGCCGAGGGTCTCTGCGTCACCGCTACTAAGCGCTCTTGTGATAGCGTCAATGCTTGCTACTTCACCTGTAGTGAATGAAAACATCGGGATAGCTAACAACAGAATTAACAGATTCTTCATGGCTTCTGATTTTATTTATTCTTTTTCTACACCATTTATCATGGGGTTTTCAAAGGAACATTTAATTAATCTAAATTAGGAAGGGGTTACTCCTTTATCCTAATATATAGTTTGTTTGTTGATATTGTTCGAAATAATGTATTTGTCAGACGACAGCTTTATCAAAACTCCACAAAACAAATATCTAAAACATTTATCTAATAGACGTTTCGAGTCGAACAAAAGTTACTTTCTTTAGTTTTTCTCTTTAGGGAATCGCGAGATTTTATAGAGAATTTTAATTTGAATGTACGGAAGCAAAACACAGAATATGTGTTTTTTTGAGAGGTGCGTGGTTGAATATTAAATCAAAAATCGCAGCAAAAACGCATAATAGCAAGTATTTGTTGTCTTTTAACGAAAAATAATTATTGAAATTTGTAAAAATAATTGTTTATTTTCTTGATATTCAAGGAGTTAGTTGTTGTGTGTCTATTTTGTTTTCATTGTCTCCTCTTTTTCCCTTACTTTGCAATCTGTATTAAACAGTTCTACTTTTTCAATTTTTTGGACTCTAAAATCACTCATTATGATTACTAATTTAAGTTTATCAAATTCTGTCATTAGCCGTTTCGTTGCAGAATTGCGTGATACTAATATTCAAAAAGACCGTTTACGTTTTCGTCGCAATATGGAACGTATCGGTGAAATTTTTGCTTACGAAATTAGTAAAACCTTCGATTATGAAATCGAAGAAGTTGAAACGCCTTTGGGTATTGCTGATGCTGCTGTCCAACAAGATACTGTAGTTTTAGCTACGATACTCCGTGCGGGCTTGCCTATGCATGCAGGAATGCTCAACTATTTGGACGATTCAAAAAATGCATTTGTCTCTGCTTATAGGAAACACCACAAGGACGGTACTTTTGAAATAGAAGTTCAGTACGTCTCTTGTCCTGACTTAGAAGATACGACCTTGATTATTTGCGACCCTATGTTAGCAACGGGCGCATCTATCGACTTGACAATAAAAGCACTATTAGAATACGGAACGCCAGAAAAGATACATATCGTAACGGCAATTTCTTCTGTAGATGGTCTTGAATTCATTAAAAGAAATCATCCAGATGCAGATATTTGGGTGGCTGCTTTAGATGAAGAGTTGACGGCAAAATCTTATATTGTACCAGGTTTGGGAGACGCGGGTGATTTGAGTTTTGGAGAGAAGGTGCAAGAGTAGAAAGAACGATGAACCATTTTATAGTTTTTGTTTAAAATAAAAATAGGGTTGCGTGACTTAGTCACGCAACCCTATTTTATTCCTGATAGGTCACAATGTATTTAATTATTCCTTATCAAACATGTCTTCTGAAAATTCATTTGAACCACCTGTCCCAATCGCTGGTGCAGCATAAATAATCTCTTCTTTAGCAGCTTCAGATGCTTGAATTTCTGCATTAGTAGCCTCGATGCTGTCGTAACACTTTGCGACTAACATTTCGATTTCTGCATCTTCTCCTACTTTATCCGTGTAATCATTAAAGGCACGAACGGCACCGTAAGGATTTCCTAAGTGATATTCAGCTAATCCGATTTGGCGAAGGTATTCTGGATTGTTAGTATCATAGCCTTTTGCTACCCAAAAACTTTCTAATGCTGCATTATATTTACCCGTCTCCATTTCTACTAAACCTAATGTGAAGTAAACTTCTGGATGGTCATTTTCGATTTCCATAGCGTCACGAATAGCGCGGTGCGCTTTTGTCCACTCATTCTTTTCTAAGAAACATTGAGCTAAGTGCAAGTATGCTTCAAAGTCTAAAACATAGTCTAGAGACTGATTGAAGTCATTGATAGCATTATCGTAATTGCCCATACGGAGGTGTAATTTGCCACGATTACGCAATGCAAACACATCTTCTGAGTTGTGACGTAAAGCAATAGAATAGTATTCAAATGCTTTGTTGTAATATAATTCTCCTTGCGCTGCATAAGTATCTGCGATACCGCAGAACGCCTCACCATAAGTAGGATTCATCTTCAATGCATTGTTAAATGCACTAATTGCTTCCGTTGTTTTTCCCATTTCATTGAGCACCAATCCCACATTCAAATAGCCTTCTGGCGAACGATGCAAGCCTAATACCGATTGAAAATCAATCAAAGCTGCCTCGTAGTTTTGCATGTCGTAGCGAATCTGACCACGAAATTCTATAGCACGTACATCATAAGGATTGTTGTGCAATAAATCATCTAAGTCATACATGGCACGTGTCATTTTGCCCATTTTAAAATAAGCCTGACTGCGGTGAAAAAGAGCTTCTGAGAAGTTCGGGTTTTCTTGTAAGGTCAAAGTGTAGCTATCAACTGCATCTTGAAGGTCGTTTTCTTGTGCAGCTGCTAGACCTTTTTCGAAAAATTGTTCCGCATAGGAAAATTGTGCTTGCGCTTGTGTTGTGAGCAAAAAGCAAAAAGCTACAAAAGCAAAGCGGTTCAATACGTTTTTTTGGAATGGTGTGTATCTCATGATAGTTCAGTATTTGTAGTATCAGAATTGAAATACAGAAAGAGAAAATGAGATACTTATAGAAAGAAAAAGAGGATTTCTCTCGAATTGTAAACTTCAAATTTGGTTTTTAATCGTAAAAGGTACTATGCCTGTCGTTAGACAAGTATAGTCAAAATTTATAATTAAAACATTCAAAATTAGAAGCGTGTGTGTGTAGTATCTCAGAGTGCCTTACTGTTCTTGGGATTCTGAACTCGATTTTAAATATTACTCAGCGTACATTGTGTTCAGTACAAATATATTTAATTTTAATTCATAATAGCAAGTAAATTATTGATTATTAATAAATTAAATATTTATTATTTAATAATTTGTTTGTTTTTTTGACACAAAACTAAATTTATTGCGTTTGCGAATTACTATAAAGGAGAGTAAAAATCGTGCCGAACACATTAAGAAAATAAATAATTTAAAATAAATTGTTATTTGTTTCAGTGCTCCTATTTCGTGCCCTCACTTATGGGAACTTTCGTTGCGCTTGTTTTTCATTTTGAATTCTATCTCTAATCTTATGAGCTGAAAAGTGAAATCAATATTTATATCAAGTAGTTGACTTTGAAAAGAGTTCCAAATAATGAGAACTAAGGTAAATTTCTCTAGCAGAGATAATTTCAAAATTCACTCATATTAAATTAAATCGTAATATTAAGGCACGGAATTTGTTTTTGTCTTAACAATGATTTTGAATTAGTTCCCGTAGAGAGAAGAGAGTTTTGGATTACGCTTTTCTCTTTACGGAATTTTTTTTTAGTCAATACACACACACACACACAACATACTACAACGGGTACTACACAATAGAAAATAAGCATGAGTTGAATAAGCAGAAGTAGAGTATTGAATTATTTTCTACCCGTTCATTGACATAACAGGCAAATTATAAAGGAGAAATCTCTCCTATTAAGATAAAGAAAGCTCTTCAAAGAATTTGAAATTCAATTTCATTTTTGGAGGGAACTATTCATCCTATTTATCCTTGAACACATGAGATACACAACGTTTTTTTTCGCACTATTGAGTTTTTTAATTTTTTGCAGTATTTCCGCTGACCGTGAAATTTCTTTTGAAGAAAGAAAAAATTTCATTGGAAATTATACAGATATAGCTGTCTCAGAAATGCACCGTACAGGCGTACCAGCAAGTATTACTTTGGCTCAATTTATTCTAGAATCAGATTGGGGCAGAGGTGAATTATTCCGCAATGCCAATGCAGGATTTGGCGTAAAATGTAAAAATACTTGGACTGGAGATACTTATTATTTAGAAGATGATGATTATCACAATAAGAAATTAATTGAGTCTTGTTTTCGTAAATACCCTTCGGTAGAAGCGACGTTTATTGACCACAGTGACTTTTTGAAAAAACGCTCCTACTACCAGCCATTATTCCTTTTAGACCGTCATGACTATAAAAGTTGGGCTCATGGATTGAAAGAATGTAAGTATGCGACTGACCCGACTTACCCGAAAAAATTGATTAAACTAATCGAAACTTATGGTTTACATAGTTACGATTATCAAGAAGAAAATTTGCCTGTTGCAGTAGGACCTCAGCGATATGTAAATGAGATGCTTCCAACTCAAGTAGTGGTGCGTCCTACAACTGTTCTACCCGTTGCACGACCAGTCAAAGTACAAAATACTTTTACTCAAACGAATGAAGAATTATCAATTCCTGCTTACAGTGGTATCCAAGCTCCAGTAAGAAACACTAGTGTCGCTCCAACAAGAGTGCAGAAAAAACGCCGTGTTTCTTATCAGATTAAGCCACGTCACCGTAGACCTGTCGCTGGATTTTATCCTTAAAGTGGACTGATTATTGAAAGAATTTAAAAAAGTCGCCAAGGTATTGGCGCAAAAGAATACACACACTCACTTTATGTTCGGGCAATAGTCATTTATGATTGTTGCCCGATTTTTTGTCTTCGACACCCTACCTGTAGTTGATATTTTCTACAGGATAACAACTTTTTCTCCGTCAAAGAAATCTAGAATTTCTTCAACAACTCTACGATTATTAGATAATCTAGGGACTTTACTTTGTCCACCATATTTACCTTTTGAGCGCATCCAATTATCAAAAGTATTGCGAGGTAGAGGACGCAAGCGCAAGCGTGTCAGAGCCATGTCGCGGTATCGCTTGGCGGCATAATCCGAATTTATTTCTTGTAAATTATTATCTAATATAGTCGCAAATTCATCCATGTTTTGAGGCACATCATCAAACTCAATCAACCACTCGTGTCCACCTTTATTTTCTCCATCCAGATAGATGGGGGCAACGGTATAATCCAGAACGGAGGCACCTGTTTGACGACAAGTTTTAGCAATTGCGGCATCAGTATTATCCACCATGACTTCTTCTCCAAATGCATTGACAAATTGTTTAGTACGACCCGTTATTTTAATTTTATAGGGCTTGATAGAAGTGAAAGTAACTGTATCGCCGATATTGTAACGCCACAATCCACCATTGGTACTAATCAGCATCGCATAGTCTTTGCCTTGTTGGACTTCCCAAAGTGGGACTGCCTCTGGATTTTCTTTGTCCCATTCAGACATTGGCAAAAATTCATAGTAAACACCATTGTCTAACAGCAACAGCATGTCTTCTGTCGCCAAGTCTGTCTGTACTGCAAAGAAGCCTTCCGAAGCGTTGTAAACCTCCATATACGTAATATCATCCGACGGCAAGTACTTCTCGAATTGTTCCCTGTAAGGCGTAAAACTGACGCCACCATGTACATATGCTTGAAAATTTGGCCAAACTTCTAAAATATTTTTCTTTCCTGTAATTTCTAAAATTTTCCGAAAAAGAACAAGCGTCCAAGTTGGTACTCCGCCTGCCATGACTAAGTCTTCTTGCGAAGTAATCTCAGCCATGCGCTCAATCTTTTTTTCAAAATCGGTCATCAAAGCTGTCTCAAAATCAGGCGTGAAAAAAGGCTTTGCTATCCATGGCATATTGTCCATCATAATCGCAGAAATATCACCACGTCGAGTCGCAGGATATTGGTCATAAGGTTCTATACTCCCGCCCATGAGTAAAGTTTTGCACTCAAATTGGCGTGCATCGGGACGCAAGTTATAAAGGGAGGTCATGGTATCATAGGTGCCACGAATATGATTTTTTTTGAGATTTTGGTCACTGATAGGAATAAATTTACTGCTGTCATTAGTCGTGCCACTAGATTTAGAATAACACGTGATTTGTCCACTCCAGAGAATGTCTTTCTCTCCTAGCATCATACGCTCTATATAAGGTTTGAGCGTTTCGTAATCTTGTACAGGAACTCTTTTTGTAAAATCTTCAGGAGTTTTTATATTTTTATAATCATGATTGCGTCCCCATTCGGTGTGCTTTGTAGCTTCAATCAGTTGATTGAATACATTGAGTTGTACACGCTGGGGATGTTCCGCAAAATGCTCGAAGCGTTTGTAGCGTTGCCCGTAAAACCAGTGGAAGCCTTGATTGACCCATTTTTTCATGGGGAGATTGTTGACATTTGATGAGTGAAAATATTATGTCTGGGGATTTAAAGCAAAACGTCTGTTACTTGGATAGTGTTCGAATAGGTATTTTTGAATTATTTTGCTTTGCTAATTTAGAATAAATATAGAATTTTTTTTTCAGAAACAAAATTTGAATAGAGATATTTAAGTAAATAACGTCACTTACTTGAGAAGGATAAAAAAATAGTAAAACAAGTGAGCAGCACTCCGTTTTACTATTTCATCTTTTTTATTGACGTTTGTTTTTAATTAAACTCCTAAGAATAGAGTTCGATATTGAAAAAGCACGATTCCAAATAGAATGATAAGATGCAAAGATTCGGCAATATTTCTTTTCATATTTGAAAAGAAGAAAGCAACGAAAAAGGATAAAGGCACCATAAATAAGAGTAAATGTTCCATGCTTATGCCTGCCTGAAAAAGAGTGGTCAGCGCAACGACTATTAACAAACGAACTAAAACTGTAATCTTCTTTTGTACTTGCATGACTTTTTTATTCATAAAAGAACCTGATAACAGGATAGCTATGGTTACTAAAAAAGCGATAATTCCTCCTTTAATCCAAACTAAATAATTCCCCGTATTCTCGAATCCCCAAAAAGTTATATTATCTACAAATTGTTTTTTCCAGAAAAAATCAAATTCTCCAAACCAAAAATAGTACGTTCCTGTGAGTACAAAGACCGTCATTAAACCAAAGATAACTTGAAAAACTTCATTTATGCGAAAGGCACGCAGAGAACTTAAGCCAACAATTGCCCCAAAGATTAATAAGTTGAAGGAAAAATAAAATAAGCCAGCAATGCCTAACCAAAAACCAACTATATAAATTCTATCGGCAACAGAGTTCTTTTTGTAGCATTCAAAAATTTGCCCAAGTGCAATGATGAAAAATGTATTTCCCATTAAAACGGGAGATAAGTACAGAAAATCGGGTAAAAGGGAGCAGAGTAGAATATAGAATAGTCCAGGAAAAAGGGTAAACTCATTTTGTAAACGATGCTTTAGAGCAATTGCATTTATCAAAAAAGATTGTAGCCAAAGCAAAACTATGGCAATAATATTGCTCAATAATGTATTACCCGCCAAGCGAGAGAAAATCCAATCACTGAAAATTCCGGAACTTTCGACAGTTGGTGGCGTAGAATCAAGAATGAAAACGGACGCATAAAGCAATACCACATAAGGTAATAGCAATATGCCCGTAATTATTTGGTTTGTTCTGAAAATATTTAGCACAAAAGAGTATTTTATTAAAGGATTCTTTAACAATCATTAGATTCATTAAAGAATGTGTTAATTTGAACAGATATTCGCCAAAATTAGGAAAAAAGGAAAGGATAGAAAGGAAAAAGTTATAAAATACAATATTTTTCCTGCTTAAAAACTCATGTATTTTTAATATAAAGACGTAAACTCTTGATTATTAAGGAAAAATGAAAAAAAAGAAGCCTAAAACTTTCTATTAGTCAAATAAAATGCGAAATTTGCCCCTCATTTGAAAAAATGAAGCTCAAACTTCATAACTTACTATAAACCAATACAATAACGATGAGAAAAGCTGACTTGGTTACAGCCATTTCCGAAAAGACAGGTGTTGCTAAAGTGGATGTACTGGTAACTCTCGAATCCTTCTTTAGCGAAGTGAAGACCTCCCTTTCGGATGGTGAGAACGTGTATATTCGCGGTTTCGGTAGTTTTCATATTAAACGCCGTGCGAAAAAAGTTGGTCGCCACATCAAGAAAAATGTTGCTATCGAAATTCCGGAACACTATATTCCTGCCTTCAAGCCTGCAAAGATATTTGTAGACCAAGTAAAGGACAATGTAACCAAATTGCCTGAAGATTAAGCTTAAAGCAAAATAAATGCTTTGAACTTTTTTGAAAGAGGTGCGCTTATATATAGAGTACCTCTTTTAAAATGTCTATCAATATGACAAAGTTGCAAATAGTTTCGGTTGTTTCTGCCGTACTCCTTTTTATCGTTTTATATTTTGGATGTGATACTGTCTCATCTGAACAAAAACGAATCGGAGAAGATAGAAAACCAGCAATGGTGAGTACTGATATTTCTGTATTATTGAAAAATGCAGCAGAAAAATTAGACCCAACTCAAACTGGTGTTATTGAAATGCTGGATGCGCAAGTAGAAGCTGCGCAAGATTCGACCAAATTTGACTTTTTGAAACAATTGTCTGGCAAGTGGTATGAGTTTGGACAGCCTGCTATCGCGGGTTTCTATGCTCAGACTATTGCAGAGACAGATAACTCAGAGGAGTCGTGGTCTATTGCAGGCACTACTTATAGTATCTGTCTACAGCGTTCGGAAGAACAAAAAGTGCGTGACTACTGCTATCAAAACGCAGTACAATCGTTTGAAAATGCGGTTTCGGTTAATCCGGATAACCCGCAGCATAAAGTCAATTTGGCGGTACTATATACAGAAAATCCACCTCCACAAAATCCTATGAAAGGGATTTTGATGTTGCGTGAATTGACTGAGAAATATCCGAAAAATGCCTCCGTTTTGGTGAACTTAGGTAGATTGGCAATAAAAACATCGCAATTCGATAAAGCTATCGAAAGATTAAGTCAAGCATTGACTTTAGAACCTACTAATCGTCAAGCTATTTGCTTTATTGCAAGAGCTTATGATGCGAAAGGAGACCAAGCAAATGCTGAGCTTTATGGGAAGCGTTGTAATAATCAGAATTAAGATAAGGGGTTGAAAGCTTTTGACTCCTAAGAAATATTTTTTTAAACATAGATTTTATTCAAAGAATAGTAAAATCTATCAAAATTTTAGAGTTATGCCTTGTGGTAAAAAACGAAAAAGACATAAGATTGCGACACACAAACGTAAAAAAAGATTACGTAAGAACCGTCACAAGAAGAAGAAATAAGATATAAAGACTGATGGTGTTACATTTGTAACGCCATCAGCTTTTTATTTTTTCTACTTTCTTTTTTGATGCAGAATACTTGTATTTTGTCATTGGAAAAGGAATTCTGTATTTGAGTTAAAAGTAAAATTTTTAATTTTAACTCAAATAATTTTTAATTTTTGTGTGGTGAGAATGAAATATTGATTTCCTCTTTACAAAAATCAGGCTTTCAACCTATAAGTAATAAGTAAGAAGATAAACGTACAGCAACTCTGTACAGGTCTAATTGTATTTGAATTTATTTTCAATACCAATTGTTCCGGATTGTTAATCCATGTTAATTGAAAGAAAACCGACGTCAGAAAATAAATGCAAGAAAGTAAAATTGCAAATATCACAGAGATAATAAAATCTGAAAAAGCCGGCTAAGACCGAATTACAAAACTATGCTATTCGTCAGTTAACCAAACTAAAAGTCCAAAAAAGAAATAAGTGAAGTCATAAGTACTAATTTAGATATTGAAACACACTCTCGAAAAAATTATACTTCGCATCACTACATCTTATATTAATTCTGTTTAAATGATTTCCGGTTCCATTTTTTTGGAATAAATCATTAAACAAACTGAATGAAAAAATTATCTTGACTTTTCATTCATTTTCAATTTTAGAAGCACATTAAAAGAGATTATTCACCCTAAAAATGGGATATGTTTTTTACTGAACCTCACGATAGAATGACGGTACATTAAATTCATTATCTAGAATTAACTCTATAAAATAACCCCACAAGCGAAAAGTAATCGCTTAAGATATAAACCGTTCTTTTTGCTTTCTAACTTTGAATATTTTGAGCAGTGCTCTTTAGCTGCGTTTTTTAATACGTAATTACACGTATAGGTTTATTTCCTGTTTTTTCACTGAGACGTCACCTTTTCGTCAGTGCCACGCATTTATCCAAAACAAGTTTGTCGAATAATTATTCTTTTGCTCAATCGTAGCAGAAGGCTTACTGGTGTTTATCAAAATACCACTATTCGTTTTTCGACGGGGAAAATTTATTTCCTAAATGAAACTTGACAATTATAGCAAATAATGGCAAAAGTAGAAAACAATGGGAAAGGTGGTAATCGACCACCTGAAACATTAGAAGAACGCCTGCAAAGGATAGAAGCCGAGTCTGCAAAAAGACGCCTGGAAAGTGCAAAAGAGAAAACTGCTGAAGTAAAGCAAGAACCTGCTGCTAAAGCTAATGATGCTAAAGAGGAACTTGCTACTAAAAAAGCAGAAGTGAAGGAAAAGAAAACTCCTGAACGTCGTCCTGCGAAAGCTAAAAAAGTAGAGAAGCCAGTTGCTAAAACTACTGAAGCTGAAGCTACTTCTCCTGAGCAAGAAAAACCTGCAAAAAAGAAAACGGCTACTCGTAAAGCTCCTGCAAAAAAGGCTCCCGCAGCAAAAAAGACTCCAGTAGCTAAGAAGACACCCGCAGCTAAAAAAACAACGGCAAGAAAGCCTGCGTCAGCTAAAGTAACGCCTGTAGCAAAGGTCGAAGATGTTAGCACAGAAGCGCCAACTCAAGAAGAGGCGGCTACAGCGAAGCCTGCCAAAAAAGCACCTACACGTGCTCCTAGCCAGCCTCGTGCTGCAAAAAACGCGGACAAGCCCAAAGTTGAAAAGCAAGCTATAGCTGCAAAAGAGGTAACAGCAGAAACTGTTGAAAACAAACCTACAAGTACAAGGTCGAAAGCTCCACGAAAATCAAGAACATCGGATGATGTTACTGCAAAAGTAGAGGAACCTAAAAAAGTAGCGCCTGCAAGACGTTCTCCTGCTAAAAAATCTCCTGCTCAAGCGGAGAAAGCAACAGAAGGTAAGCCGACACCTGCAAAGAGGACTCCAAGAAAAGCAAATCCTAATAGCAAACCAAAACAACAGGAGGAAGCTAAAACACAGGAGAAGAAAAATCCTGCGCCACGCAAAAGCCCTACTCGTACAGCTAAGCCCGCAGCTAAATCTACTGCTAAGACTACTAGTAAATCAACTAAAAAGGCTCCAGCACGAAAAAATTCAAGACCAGCACCTGTTGTTATACCTGATGGACCAGAGAGTGATAAAGAATTAGTTATCAATTCTTCTCCAACGCAGGTAGAGATTGCATTGATGGAGAATGGGAAGTTAGTTGAACTGCACCACCAAAAGACAAATAACAACTTTACGGTTGGAGATATATTCTTAGGTAGAATTAAACGATTAATGCCAGGCTTAAATGCCGCATTCGTTGATATCGGACATAAGAAAGATGCCTTTTTGCACTATACGGATTTAGGTCCCAAGTTGCGTTCTCTTCTTAAGTATACCGACTTGACAGTTAAGGGTAAAGCACCTTCTCACTCGTTGGAGAGATTTAAATTGGAGCCAGAAATTATCAAAACAGGTAAGATAGACCAAGTGCTTAATAAGCGTGACAATATCTTAGTGCAGGTTTTGAAGGAACCAATTGGTACGAAAGGACCGCGTCTGAGTTGTGAGATTACAATTCCTGGTCGCTTTTTGGTTTTGACACCTTTTGTAGATGTCATTGCTGTTTCTAAAAAAATTGGAAACTCGGAAGAACGTAAGCGTCTGAAAATGCTCATTGAGAGTATCAAACCAAAGAACTTTGGAGTCATTGTGCGGACTGCCGCGGAAGGTAAAAAAGTTCAGGATTTACACGAGGAGTTGAAGTTGATGATGGATAAGTGGGAAAGTATTTATACTCAACTACAAGGAAGTCAGCCACCAATGAAACTGTTGAGTGAATTAGACAAAACATCAAGCATCTTGCGTGATATTTTGAATGATAGCTTTAACAATATCGTTGTTAATGATAAAGAGTTGTACTCTAATGTGAAGACTTATATGGGCTCTTTTGCTCCGGATAAAGTCGGTATCATTAATATGCATAAATCACGTAAACCGATTTTTGATGAATATGGTGTGACGAAGCAAATAAAATCGAGCTTTGGTAAAACTGCTACGATGAATAGTGGTGCTTATCTTGTGATTGAACACACGGAAGCGATGCATGTCGTTGATGTGAATAGTGGACATAAAATGTCTAGTTCTGACCAAGAGGCTGCTGTGATGTCTGTCAATATGGAGTCTGCCGAAGAGATTGCAAGACAAATGCGTCTGCGAGATATTGGAGGTATTATTATTGTCGATTTTATCGATATGCGTAATAAGGATAACAAGCAGAGATTGGTGACCGCGATGCGCCAATTTATGAAGAAAGACCGTGCTCAACACACGATTTTGCCTTTAAGTAAGTTTGGATTGATGCAAATTACACGTCAGCGTGTACGCCCTGAAGTGAAAATCAATACTGCTGAAATTTGTCCATCATGTAAAGGAACTGGAAAGATTAATCCTTCTATTCTTCTTACTGATGAATTGGAAAGAGACTTAACGCATATATTGCAAAGTCGTCCAAAATCTAAATTGCAGTTGACTTGTCACCCTTACATCGAAGCATTCTTGAAAAAAGGAATTCCAAGTATTCAGATGCGTTGGTACATGAAGTTTTATAAATGGATTAAAATTCGCTCGAATGCGGATTACAGTATGACTGCTTATAAATTCTTTGACGGCAATGAAGACGAAATTCGTTTGAAATAGGGGGTAGTTACTGGTTATTAGTTATTGGTTATTTTATCGTTTCTTAGAAATTACGATTAAAAAAATGGCTCACAATACTATCTTGAAAAAGTGTCTATTGTTTGCTTTTTAAATGTAAGTCTTAGTTCGAAGAAATAACCAATAACCAATAACCAACTTACTCCTTCAATATCGTATTTATCTCTACTTTTCCATGCAATGTTCGATGTACAGGACACTTATCTGCAATTTCTATTAAGCGTTGTTTCTGTTCCAAAGTCAAATCTCCCTCTAAGATAATTTCTCTATTAAACTGGTCTACTTTGATTGGCTTTTCATTTGCCACATCATTCATATCTTGTGCATAGTCTTTCTTATGGTCTAAATGCACCGTTACCTCATCCACTTGCCACTTTTTACGACGGGCGTACATTTGTATCGTCATGGCGGTACAGGCTCCTAGTCCTGCTGCTACTAGTTCATATGGAGTCGCTCCAAAGTCATTTCCTCCTACACTCTCAGGTTCATCTGCCGTCAGACTGTGTTGACGTACCATGACATCTGTTGTAAAACCCGCGCTACCTAAACGAATAGCAACTTGCTTTTTGACTTTTAAAGCTTCTTTTTCTGGCTTATTTATGTAGCGTTTTGCCCAACAAGCAATCATTTCTCCCGCATATAAACTATCTTCTTTTCTACTCAATAAATGGTCTGCTCCATCTAATGAAACAAAACTTTTCGGATGATGCGCCGTGCTATAGATGCGCCGTGCATTTTCAACTTCGACGGTGCGGTCTTGGGGAGAATGCATGACTAAAATTGCTTTACGAAGATTTTTTAGTTTCTCTTCAATCAATTGCTCTTCTAAATCATCTAAAAATTGTTTTTTTACTTTAAAACTACGTCCGCCGATAGTTACATTTGCCTGTCCTGTCGAGTTAATTTCATCAATTCCTGCTTCAAATAAATGACTAACATGATGCGGGTCAAAGGGTGCACCGAGGGTTGCTACAGCTTTTATGTCTGGTAATAAACCCGCCGCAGATAAAACCGCAGCGCCACCTAATGAATGCCCAATAAGAATCGTCGGTATTTGATGATTTTCTTTTAGATAATTCGCTGCGGCTACCAAGTCTTCTACATTAGATGTGAAATTAGTATCTGCAAAATCTCCTTCACTTTCGCCCAAACCTGTAAAATCAAAACGCAATACCGCAATACCTGTCATATTCAGGGCGCGACTAATATTTCGAACTGCTGTCAGATTTTTATTACAAGTAAAACAATGGGCAAAAATTGCATAGGTATGTGGATGTTGATTAACTGGCAATTCTAAACGAGCCGAGAGTTCGTAACCATTTGAATTTGTGAAAGAGACTTTTTGTGAACGCATTTTGTTTCTTTTGATTATTTATAATTTCTCATACAAGGTACAGATTAATGAATGTCTTTGTTTGGAAACAAGGCATTATTTGTAGCTAAATGTCTTGGTCGCAATTCTGATGAGTAAAACACAAGTGCATAAAACAAAAAAGCGGGATGACATACAAATTCCTCAAAAGAGCATTTTATATATCATCCCACTATTTTGTAAGTTTCTTAAACTATGAAATTAAGCAAAGCCAGTCACTTCATAAGCTAAACTACCGTCGTTATTCTGAACGACTTTGTAGTAAATTCCTTCTGAAAGATAATACTCTCTACCGTCTAAATAAACAACTTCATTGTAAGGTGGAATTTGATTAATACGTGCCCCAATTGGAGGGTTTGTAACTTCGTAATAATTGTTTCCCATATCGTTGTAATAAACACCGTCGTGATAGTAGTAAGGACGATTTCCTGCGTAGACTCTAATATAATTTGGTGGCAAAATCGTCACTCTAATTCCTACAGGCGGACGTATTGCTACAAAACCACCCCCTTGTGGACGATAGAAAATACCTCTGTCATAACGATAATCAACATTACTATGGCGAATGACATTACCACGAGGAGTCGTTGTTACCACAGTACGACCTCGACTTGAGGCTTTCACTGGAGCTGGGGCAACTTTACGATTATTTGATTTCTTACGTGTTTCTTTACTCACCTTTCTCTTGTTTTGAGCAAAAGTTTCTTGTGGGCTAAAAGCAATAAACATTAGACCTAAAAGAAAGGTCATTAAAACGAATTTTGAATTTCTCATGATTTAATCTTTTTTGGTTAATAAATTCTTTCTCTTCAAATCTTTCTTCCTCTGTTGTTGATACAAACTTAAGGGCAAGACCCTCTTCACACAATTCTAATCAATCAACAGCCCAAATTTATCAATGAAAAGGTGGCGGTGGCGGTCCTTTCTCATCAGACGGCGGGGCATTAAAAGCACGCAAATTGTACCTAAAGCCTAACATGAAAAATCTCTGCAAAGCCAAAGACTCTGTTTGTTCAAAATATGTATCTGTATAACTCTGTTCAATTGCTATATTACTATTTAAAATGTCGTAGACACTCATCGAAATTTCGGCGCGATTATCTTTCAAAAACTTATAGCCGATACTCGCATTCCAGTAGGCAAAATTTTGTCCAGTTGAGTTATAATAATTATGCGTTAAGTCAGTTCCTGCTCGCCACTTCTCCGAAAAAATGTAATTAACCTTCGCTTGAGTTTGTTGGTAAAATACACTTGGCTGGGTTACATACTCACCTTGCGCAAATGTTATATTACTTGTTGTTCCAACAGTGAAATCCACATTAGGACTAATATTGCTACTTAAGGAGAAGCCCGCATTCACATTCTGGCTCTCAGTTAAGATTTCTCGTCCATCAAATTGCGCTGGCGTGCGATTTACGCCTCCTCCTAAGTTGATGTTGAAGTTGGATTTTAATTGGGTGATAGGCATTCCATAAGTCGCGAAAGCACTCGTTGTTAAATAACCAGATAGGTTGACTGGTTGTGTAACTTGTACACCTTCAGACAACTCATAATCGTTGATTACATCTCCTTCGGCGGCGATAAAAGTATTGTCGCCCAGATAATCTTTTGCAGTACTCGCTTGTAAATATGCAAAGAAAACCGTGGCTTTTTCCATATTATTCGCAGAGTAACGCAGATTTACACTGTGATTAACCTGTTGATTAAGTCCTGCATTTCCGACTTCTAGTTGCAATGGACTTGTATTATCAACAACCTCTTGCAAGTCAGATACTCCTGGTAACTGTACTGAACTGCGGTACGAAACGCGCAATTTTTTCTCCTTGCTAATATCATAACGCATAAAGGCAGAAGGCAAAATATTATCAAATGATTTTTCTGTCAAGAGGTCGCTTGGAAAGGTTTGTTCGTTATCTAAGTCTGCTGTCTGTAAACGGGTACGGAGCATCATTGAGAAATCTCCTTTGCGATAGCGATAACCGATGTCTGCTCGATGCGACAGATAATTATTATTAAAAGTATTACTCAAGTTTTGACTCAATAAGTCAAATTCCTGCGTCGTTTCGTTGTAATCGAAAGTCAAAACCTCTGCTTCATTTTTCTGATTCCCGAATTCATAACCCAACATCAATCCACTGTTTTTACCAACAGGTTCTGTATACCGAAAACCTGTATTTAAGGAGGTTTCTGTATTGTCTAAAGTAGAGTTTTGGTTGTATTGTGATAAAATGACTTCTGAACCGTCGGTATTTTCTGATAATAATGTCTTGTCACCCTCTGAAGTATCTAAGCCATTTTCTACTTTCAAGCTTAAGGACCGTCCTCTTTTACCAAAGCGATGCGTAAAAAACATCTCATTAGAAAATTGGAGTGCATCCAAATCTGTCGTTAGTGTTTCTGTTAGAATATTAGTCAGATTTTTATCAGAAAAAGTATTTGCAAAACCCTCCGAAATACCATTATTCTGTTGAATGGTTAAAGAAGGTTTGATAATCAGGTCGTTACTCTTATCGAATTTATAACGAAATTGTAGATTGGCGCGATGGTTTAGATTGCTTGTATTTGTTGTCGAATTTTCGGTATAGGAAAATGGAAATTCACTACTAAAAAAATCTTGTGTTGTTTTAGTGAGATTAGTATTGTCGGATTGATTGAAAAAATAACTACCGATGACCTCTAGTTTTTTGCCCCACTTATCTTGATAATTAATGCCGATAGCATTGGTTGTACTGATGCCTCCTTGTTCCGCAATCAAAAAGTCATTGGTATTACTACTGAGAGAAGGACCACCACGTCCGCCACCACGTCTTCCTCCACCGCGTCTACCCTTACCTCCTGCTACTGTTGCTGAGATTCCTAATAAATCAGCAGAAGAGAAATTTTGAATATTAACATTATTGCTTTGTGCCACTATCGAGATGCGTCGGTCACCGCTGAAAATATTGATATTCCCATTGAGGTTATATTTGTTATCGTAACCATATCCTACGTAAAAATTTCCGAATTGTCCGTGTTTATATTCTTCTTTGAGAATTATATTAACCGTCTTTTGAGTATTCCCGTCCGAAAAACCTGTTGCTTTTGATTCTTCGCTTTCATCATCAAATACTTGAATTTTGGAAATGACTTCTGCGGGCATATTTTTTAAAGTAGTTGTCGGGTCGTCTCCGAAAAAAGGCTTTCCGTCTACTAATACCTGTGTCACAGTTTCGCCCTGTGCCGATAATTTACCGTCTGTCGTAGTAAAACCTGGCATTTTTTGCAGTAAATCTTCTGCATTGGCATCGGGATTAGCGACGTAACTATTTGCGTTGTACTGAGTTGTATCGCCCAATAAAACCGCGCGTTGCTGTAGGGCAATAACTTCTGCTGTTGTTAAGGTTTCACTATTGAAAAGGAAAGAAATTTTGCCTAAGTCAAGATTTTCGTCTTTGATTTCTATATTTCTATTGACAGCTTGATAACCAATATAAGTTGCCTTAAATTGATATTTACCTGAAGTTAGCCCATTGATTTTAAAACTACCGTCGATATCAGATATGGTATTAAATTCAGCCTCAGTATCTGATTGTTCAAGGAAAATGTAGCCACCAATGAGGTTTTCATTTGTAGTCTGGTCGGATAAAATTCCAGAAATAGAATATGTCTGCCCTTGTAGAGCTGCGGTAGAAAAGAGTAGATTGAGTAAGAGTTGGGCGAAAAATATTTTGATTTTCATATTGGTGATTTTTGTTTGACGGCTTATTAAAGTTACCGCCTTCCTTTTTTGATAGAACAAAAATATGGATAGAAATCACGCAAGAGAACTATAATCAATGAACGTAGTAGTTTTCTCAATGAAAACTTTAAAACTGAGTTATTATGTAGTAATGAGCAAATTAGAAGAGTGTAATAAGGAAAGTACTAAGTACGTAACACTATTTATCTGGACATTTTGAAATGACGTTTTAAAAAATACGCCCTGTTACTTGGTCTTTATAGCTTGCTCCGATTGGAATTTTAGTCTCTCCGATATGCACCAAATTCCCTTCCAAGGCAGTTACTTTTTCTGTGCTTACGATATAAGATTTATGAATGCGCAAAAAACGGTCAGAAGGCAAATCAACTTCTAGTTTTTTTAATGACATCAAGGATAATATACGTCCTTGCGCTTTGGTATGGTAAGCGACGTATTCGCGCATAGACTCGACGTAAACCAAGTCCGCGTACTTAATTTTGATAACTTTATGGTCAGAGTTGACTAAGAAATAATCTTTAGTTTCTGTACTTTGATTACTGTCTGTATTGCCATTTTTCAGGCGAACCATTTCACTTGCTTTATTGACAGCTTGTACAAAACGGTCGAAAGAATAGGGCTTGAGTAAATAGTCTGTCACGTTGAGTTGATAACCCTCTAGGGCATAACTTGGATATGCTGTCGTGAAAATGACGACAGGTTTTTGTGGTATTAATTTTAGCATTTCAACGCCTGTCAATTCGGGCATTTGAATGTCTAAGAAAAGAATATCTATTGATTTATTTCTCAAAATTTCCATGCCTGATAATGGATTTTCGCACTTGGCAACGAGTTCGAGATGTGGAATTTTTTGAATGAAATTCTCCAATAAATCCCGTGCGAGTTCCTCATCTTCTACTATTAAACACTGCAATTTTTTCATACTAAATCAATTTCGAGCCTAACGGCATATCGGTTATTTTCGGTTGAGATTTCTAACTTGTTTTTATCTGGATAAATTAAATCCAAACGCCGTTTGACATTTGCCAAACCAATGCCACCAACACTGTCTTTTGTATATTCAACGGTTGGAATACTATTTTCTATTTTGAAAAGTAATTTTTTATCCTGTGCTTGTAGGTCAATATTAATCCAGCCTTTTTTGAGGTCTTCAACCTTTGAATGTTTAAATGCATTTTCGACAAAAGGCATAAGTAAAAGTGGTGCAATCATTAATTCCTCAGACGGTCTTTCCATATTGACAGTCACTTTCATTCCTCTGCTGTCTTTGAGTAAATTAAGGTCGATAAAATTTTCTAAAGAGATGACTTCTTTAATCAAAGGCACGCGGTCATCATTGCATTCGTACAACATATACCGAAGTAACTGAGAGAGTTTTAAAAGATTTTCAGGCGTCTTTTCGGGCTTTAAATAAGAAAGAGAATAGACATTGTTTAAGGCATTGAAAAGAAAATGTGGATTGATTTGCGATTTGAGCAATTTCATTTCCGCCTCCGTTTTTTCACTTTTTAAAGTCAGCGCCTCTTTTATTTTTTCGTTAGCAAAGCTACTAACTTCAGAAAACGAACTGCCTATTAATGCTAAGAGAAAAGGTATCATCCCTTTGAAAAAATTACCCTTGCGCATTAAATCAGAAGCACCCTTATCCGTAAATTTAGACCTCTTTTCAAGTTCAAAAAAAGGGTCAACAATTACCTCGAAAAATCCCGTTACCCCAAGTATTAGTAAAAGACCTAAGAAAATATAAAGCCCTTTTTTACTTTTAAAATAAAACTGAGGCATCAAGTATTTGACATTCACAATGATTACTAAACTAACGGCAATAAACATTCTTACACTCCTTTTTATCCAAAAACTATTAAACGTAAAATTATCGTTAGTCAAAGGCATCAGTATCCAGAAGCTACTGAATAAGAGGATTAGTAAAAGGATATTTTTTGTTTCTTGCCGCATGAAAATTTGAAATTGATTTTAATTTTTGAATAATTGTGTCCTGATACTTCTGCTCCGTTTGCAAAATCAGACTCCACTTTAATTAGGTTCTGTTGCAATCGATACCGTTTTATTTTCTTGATAACTTACTACAATTAGAATTATGAAAAACAAGGTAAGATTTAAAGTAGCACACATTTAAATAATTTCGGATGATTTAATTTTGATACTGTTAGAACGCAGTAAGCGGAATGGGAGTTCTATATATACAGACCCCCGAAAACATATAATTATGTAGTCGGGAGTCTATTATATCCAAACTTTAATCTTTCGGATTAAGACCTTTTCGCCTGATATACAATATAAAGATAGGGACGAAATACTTCTTTTACCTATTTTATCAACGAACACTACGATTTTATCAATGAAAATGAAATCATTCAAATTAATCAGAATAATATGGTCTTTTTTTGCCATTGATATGGATGTGAGCGTTTCGTTGAGAAATAAAGACTGTTGGTTGAATATAGTTTTAACGAGGAGCTTTCGCCTATATATTTGCAACATCAAACGGACAAATAGTATCCGAGACTTTTAAATAATGATTTTTTGACAAATCACATTTTACGAGATTTGTCAAAGAACATAAATAATCAAAAAAATAAATTAACATGAACTTCAATCTCAAATCAGTCGCTTTTGTATTCCTTGCTTTTTTTGCAGCAAATACTGTAAGCGCACAACGTGGACAACAAAACTTAACTGCTGAACAACGCGCCGATAAACAAACTGAGCGAATGACTGAGCAGCTATCTTTGACGAATACTCAAGCAACACAAGTTGCTGCTCTTAATTTGAAATATGCTAAACAAAAAGAAAGCTTTAAAGGTGCTGCGGACGAGAATACTGATAAAAAAGCAGCAATGAAACAAATGCGTGACCAACAAAATGCAGAGTTAAAGACCATTTTGAACGCAGAGCAGTTGGAAAAATACGAAACAATGCGCTCTGAAAAGAAAGGAGGAAAAAAGGGCGGTAGAAAAGGAAATAAAGTAAGTAACCGTGGTGGCGATAACGGTAAAACTCCTGAGCAACGCGCCGAAATGCAAACAGCTCGTTTGACAAAAGAATTGTCTTTAACGGATACTCAAGCAGCACGCATTAATGCTATTCACTGGGAGTTTGCGAAAAAAATGCAAGTAGCTAAAGACGCAAAAGACGTAGAAAAAGCTGATATAAAAAGCTTGCACGAAGAAAGAGATGCAGCGATAAAAGCTGTTTTGTCTCCAGAGCAACGTGTTCAATTTGATGCGCGTGAAAAAAGAGGTGGAGGAAAAGGCACGCGAAAAAGCTAGAAATTTGTCTAAAAACTGATTTTCAGTTTTGTGAGGGAAGGTTTAGAGAAATGAGTTTTAAAGTCTACTAAAAGCTTTGTAACTATTTTCTCTAGACTTTTTCTTATTTGTAGAATAATTAATTAGTACACTGTAAACTAAGTAGATTCAGATTTTGACAAGGCTATTTTTTATTTTAGCGAGGCATATTTTTTTTGCGTAGCCGTGTTTACGGTAATATTAACATAAGGCTATCATATTTTTCTTAGTTTTACACTGAATTTAAAGGCTCATCCAATTTTAATTTCCCCTCACTTTAGAATTCCCATCTCTTAATTACCGAAAAGTAACCCCAATTTAATCTTTATATTATGGTTCTCTGACAAATCACTGCTTGTCCCGCAACGCGGGGGGATTTGTCAAAGAACGTATATTTTTTCTTTCAAATAGAAATTTAAAACTAAATGATGCGTATTGTTTTATTCGTTTTCTGTGCCCTATTCTTTAGTGAATATCTGCAAGCTCAAGCTCCTATGGGAGAGTTGATGGAGTTAGAAATGCAATTAGAAAGCATAGAAGAAAAAAAGAAGGAAATTCTCTCTCAAATCGAGGATGTTAGGTTAAATAATTTAAGAGCAGACCTAAATTCTTTTGGCTTACCTGCTGTTTCTGCTGATGAGAAAGTTATTTCTCATTCTGCCATGTCTTTGGTTTATAGCGAAGAGCATGAACAAGCGAAATGGGTGGCTCATATCATTTCCCCCGAGATTTTAACGGGAAAGGTGACACGTACAAATGACTTTAGAGTAGACTCTAAAATTTTGACGGGAAGTGCAGTCGAAGAAGATTATTTTTTGAAATTTCCGCAGGCAGATGGTAAATTTAAGTATGACGGATTTGGTTATGACCGGGGGCATTTAGCACCTTCAGCTGATTTTCGTTGGTCACAAAAAGCTTTGTCAGAAAGTTATTTCTATTCAAATATGTCGCCACAGCTGGCAGAGTTTAATCGAGAGATATGGGCAGATTTAGAAGGAACGATTAGAGCTTATTTAAACCGTAATTCTGAGACGCAATTATATGTTTGTACAGGAGGTGTTTTAACTTCTGATTTGCCAGTGGTAGAGCGAGGAGTGAATAAAGTTTCAATTCCACAGCAATACTTTAAAGTAATTATTGATAAAGAAAATCGACGCGGAATAGGCTTTTTGATTCCTAATAAAAAAGCAACTTATTCTATTGAACATTTTGCAAAATCGATTGATGAAATAGAAGAGTTAACAGGAATTAATTTTTTTGAAGGACTACCAGATGATATCGAAAATCAAGTAGAAAGTCAATTAGATAAAGCACCTTGGGTATCAGAAATCGCAAAAGGAGATGTAGAGCCGGTACCATTTAATTCTTTGCCTGTCCGCCACTACAACACCGTCATGGCTAAAAAACTAGTAGGTAATGGTGCAAAAGTTACCGTTGTTGGTCAAGTGGTTAGTACACGTTATAGTCAAAAAGGGAATATCTTAATAAACTTAGATAAACAATATCCTAATCAGATTTTTACTGTTTTTATCAGAAAGGACGATATTGCGAACTTCTCATACGACCCAGAGAAAGAATTAAAAGGAAAACTTTTATACGTCACTGGAGAGATTGAAAAAATGGGAAAGACGCCTTGTATCTATTTGAAAAAAGCCGATAATTTGACAATTATGGACTAAAATAATACTAAAGAATTTTTCTCAAAAAAATGGTCTTATGCGAAATACCGCATAAGACCATTTTTAT
The DNA here is from genome assembly GCA_937923465.1 of uncultured Saprospiraceae bacterium. GTDB lineage: Bacteria > Bacteroidota > Bacteroidia > Chitinophagales > Saprospiraceae > JAHDCG01. The sequence goes on from CALDUB010000019.1 coordinate 26,828, forward strand.
AAGATGACATTCTAAATTATTTCTTCACTACTCGTGGACGCTTAAAAATCGGCACAGTACTACAAGGTTCGCCATACATAATACTCTGTGCAAATGGACGCAACTTCGTCGTCAAAGCGAGATATGCTGCTGGTGGCACAGGCTTGTTACTACAGCCTTTTATCACAATTCGTTTTCCTTCATATTGAGATAAATCCATGTCTATTAATATGCCACGATACACCGCCTTTAAATATTCTTCTTGTGTTCCCTGGAAAATATCAGTAGCGAATGGTTCCGCATAAGTAGCAACTAACATATACGCCCAGACGGGGATAATCGCATCTGCAGAGCAAAAAACAGTCAATATTTTTCCTTCGTATTGAGTCCAGTCATATTCTTTTAATGCTGCTCTGAAATCCTTTTCCTTTAGTATCATTTCCATAAACAAAAAGTCTTTCAAGTCGAAAGTTGCTATTTCTTGTTTCGGATAATAATCTTCTAAATTCAAAGTTATCAATCCACTGCTTGCTACTCTATTAACTAAAGGTTCCATACTTGTAAATGTATAATGTCGAATGTGAAATGTATAATTGCTTGGCTTAGAAAACGAGTCATATTTTCGTCTGCCGTCAAGCGTAGCCAACGTTTATTCCTCTTCCTGACCTGCTTCTGTCGTTTCAGTAGGTATAGGCGCATCTGTTGCCTCTGTAGGCATCACAGCATCATCTGCTACGGGGACGACTTCTTCGATTGGTGCTTTTTCTCCAATCTCACTATCTGGTTCTCTAAAATCCTTTGGCTTTGGTAACTCACCTAAATTTTTCAAACCAAAATAGTCCATGAAACGGTCAGATGTACCATAAATTAATGGCTTACCTGGTCCATCACTACGTCCTTTTATATCAACAAGTTCCTTTTCTAATAGTTTTTGAACTGCGTAATCACAGCTCACCCCACGTATCTTTTCCATCTCACTTTTCGTCACAGGTTGCTTATATGCTATGATAGAAAGCGTCTCCATTGCAGCACGAGAAAGACGTTTTTTTGTAGTCTGACGCAGGTACTGACCAACAACAGGGTGGAATGAAGGTTTTGTCATAAATTGGAATCCTCCAGCAATTTCTAATATCTCAATGGCATAAATTTCTTGCGTATAGCGTTCTTGCAACTCAACGATTGCTGCCGCCAAATCCTCCTCTTTAATTTTTGCCTCAAAAAGGTCCTCCATACAAGTTTTCATTTCTTGTATACTAATTGGCTGCTCTGCTGTGAAAATCAAAGCTTCTATTTGCTGTGCTAAATGCATGTTGAATTAGTTGTTGGTTGAAAAACGAATTTCAGAGTGCAAGATTACGGAAAAAAGTAGATTACTTGTACAATTATGCTGAATCAAAACGCTCTACGAATTTTCTGCTTCACAATAATTGACTTTCAACTTCTAACCAGCAACTTCCAACTATTTTCGTGGAATCCCCTCATTTTCTGCGTCTTATAAATGCGGAAAAACATCAGCCGGAATTTTATACGGTTTTTGGGATTCTGCGAAAATCCTGATTCCACAGACTTTCCTTTCGTATAATCGACTGATTATCAACGAAAATTCGGGTGCGGGGACAGTCAAAAACGGAATCTAATTTTTCTATTAAAATATTTCATAAAACAAATAAAATTTTGTACTTTTGCACCCCAAAATTAAAATATGGCAAAGCAAGCATTAATTAAGCAAGACGGAACAATACTTTTGGCACTTTCAAACGCGATGTTTCGCGTACGTTTGGAAAATGACCACGAAATTGTTGCTACTATTTCAGGAAAGATGCGTATGAATTACATCCGTATTCTTCCAGGTGATAAAGTTGCTGTGGAGATGAGTCCTTATGACTTAACCCGTGGTCGCATTACTTACCGTTACAAATAATGGTCAAGGAGGAAGGGAGTTTGTTCTTCTTTTCTAAAGCAGTCCGAAAGTGAGATGCGCTTATTGTGAATAAATATTGGAATTTCAGAATAACCATTTTGGTTATTCGTAAATATAGATACAAACAAAATCTGGAGGTGATTCGTTGCTGACAGATTTTATTATGTATCACAAACACATTTAACAATGAAAGTAAGAGCATCTGTAAAGAAGCGTTCTGCTGATTGTAAAATCGTAAAACGTAAGGGTCGTGTTTATGTAATAAACAAAAAGAACCCAAGATTTAAGCAACGTCAAGGATAGAAATGAGACGTTAGATTTAAGATATTAGATTTAAGATATTAGATTTTAGACTACTTTAGTAGTTCTTGTCTAACATCTAAGGTCTAATATCGAATATCTTTTTTAACGTTATTAATTAAAAAAGTGTGTGGTCCAGGTGAATTCCTTAAATCACTCATTTTCAAAATTGAATTTAATATGGCTCGTATTTCGGGGGTTGATTTACCTCGTAACAAACGTGGCGTTATCGGTTTGACATATATCTTCGGCATTGGTGATACCCGTGCAGTGGAGATTTTGGATAAAGCTGGCATCGACCACTCTGTCAAAATTAATGATTGGACAGACGAAAATGTACGTATCATCACTACAATGATTCAGAATGAATACAAAGTAGAAGGTGAATTGCGTTCAGAAATTCAAACCAACATCAAGCGATTGATGGACATTGGTTGCTACCGTGGTGTACGTCACCGTAGAGGTTTGCCAGTTAGAGGTCAGCGTACGCAGACCAACGCTCGTACTCGTAAGGGTAAGCGTAAAACTGTTGCAAACAAGAAAAAAGCAACTAAATAATGTAATCTCGAATCTAATTCGAGGGTTGAAAAAATTATCGGGTTTCTATTTTATAAAATTAGAAACTGATTACCTCAATATTCAATTAAAATGGCAAAAGGTAAAAAAACGAGCGGTAATAAGTTGAAGAAGCTTAAGGTAAGAGTAGAGCCGGAAGGTTTTGCTTACATCAAAGCAAGTTTCAACAATATTATTATCTCTTTGACAAATAAGAAAGGAGACGTAATCTCTTGGGCTTCTGCGGGTAAAGCAGGATTTCGTGGCTCTAAAAAGAATACGCCTTACGCTGCACAAATTGCAGCATCTGATGCAGCTCAAAAAGCTAAGGATTATGGACTACGTACTGTAGTTGTATATGTGAAAGGTCCCGGTGGTGGACGTGAAGCAGCTATCCGTGCTATTGATGCTTCTGGTATCAAAGTAACACGTATTCATGACGTGACGCCTATCCCTCACAACGGATGTCGTCCTCCAAAACGTCGCCGCGTTTAATCAATCTATTCAAAGAATCAGTTGTGCTTTATTTTTGTAAAGCATTCAACATAAAGTCCAAGTAAAATGGCAAGATATACAGGACCGAGAGCAAAAAAAGCGAGAGCTTTAGGTGAGCCGATATTCGGCCCAAGCAAGGCTTTCGAGAAGAAAAAATATAAGCCTGGGATGCACGGTAACAGCCGTCGTCGTAAGCAAGCATCTGACTACTCTAAGCAGTTGACAGAGAAACAAAAAGCAAAGTACACTTACGGTGTATTGGAGCGTCAGTTCCGCAACCTTTTTGACCGCGCTAGCCGTAAGGGTGGTGTAACTGGTGAAGTATTACTTCAGTTGCTAGAAGCACGTTTGGATAACGTTGTGTACCGTTTAGGTATCGCAAATACTCGTCGTGCAGCTCGTCAATTGTGTTCTCACAAACATATCATGGTAAATGGTATCGTAACTAACGTACCTTCTACGCAATTGCGTGCAGGAGATGTAGTTAGTGTACGTAACAAGTCTCGTGGTATGGACATCATCATTGATGCAGTAGGTGCAAAATCTAACGTACGTAACTACGGTTGGTTAGAATTTAATCCTGACATGATGCAAGGGAAATTCATGGATTACCCAGAGCGTGATGCAATTCCTGAGAACATCAATGAGCAGTTAATTGTAGAATTGTACTCTAAGTAATCACTGACTTTTGTCATTGTCTGCTTTTTAGAGCAATTCAACTTTTTGAGAGTTAATGTTGTTATTAACAACCGAAAACTTTCTACTATAATAATATAACTATGACGGCGGAAGGTGATTTATTACCTTCCGCTATCGGTGTAAATAGCGAAAACGTGTTTTGACTATTTTTCCTAAAGGATAACCCTTTGTTATTCAATGTTTTACGAAGAATAATCACTACTTTCGCGTTTTCTCGTTTCAAACCATCAAACTTTCCAACAGCGTATGAGCATACTGACCTTTCAGAAGCCGGACAAAATTGTTATGCAGAAGTCAAGTGACTTCGAGGGTGAATTTGAATTCAAACCACTTGAGCCAGGATTCGGTCAAACTGTTGGTAATTCTTTGCGTCGCGTATTACTATCGTCTTTAGACGGTTTTGCTATTTCAGCAGTACGTATTGCAGGAGTTGACCATGAGTTTTCGACTATCCGCGGTGTAGTGCAAGATGTCGTTGACATCATCTTGAATTTGAAGCAAGTACGTCTGAAACAACTTATTACTGACGACGAAATCGCAGAAGAAAAGATTTACTTGACTATTTCAGGTAAGGAAGAATTCCGCGCAGGTGATATCGAAGAGCACACGAATGTGTTTAAGGTAATGAATCCTGATTTGTTGTTGTGTAACATGGAACCATTTGTGAACTTGGAAATGGAATTAACCGTTACCAAAGGTCGTGGATACGTTCCTTCTGATGAAAATTTACCAAAAGATGCACCTATTGGCGTAATTCCAATCGATGCTATCTACACGCCTATCAAAAACGTGGCTTACCGCGTTGAGAATACACGTGTAGGGCAAGCGACGGATTACGAAAAATTGACTATCGAAATCAAAACTGATGGTACAATTCACCCAGAGGAAGCATTACGTGAGGCAAGTCGCATCATGATTCAACACTTGATGTTGATTACTGATGAAAACATCACTTTCGATGACCCAGTAGGTCGCAAAGATGATGTTGTAGATGAGCATATCTTACACATGCGTAAGCTATTGAAGACAAACCTAGAAGATTTAGACTTGTCTGTACGTGCTTACAACTGTTTGAAAGCTGCGAAAATCAATTCATTGGGCGAAATGGTTCGCTATGATACCCATGAATTATTGAAGTTCCGTAACTTTGGTAAAAAATCTTTAGTCGAAATTGAAGAGTTGTTGCAAGACAAAGGCTTGACATTCGGCATGGACTTGTCTAAGTACAAGTTAGACGAAGAGTAAAAAAGATATTGGATATTAGACTTTAGATTTTAGACTCTTTATATAAAATGAATAAATTCATTTTTATGTAGTCTAATATCTAAGGTCTTTCGTCTAACATCTCAATAATATAATTGCAGTTACGTCAGACTCAATAAAGAGTCCGTGCTGCGGAGTTAACTAATTTATAAAAAAACGTAATATGCGTCACGGAAAGAAATTTAACCACCTTAAGCGTAAGAAAGGACACCGTAGAGCCTTATTGGCAAACATGTCTATCGCTTTAATCGAGCACAAACGTATCAACACAACTTTGGCAAAAGCTAAAGCATTGCGTATGTACATCGAGCCTTTGGTAACAAAAGCAAGAACGAATACGACTCACAGTCGTCGTGTAGCTTTCGCTTACTTACAGAACAAAGAAGCAATCAAAGAATTGTTTGATGAAATCGGAGTAAAAGTAGGTAATCGTCCAGGTGGTTATGTGCGTATCATCAAAACAGGTTTCCGTATGACGGATAGTGCAGAGATGGCAATGATTGAATTCGTTGATTACAACGATACTTACAACAGTAAGGAACAAGCAGGCAGCAAGCGCAAGCGCCGTAGAAGCCGTAGCGGTGCTACTGCAGCGGCAGCTACAGCTGTAGCAGCTACTCAGTCTAACGAAGAAGAATAAGATTATTCTTGTTTGAAAAGAAATAAAGGCGATACTCATTGATTTGGGTGTCGCCTTTTTTTTGGTTCCTGTTTGTTGTCCCTTTAATAAAAGACGATTTTGTTATCTTGGTTTTATAGAAAAATTGTAAAATGAAAAAAATAAAAATTGTTTTTACTGTTTTTATTGCTTTTATGATATCAGCTATGTTAATTAATTTTTTGTGGACGAGCTTTAATACTTTTTCAATGAAAGTAGCGTCAACAAAAAAAACAGGAGCTTACATAATTGAAAGTGATTTAAATAGCCAAGGTAATTATTGTGTATATTACTATATTTATCAAGTTGAATCTAAATATTATGCAGGGAACTTTAGTGTTGCTCCTAAGGATTGTGAGTACAAACATAAGATAAGAGAAAAAATTATTATTAAACATTTATTACGCCGACCATGGGTTAGTAGGTTTTTTAGCAAAGACTACGATAATGAAGGAACTCAAGTTCCTTTATATGTGGATATATATTTGAAAAACCACTGATGCGCTAGTGGAATTTGTTTTTGCCGTATCTTCTGACGGGTTTGTGTGACTGTTAAAGTTAGGAATATGTTGTTTGTTGTCTTAGTCTGGCGTAATAGAGTAGCAATAAAAAAGAGCCGAATACCGCAATGAACTCAACTCTTGCTGTATGGTGAAATATCTACTTTAAGTAAAAAATTACTATAGTGCTTTTTCTATCACCCAACCGAATACTTCAACACATCCTTAAAAGGAGTATCTCCCAAATCATTAGGTCGAAAATAAATAACATCATTCTGAAAATCAAGAATAGTATCATAACGCTTCATGACTTCGTTTCCGAAATAATTAATTGGAAAACCTGTTGGATTTGGACCTGCTAAAATGGTCGCTGGGACGTTGGCTAACTCATTTTTCTTAACAAGTAAAGAAGGACATTTTACCGTCTTTGCTTCAAATTCATTTCCTCGTGGGTCACGCAAAGTAGTTGTTCTTAATACTTCTAAATCATCTGGGAAGTTTTGTGCTTTTGCCCAGTCTCTATCGATTATTAAAGCTTGATTTGCGCCAGAATCTAATAAGAAAGTGCCTTTATATTTTTTAGACTCTACTTTTAATGTGGCATTGATACAAATAAATGGTCTGACCCATTCGATTGGTAGTTTTGTATATTTTCTCAAGCCTGCAGGTTTTTGTGAATGTATGATGAGTAAATTTTTACTGTAGTTAATCTCTAAAAATTTTCCGTCAAATAACATCCATCCGAGTTTCCCGTCCATGTCATAAGAGGTCACCAGTGTTGCCCCAATCCGTGGACTATCAAAAGTCATCGTTCCCAATCTCAATGATTTGGCTTGTGCTAATTGTCTGAAATCTGGTTCTCCTTTTCCCATCATAAAATCAGGCTGTTGAGCTAGCATATCTGTTTTTTCGATAATTGCCTTTTGCGTAAAGCTAAAACCAAAAGAACCCGTATCAAAATGTAAATTCATCGTATCTTTTTCATTCAAGATAGCTTTGACATGAATAGCGTCGTGTTCTGTTAGGACGAAAGGAATGGTATCAATCTGCGTGCTCGCGATTTTTGGTTTGCCAGGAGGAACAACACTTTGGATGCGTGTAAAGCAAGAGTCTTTACCATTTAACAAAATAACAAAATCAAAGGTAGAGCCAGGCTTTACCTTAAATTCTATCGAATCAATATCGCTATAAAAAATAACTTTTTTAGTCTTCGAGCTACGGTCGGCTAAGTAGACATCTGGTTTTGCTTCGGGTACTAATGTCCAACCATCTTTTTCAAACCAGCCGTTATCACTGTAAGAAACGGTCGGAGAGTTAGACTTGAGAACAGGCAATTTTTTAGACTGGGCGAAAGCCGTAATAGATAACAGAGAGGCGAATAGAAAAATTATGTATTTCATGTGGTTGTGATTGCTTTTGAAAATTTAGATGCTAAAATATTCGCTAATTTAAAGAAAATAGAAATTGAAGAACTCTATTTTTTAGAAAGACAAATAATAGACATAAAAGAGGCTTGAAGAGGCTGTCTTGTGAATTTTTGGTAAAGAGACTGGATTCCCTTTTTTCTAGCTACCTTTGTGGAAAATTTATACATTCTTTGATAAATCTCCTGTGGCGAAGGAAAAATAAAGTCGAAAGCGACCGATAGGAAGCGTCGAATTTGTTTTTCATTAGATATGTTTTACAGGATTTTCAAAGAATAAATTGATAAATCAATAGATTTGAAAGCAAAAAAATCATACGGACAGCATTTCCTAACGAATGAAGACATGGCGCAACGTATTGCGGATGGACTTTTATTGACGGATACCTATAAAAAGGTTTTAGAAGTTGGACCAGGACAAGGGATGTTGACAAAATATCTACTGCGTAAGCCATTTAAAACTTATGCAGTCGATGCAGATGCCGATATGATTGAGTTTATGACTTATAATTATCCGGATATCTCAGACCGACTGGTGAAAGCCAATTTTTTGCGGACGGATTTTAAGGAGATTATAGGAGATGAGGAGTTTGGTTTGATTGGTAACTTTCCTTACAATATTTCTTCTCAGATTGTCTTTAAAATGCTTGACAATAAAGACCAAGTACCAGAAATGGTCGGCATGTTTCAGAAGGAAATGGCAGAGCGAATTATTGCGACTCCTGGAGGGAAAGATTTTGGGGTTATTGCTGTTTTAACGCAGGCTTACTATTCTGGAGAAATGCTTTTTTATGTAACGCCAGATAATTTTAATCCACCACCGAGAGTACAATCTGCTGTTATTCGTTTGGAGAGAAAAGCGAATCAAGATTTAGGTTGTGATTATCAACTCTTTCGAAAAGTAGTCAAACAAGCATTCAGCCAGCGTCGTAAAATGCTGCGTAATACGATGAAAATGTTTTTGAAAGGTTCACCGTATTTACAAGATGAATTTTTCAATAATCGTCCAGAACGTTTGACTGTACAAGAGTTTGTTGATTTAACTTGCCGTGTGCAGGAATGGCAGGATAAAAACGATGAATAAAAGAAGGTTATGAGGTTATGGGTTGTGAAGTTGGCTCACACGTTAGAGCGGCAACCTCACAACTCGCCACCTCATAACCCACAACCCTTTCACCTCCTAAAACTCTCCCCAATAAACGATAGCGCATCAATAATCCCCGTCCGCCAATAAGTCCAATTGTGCGCCCCGTCTCGCATCCGAAACTCGTGAGGAATTTCCATATCACGTAGTATAATATGCATTTTTGAATTTCCTTCATAAAGAAAATCATCATCGCCACAGTCAATCCAGTATTTGACACTTTTCAAAGCCTCTTTATCTGCCGTCTTTAATAGCTCAAAAGGATTATTTGCTTTCCAATGGTCAGTGATACGTTCTTGTCCTTCTAAATCTTTTCCGTACATCAGTCCTTCTACATTATTCCAACGCTCTTGCTCATAATTCACAACCATTTCCTTCGTATAAAATGCCGCGCTCAAAGGCGCAGAAGCCGCGAATAAATCTGGATGTATAATAGCATAGAGAAATGAACCGTAGCCGCCCATAGACAAGCCTGTAATTCCTCGAAATTCTTTCGCTGCACGTGTCCTATAAGACTTATCAATATGAGGAATAAACTCTTCGATGAAAAAGTCTTCGTAGCGCTTTTTTCCTTCAGCATCATTAACATACCAAGTGACCTTCGCGTCTGGCATGACGAGTATCATGGGAGGGATTTCGCCCGACAGAATAGCGGCATCTGCCTGTCTATCTATTTCTCCAAATTGTACCCAAGCTGTTTCATTATCGGTGTATCCATGCAAGACATAAGTGACGGGATAAGTGCGATTGGTTGCATCATAATTAGGTGGAAAATAAATGCTATAATTGACGGACTCGCCGAGTATTTTACTGGCGATACTTTGTTTTTCTTTTAGATTTTGTGCTTGTGAAAAAGGAAGATAAGCACAGAAGAAACAAAGGAGAAGGAAGAGATTTTTTACTTGTGGCATAACATAATAATTTGGCGAAAGAATAAGTTTCCTTCGCCAAATTATTGATTTTTATTGAGAACTGAGTAGTCTCTATTTATTTCTTGCTGGTTTCTCTTTCTTTTTGAAAAGGCGATAACGAATACTTAGGTCAAAGCGTTGGAACTTAGTATCTTTTCCTTGTCCTGGTAAAACCTGATTAACCCCTGGAATAATATCTCTATCATTCGTAAACTGTCTTACATAAGAAGTATTAAGTGCCCAACGTTTAGAAAAAGGAATTTGAAAACCAAGAACAGCACTTGCCCCTATGGTTGTTCCTAATACACCTGTACTTTTCGTACCATTGTCCTCTTCGATTTTTGCAAGGTAAAAGTCATCTTTTAAAAATGGTTCAAGACCAATAAAAGGACGAAAACCTTTACCATTTAATCCGAGTGTAAGTTGTATGCTTAATACATGGCTAGAGTATTCAATATTAGCTGCTTCCAGTGAATTTGTAATGAATTGAGGAGGAACAGGAATAATAATACTTCCACTAAACTCCTCTGGAAATTCAACAGTAGAAATCGAAATACTATCAGGTCCAGTAAATTTGGTACTAGACAAATAACTGTAGTTTAGTCGCGTGTTCAAAAAAAGCTTGTTTTTTGCGAAAGGACTTATGTAAGAAATACCTAATTGAGCAGTTGGAACATAATTAGTATTTGGCTCGTCAACAACCATTAAGTTATAAGCACCACCACCCAAGTAAACACCCACATCATGCTGCGCCAACACCATATTCTGAAATGCAAAAAGCATTACGCCTAAAAATCCTATTTTTTTCATCTCTTCTGAATTTTCTGAATTAAA
>CALDUB010000020.1 GCA_937923465.1 uncultured Saprospiraceae bacterium
TTCCACGCCGTGTTTCTTATTTTAATTATTTCACGGCGTGGAACGACCGTGATACTGTACGCGCGTGATATTCGAAATCAATGAAATCTACACATTTTCGTAAAAATCTTCTTGAATGGCATGCCGCCAATGACCGCCCACTTCCGTGGAAAGGTGAAAAAAATCCTTATTATATTTGGCTTTCTGAAATAATTCTACAGCAGACGCGGGTAGAACAAGGACTGCCGTACTTTGAGAGATTTAAGGAAAATTATCCAAGGGTAAAGGATTTGGCAGATGCACCAGAGGATGAAGTGATGAAAATGTGGGAAGGTTTGGGTTATTATTCGCGTGCTCGAAATCTTCATGCGACAGCTAAAAATATCGCTTATAATTTAGACGGAAAATTTCCAGATAGTTATGAGGAAATTTTAAAACTGAAAGGAGTCGGACCGTATACTGCGGCGGCGATTGCTTCGTTTGCATATAATTTACCCAATGCAGTTGTCGACGGTAATGTTTATAGAGTCTTATCTCGGACCTTTGGAATATCGACGCCAATAGATAGCACAGACGGTAAAAAAGAGTTTGCTAAGTTAGCGCAAGAGTGTTTGGATGTAAAGCAAGCTGGAGTTTATAATCAAGCGATTATGGACTTTGGAGCGACTCACTGTACGCCTAAAAATCCAAATTGTCAATCTTGTTTATTGTCTGAAAAGTGTGTAGGATTTCAAGAAAGTAGAGTTGAAAATCTACCTGTTAAGTCAAAAAAGTTAGTTAAGCGTAATCGTTTTTTCTATTATTTAGTCATTAATGCAGGAGAGAAAGTCTTGGTGAAAAAACGAGAAGCGGGAGATATATGGCAAGGTTTGTACGAATTTCCTATCATAGAAACAGAACAGACGGTCACTAATAGAAATCAGATAGAAGGCAGCGAAACTTGGCATCAATTTATCAATGAAAGTGACTATTCCGTCTTGCGCGTGTCGAAAGCTTACAAGCGTGTTTTGACACATCAAAAAATCAGTATTCAGTTTTGGGAAATTCAGGTTGAGAACTTTAAGAATGACTACGAGAAGGCTGGATTTATTGCTATTTCAAGGGCAGAGTTAGTGGGTTTGGCTTTTCCGCGTACGATAGATTTGTATTTGTCGGATAAATCTTTATCTTTAGAGTTATTTTAGAGAATTTTTTTCTGAAATAATAACCCCTCAAATAATGACATTTTTGGCTCACTTGAACGAACACCAACAAAACCAGTTCTCATTTGTCTAATCCTTATTTTGAAGGGTGAGAAACTACATTTTTCATTTTATTAAAATCCATCCAAATTATGGTAAATAGTGTAACACTCATAGGTAGAATGGGGAAAGACCCAGAAGTTCGCCGTCTAGAAAGCGGCGCTGTTGTCGCAAAAATTGCGATTGCAACCACTGAAAAATACAAAGATGCAAGCGGACAGCAACACGAAAAAACAGAATGGCATAATGTCGTAGCGTGGAGAGGCTTGGCTGAAATCATGGAAAAATACTACAAAAAAGGTCAGCTAGTTTATGTGGAAGGTAAAATCTCTACACGTAAATGGCAAGATGCTAACAATGTGGACAGGTGGTCAACGGATATCGTTGCGAACAGTTCTCGTATTGTGTCTAATCCAAACAGCGGCGGTGGCGGCGGTGGTGGATTCCCAACACAAGAGCCAGTAACAAATTATGGTAATGGTGGAGCACCAGCAGCACCAAGTGCCCCTGCGACACCTGCAGCGCCAACGGCTCCCGCAGCACCTGCAGCGGAAGAAGGCGGTGATTTACCATTCTAACAAAAAATTAACTTAGCGCGTACATTTTTTGAAATGTACGCGCTATTTTCACCAATCAAAAAACATTGGAAACCGAACCTTATCATTATATTTTTACGCTTTTAGATTTCCCTCCGCTACTTGCTGTAGCCTTTTCGCCCGGACTCTTCGGCGCGGTTTTATTTATTTTGCTTTTACTGTATGCTTCGGCGATGATTTCTGGTTCAGAGGTAGCGTTCTTCTCATTGACACACAATGACTTTGCTTTGCTGCGCGAAGAAAATACTAAGTCTGCCAAGCGTATTCTAGAGTTAAAAGAAAAACCACGGGGACTATTAGCGACAATACTTATCAGTAATAATTTTATCAATATTGCGATTGTTGTTGTATCGGCATTTATCATTAATGCTCTAGTCTCTAAAGAAACATTTACCGATTGGGCGAATATTTTTACGAATAAAGTTCCTTATTTTTACGGGAGTGAATACTACGTAGCGCGTGGTTTTGAATTTGCGATTACGACAGTGACCGTTACTTTTCTTCTTGTTTTATTTGGAGAGGTAGCTCCTAAGATTTATGCAAAAATCAATAAAATTCGACTTGCAAAGCAAATGTCAGGCGTCTTGTGGTTTTTAATGCGCGCCTTGAATCCCATGAGTCGATTATTAGTTATAGGGACAAATTTTATCGAAAGCCGCTTAGATAGTCATGCCTCTTCCAGTACATTGCGAGAAGATATTGATGAGGCTATTAATCTCTCTGTAGGACAAGAGGATGATACGGAGCAAGAGATTGATATTTTAAAAAGTATAGTGAAGTTTGGGGATGTTGCGGTTAAGCAAATTATGCGTTCTCGTGTTGATGTTATCGCAGTAGATGCGACTATCAGTTATGAAGAATTACTCAATACTGCGCGCGAGTCTGGTTTTTCCCGTATTCCTGTTTACAACGAAGATTTTGACCACGTTACAGGAATTTTATACGTCAAAGACCTTTTAGGACATTTGAAAGAAGCAAAGGATTACGAGTGGCAAAATCTTATCCGTACCAACGTCTTATATGTACCCGAAAGCAAGAAAATTGATGCTTTACTTAAAGAGTTTCAGTTAGAGCGGATGCATATGGCAGTGGTTGTAGATGAATATGGAGGGAGTTCAGGGATAGTGACCTTAGAAGATATCATGGAGGAAGTCATTGGTGAGATTAAAGATGAATTTGATGATAGAGAAGAGGTGGAATACAAACGGATTGATGATTTTAATTATCAATTTGAAGGGAAGACTTTGATAAATGATGCTTGTCGCATTTTAGGAGTAGAGACCGCAATTTTTGATGAAGTTAGAGGAGAGTCAGACTCGGTAGCAGGCTTAATATTAGAAATGTCAGGTTTTATTCCTAAAAATGGGACAGAGTATTTTCATGATGATTTTAGATTTAAAGCAGTCAAAGTAGGAAAGAGGCGTATAGAGCAGGTTTTGATTACGCTACCAGATACCGAAAATAGATAGAAAGATTGGCAGTAAAACAATGCTTTACTGCCAAAGTATCAATAAAAATAAGGTTCTCCAACAAATCCCCCCATTGCACGGGACAATCACTGCTTGTGCCGCAACGCGCGGAATTTGTCAAAGAACAAGAAATAATTCCCTATTATCTAAAGAACACAATTGTTAGGTTTTAAGAATAAGATTAAGTGAGGTTAAATTCGCTCAAATCTCATTCATGAAGTCTATTGTGTTTCTACTACATGAAATTTATTTAAATTACTCAATTAAAAAATTACTCGAATGAGAATACTTTTTACTTTAAAGTTTATCGCTCTTGCACTTTTTATGCAAGCACAGGCGAACATCGTCATTAATGAATTTGTCGCAAGTAGTGATAGTCTTAGTGGCATTAGCGATTCAGAGGGAGGTTATCCTGATTGGATTGAATTACATAACTTGGAAAGTACAACTGTCAACCTAGCAGGTTATATGGTAAGTGACAATTATACAATCATAGATAAATTTGTTTTCCCTGCTGGTAGCTTTATAGAAGCGAATGGTTATGTAATTATCTGGGCAGATAAAGATTTGGAAGATGAAGGTTACCATGCTGATTTTCGTCTGCAAGCGGAAGGAGAGCGTGTCATTTTAAGCGACCCTACGGGGGGATATTTAGATAGTATAGGATTTGGACAACAGGAAACAAATGTTGCAATGGCGCGCATTCCAAATGGTACAGGGGACTTTATTTTTCGAGCACCAACCTTTAGTGCAAACAATGATGCAACGGGAATTTCAGAGCCTGATTTTATCGAAAAAGTGGAGCTACTTCCTAACCCAACAGACGGAATTTTGAGCTACGAATATATATTAAATAAAAATTATGAAAAAAAATCACCGTATTCTTTGCGCGTTTACGATTTATACGGTAAATTTGTCACAGACTTAGACCAGAACACTCTGGAAAATGGTAATAGTATTAGTGGAACGATAGATTTGAGCGACTTACCAAACGGTTTTTATTTTCTAAATTTACAAACCAATGAGTCTACACTAACAAGAAAATTTCTACTTCAGAAATAAAGATTTCGGATTAAGTGATTAGCCTTTTTGCCGCACACTTCAAAGTGTGTGGCTTTTTTTATGCCGTTATCTATAGCTTTAGCTGCAAAGTCAAAATAGAAAAGCCCTTCCGAAATATTCGGAAGGGCTTTTCTATTTTGTAATTATGTTATCAAATCTACTGCAAAATCATTCTTCTAACTGCAGTAAAATCATCTGCTTCCAAACGATAGAACAACAAACCAGAACGTTGCCCTAAGTCCGCACGCATAATTTTTACTTCTTGCAAACCTGCCGGATATTCATTTTCCTCCACAAAAATTATCTTTCCTGCCGCATCAAAAATACTCAAACGCGCATTTCCTGCTACTGGCAACTTAAATGAAATCGTAGTTTCGGTTGAAAATGGATTTGGTGTATTTTGCTTTAAAACAAAACCTGCGTCGTAGCTATCTGAAAAATTCAAAACAGCATTTGCATAACCAAGTTGCGTACCTGACTGACGATAAATTTCTGTTTGTAACAGTTCATTTGTCAAAGAAACCGCAGCATCCCAACTCGTCGTCTGACGTGCTGTGAAGTTTAGACCAAAACGAATGCTCTTCGCGTTTAAAGCTGCATTCTCCCAACTCATCCCAATCATTCCCGATTCTTTTTGCAAAGTAGAGAAGTTCGTATCATGTAAGCCTGCATCTATAACGATTTCATTTAGAGTCAAGGTCGCTACATCAAAGGAGATAGTCCCTTGTAAGCCAATTAAATCTTGAAGTTGCGCATTTTCTAACCACAAGGTTTTTGTCTCGTCAGCAAGGATAGTTTCATTTTTCACATCAAATATCAAATCATTGCTATTGCGCTCGTCGCTATCATTTCCTGAAAAATTTAAACCATTGACGGAGTTATTCACATCGCCAATTTTGACGGCAACAAAATCTGCATCTTCTACATCCGCGCTCAAATCATTGATGTTGATAAACTCAGGGAAACCTGATTCAAATGGATTTTGTGGATTAGGAAACTCAAAGTTCGCATCTACAAAACGCCAAGACTTATTATTCAAAAAGCTGGCATCTAATCCTAAAAGTACACGTCTTAAAAAGACAACATCCGAAGTCGTCACCGTGCCAGAGTTGTTGATATCTGCTGCGATGAGTTTGTAAGGACTATTTAAAATTTGTAAACCCAAAACGTGTTGTCTAATCAAAACAACATCAAGAGTTGTAATACCATTTGTAGGATTAATATCTTTCTCGGGCAATAGGGTGTAGTCACCGCCCGCTGCTACGTTTACAGTGTAATATCCTTCTTCATCAGAACTTGTCATTGCCTCATCCCCATTAACGGAGACCATAACGTCTGCTACATCTTCTTGAATTTCTGTACGCATAAATCCGCCGATGCTACGCTCATTATCACAGAAATTAGAAAGGTCTTGTAGTTTTAAGGTAACGGCACATTTATCTGTATTAAAGCCTTCATCTGTCACGTGCATTTCAATAGGAATTAAACCAATATCAGCGCAAGTGAAAGTACGAATAGAGTCAAAAGGATTAACAGAGTGCGAGAAAAGTAAATCTTCTTGTGCTGTACAGTTATCAAAACTACCCGCATCAAAACAACGCGCGTTAAAATCAATCATCCCATTATCCATAATCCCAATGACCAAAGTATCAAAGCAATAAGGAGTTGGCGGTTTATTATCTTGTACAGCTAAAATATAATCACAACCAGAAACATTTCCACAACCGTCGTCTGCAAATAAATTCACTTCGTACAAGCCTGGTAACAATCCGTCATAGAAACCCAAACCTGGGCTTGACATCAAAATATTTTCAGGGTCGTCCGTTGGCGTTTTTTGTAGAGTAGATGAAATATGGAGATTTTGGCTACAATTGTCCATTAAAGTGTCTGGACCAAAAACAAAAATAGTCGTATCACAACTTGGGTTAATGATTTTTACAAATGGATTTGGTGGACAAATAATAACTGGAGCTTCATTATCCGTTACAGTTATGTATTGTGTATCAGAAAAAATGCCACCTGCTGATGGATTTTCTGGGTCGTAGTTACACCAGTTAACAATCGTCCAAGTTCTTTCTATTGTCAAACAAGCCCCGTCCGTTTCAAATATTTCTTCATTCAAAGAAATATTTATCTCCGAACAAGCAATTTCATTCACTATTGGTCTTTGAGAATTGACAGGCAAACTATCTGGGTCTAAACTCGCAATTGTAGTTCCGCAAACCGCAGAACCAAAATCATCTGGAAAATCAATATCTGCCAAAGTCAGCACATTATTATTTTCAATCGTAATCGTTTGCGTACAAGTTGAAGTATTTCCGCTAGCATCTGTGATAGAATAAGTTCTCGTTGCGATTCCTTGTCCACAACTGTTAATAACATTGTTAGTAACTTGTGATGTAGGGAAAACTCCGCAAGACTCCGTAATAGTCGGAACAGTGAAGAAATCTTCAAAATTTTGTGAACAATCAATCGTAATATCATTTGGTGCACATGAAATAGTTGGTGCGCTGTTGTCTTCAATCAAGATTTGAATTTCACAAGTATTTGAATTTCCGAAAGCGTCCGTTCCTTGCAACTCTACTAAAACAGGCGCCGCAGCATCTGCACAAGTCAAAATTACAGTTGGAGTAAAAATTCCACCTTCGTCTACACGACGCACTAATAAATTAATCGGTGTACAGGCGTCATAAGAACCGTCATCAAAAGTCGCTGCCTCAATTTCAGCAGTACCTTCTAGACTTAGCGTTGTCTGCGTAATTTCATCGCAAACCATGATTGGATTTTCTTCGTCAGTAACAGTTACCGATGTTGGACAATCTGCAAGATTACCACATTCGTCCGTTGCACTGAATATAAATAAGTGTGTACCAATATCAAATCCGCTCGCCTGACCGTCTGTAATAGTACCGCTCGGAGAGAAAACTTGAGAAGTAAATGTACCGCAGTTGTCTGTAATCGTAGCTGCTGGTAAAGCGAAATCTGCTGTACAATCATCTGTATTTGTACTCACTTCAAAATTTGCAGGACAAGTAATCGTTGGCGGCGTGACATCTTGTATTTTGATAATCTGCTCTGCAAGGATAGTATTTGTTGGCGTAGTAGAATTATTACACCAGTCTAAAATAGTCCAGGAACGTACGATTTTGTAGCTATTGCCACATGTTTCGATGACATTGTCAGTATAAAAGCTGTAAAAATTACAAACGTTATTATTGATAATATCTACACCGTTTAACATTGGGCGTCCTGTGCTGGCAGGCGATGTATTTGGATTTGTTCCGCAATTATAAACCGCATCTGAAGGGAAAGTAACGTCGATTAAATCCGCGCGTTCTACTTCGATGATTTGAACACAATTATTTTGTATTTGATTTCCTTTGCTATCAATCGCTGTATAAGTACGCGTCGTACGACTAATCAATCCAGCAGCATCTTCACAGCCTAAGTCTTCCGTATTTGAACTAACTAAAGCAGGAGTAATGACACCGTCACAGTTATCCGTTGCTGTAGGTGCAGGGATAGTATTGACATTTGTTGTACAGTCTATTGTCGTAATTCCTACAGGACAATCAATAACGGGCGCTAATTTATCTTCTACGATAATAGTTCCGTCGCAATAATTATTAGCACAAGTATTGATGACTTTAAAAGTCAATTCTTCATTAGAATAAGCATCTGTGATAGGATTAGCAATCAAAAATGGTCCGTCATAGATTTCAATAGTGAAGACACTATAGCTATCAAAGTCACCTTCTAAAAGCATATCTGCCGTCAATTCCAACTCACAATTATCTTGTAGTGAAATTTGTAAATTATCATTACAAGACATTGTTCCAACTTCACCTGTTACTTCTACTGTTTGCTCGATTGTTTGGGTACAAGCACCCGTTTCTGAAAAAGAGTAACGAATGATATAAGTTCCTAAACCCAAAGCTGCGGGGTCAAAAGTTATTGCATTCGCTGTATTTGTCGAACCGTCCTCATTTAAAATTGTAAACTCTCCAGTTCCTACTAGCCCGTCATTATCTGCGGTCAAAGTAAATGCAGGAGAAGACAGGCAATAGCCCGCATTCAAATCCAAAAACTCAGGATTTGGGTAAGCACACTCACCTACAGCAGCACCAATTGATAAAATATCCGTACCGTTTGTCACGGTTAGCGTATAGCCAACAGCTTCAACGTGAACGCCCATGATTTGATAAACACCCGGTCCTCCAGTTTCATCTAGAGGTGTACCGGGCATTATAATCGTAGGGGAAAAAGGGGGCTGGAGACTGCTGATGTCAAAGAAACCTTCGGCAGAGACTACTGTCCAACTTTCGCCAGTTATTGAAGTAACTTCTACGAAGTCAATCAACTGACCGTTGTCAATAGTCGTGGCATTACCGCCAGAGCCGATAGGATTTTCACGACAAGCGCAGGAAAATTCATAATCAATAGTGGGGTCCATCAAAATACGAGAAGAAACAGCCGAAGCTGATTCTTCCGTATTCGTTTTATGCAGTGTTGCATAGTCGGTTTTTGAAATGACCTCTACGTCCGAAAGGGGAGCATCCGTCCGCAGGCTCAATTCACTAACAGCATCAAAAGCTGTCGTCAAATTGTTCTCAAAAGTATCAAACTCTAAAAGGGGGATAGATGTCGTGCGTGCAGTTAAAGCATTTGCTAAAACTAAAGCACAGAATAAGGGAAAAAAAATATTGCGCCGAATATGGCTACTTCTCGTGATGTTTGTCGTGTTGTTCATGGATTACAATTTGTCATAGTTCAAAGACGGTAAAGAGTCTTTGCAAAGAAGAACGCTAAAAATGGGACGGTAAAAGTGCGGCATTTTCTTCCTCGTTTGATTTTGGAAATAGATTCATGGTTTGAAAAAAGATGTTAGATGTTGGATTTTAGATGTTAGACTGTACACGTGAAAACGGCAGTCTAATATCTGGTCTAATGTCAAATATCTTATTCAAAAAAAGATGTCTTAACTTTTAATCGGTATCGGAAGGGAAAAATGTTTCGATTTGTGTTTTTCTAATTTATATCCTAACTATCTGATTTAATCGAAACTTAAATATTAGTGTTTTTGCAAATTTAATACGTTTTTCCTCTCCGTCCTATTAAAACATTAAAACTTTTTCATATACTTCAAAAACATAACCAAAAATTATAATGTGTATACCCTAAATATGG
>CALDUB010000021.1 GCA_937923465.1 uncultured Saprospiraceae bacterium
ATTGCTTCTGAATTCTCTTTTGTTCATGGATGTCAAAAATGTGCGTTTTTAGCCTGTTCCGTATTTTAATCGGGAATGCTCTTTTGCTTCTTTTGTAGGCAAGCCCTTTTACTCACGCAAGCAAACGCAGAAAAGAAGAGGCAAAAAAAGCAAGTCAGAACAGGAAACCCAAGAGTCCTAAAGTAAAATTAGAGATTATTCTAAAATATTTATGGTGAAAAAAAATATCTGAAAAAATAATTGATTTCATTACCTTTGAGCATAATAAATTCACACCCCAATGAGTAGTAAATATTTTTTCCTTTTTTTTCTTATCCTTGGACTTTTCACTCTCTCTACTTCTCCAATTCGTGCACAAAATGTTGGTATTGGAACCACTTCCCCTACCGAAGATTTAGATATAAATGGTAAAATTCGTCTAAGAGAGGATGCTACCAACAATTATATTTTACAATCAGATGCGACAGGAGTAGCCACTTGGACAAAACCTACTAACCAAGTCCGAAACGAAATTTGTGTCACAGACTATGGCGCAGTCGGAGATTTGAATACAGATAATGCTGCCGCTTTTCAGAGTGCTATTGATGCTGCCGCTGTTTTGGGAGGAGTCGTTTGTGTGCCGCCAGGCGAGTACATTCTTAGGTCTACAGTAACTATTCCGGGTGGAGTGACTTTAGAAGGCGTTGGGCGAGGTGCTGATTACCTTAATTTCTCTCCTGCTCTTGGTCAACATTCTTCCATGATTTTTTATACTGGCGTCAATGATTGGGCTTTTGAAGTTCGGGGCTTCTCTTCGGGTATAAAAGATTTGGCTATTTATAATGGTAATGTCGCGGGGATGAAAGCAGCAGGTGCTATTCGATTAATGGCTGACCAAGGTGGTTTTGAAACAGGATATAATACTTTCTCTCGAATATTCATCTGGAATTTTTTTGAAGGGACAGCCATTAAAATGGAGGCAACAAATAACAGCACTATCGCTCATGTTTTATTTGAAAATATTGACACACGTTTTCCTGTTACAGCATTTCACGTTATTCCAGAAAATGGCTCTTTTATTAATAATGTGACATTTTTGAATAGTAAAATTGGTGCGGGTAGTAATTATGGTTTTCGAAATCAAGGAGGAACAGATATTAGTTTCTATGGTAGCACCTTTGAAGGCGTACAGGGCTGTCCGAATACTTTCGCGCACATCGTTATTGAAAGTGGGAATTTTCAAGCTTATGGCGTACGATTAGAAGCAACTAATTCACTCGCTGGCTGTGGTCTGGAGGAGGAAAAGAAAATCGTAGGAATACACTGTTTTCCTTACACGACAGGTTCTTATTACTATGGTTTGATTGGCGAAGGGCGCATTGTTGACGAGGGAGATAATGAGATAATTGTAGCTTCCAGAGGACTTGGTGACTCTGGTTACAATCAATTTAAAAATAGCTCTTTCCAAAGAGTGGTCAATAATACCATTCCAGAGTGGGAGGTGACAGGTTCAGGTTTTAGCATTTCAAAAAATGCCCCTGAGATTAGAGATAAACACCATGTTTTGACTTTTACGATTCCTGCATATGAAACAATAACATTAAGCCCAAGTTCGGATGCACTGCCAAATGGATTGACGCATCAATATTTGGTTTTTGGTGCTCAAATAAAAACCTCCGTTCCCGATTTAGTTTTTACTCAAATAAATCATTATTCCCATACTTTGGGGACTTGTACAGATACAGACTCTTCCTTTCATCCAGGAGATGGTGATTGGCATTACATTGGGATGCCTGCTGCTTTGAACGCTTCGGTATGTACTTTAAATCCGCGCTTTGTTTTTGATAATTCAGGAAATGCAAACCCTGCTACTGTCCAACTCACGACTCCTTCTTTGGTTTTTGGAGCGACTCTGCCAAGTTTGGAATCCCCACCGCTTTTAGCAAGTGGAGGAAGAATGAACGGCACTATTTCTCATGGAATGGTCTCTACTGTTTCCATGCCTACTAATTCTAACAGTGAACTAACGCTGCCTTTTGATGGTAATTTGTTTTTTGTAAAGGGTTCAGGTAATATTCGACGCCTTAATAATAGTGTAAGTTTAGGCGACCGATTTCCAACAGGGACAATCATTACGCTGATGTTCGATTCTGCCTCTCAATTTGTTCGTAGTTCAGCATATATTGAATTGCTTGGAGATGAAGATTATAATGCGGGACTAAATAGTAGTATAACTTTGGTTGCTCAGAATGGAGGAGTATGGCGGGAACTGGGGAGGAATAAATAGGAGCTTATAATACAAATACCTTCAATATTCAGCAAACAGCTTCTAATAGACTTTATGAATGAGATTTGAGCGGCTTTAAACTTGCTCTTTTATCCTTATTTTCCCTTTTAAATCAGTCAAAGTATCAACAATTATCCTTCTTTAAAAAGAAAACTAAGAATAAAATAGCGGCGCTTAAATCTCACTCAACCTCATTCATAAAGTCTAATAGAATTTACTATAACTTATTTAACCTATTGCTTTATGTATCAACTCGTTATAAATATTAAAGTCAACGATAATCTTTACAATAAAGACCCTCAAAGTTCGACTTTAGGAAAAAAAATCATTAAAAATAGTGTTTTAATGATTGACAAAATAGGTTTAGAGCAGTTTACATTTAAAAAGTTAGCAAAAGAAATAGAATCAACCGAGGCTTCTGTTTATCGTTACTTTGAGAATAAACACCACCTCTTTGTTTACCTTTTAAACTGGTATTGGGAGTGGCTCATCGCTCGTATTGAACTAAATACACTAAATATTAAAGATGCGGAGACAAGACTCCGCATCATATTAGGGGTCATTGTAGACTCTGCTAATCGCAACACTGATGTAGAGTATATCGACGAAGATGCATTGCACCGTATAGTCGTACAAGAAGGGACTAAAGGCTATCATCACAAAACGGTAGATACCGATAATGAAGGTGGTTTTTTTCTAGCTTACAAAAAATTAGTGGGGAATATCGCATCGGTTATAGGTGAAGTAAATCCTGATTTCAACTATCCACATACATTAGCTAGTACATTGATTGAGACGGCTAATAATAATCTCTACTTTGCCCTACATTTACCACGTTTGACTGATATTAATGCAGAAGGAACAGAGGCTGATTTATCTGAAAGTGTTGTAACGATGTTAGAGGTGTTTTGCTTTAATCTGTTAAAATTTGATGATAAATCACAACAGAGTAGATTTTTAAATTAATCGACTAAACTTTATTCTAGGGTATCTTGTATTAACTGAAATTTGTTTTTTCTCCTCAATTAGACTTGTTTGTAAATAAGTCTATTGACGAGAAAACATAAAATACTGTCTACTGTGATAACCACAGTTAGAATTAGTTAAATTCAAACAGTTTCTTAGTTCTACATTAAGACTCTAGAATTAAGGTTTGAATATCTATAAAACTAAGTTGAAGTCACATCGATAATGTATTCATCAAAAGTGAATACTTCTATTTTGTGCTTTATTAAGTGTTAATGGATGTCAAAAAATAAGCAATTTTAGAATTTTTGCCTGTCTTTTCAATCCCGAAGGGTTGAAAAGTCGCCTTCGATACTTTTTGACGTAGGCAAAATTTATCAGCGAAAGGTAAAAAGTCTAAAATGTGCGTTTTTGATGCTCTTTTGCTTCTTTTGTAGCGACAAAAGAAGAGGTAAAAAAAGCAAGTCAGAACGGGAAACCCAAGAGTCCTAAAG
>CALDUB010000022.1 GCA_937923465.1 uncultured Saprospiraceae bacterium
TTTCCTAAAATCTCATGCATCGCAGCGTGCATCAAGTGAACTGCCGTGTGATTTTTAGAAGTTGCTGAGCGTTTGTTTGTATTAACTTCCGCACGTACGGCCGCTGCTGGTTTTTCTGGCAAAGCTTTGACGATGTGTACCGTCAAATCATTTTCCTTCTGCGTATCTATAACTGGAATTTTCTGCTCTCCCACGAAAATCAAACCTGTATCTCCATGCTGTCCACCGCTTTCTCCATAGAAAGGCGTCTTGTCCAAAACAACTTGAAATTGTTGTTTCTTCTTCACCTCAACGATACGATATTTTAAAATTTTCGCATCTTCAATCACCAAGTTATCATAACCAACAAACTCAGAGTCAGAGTCATCACTAACGATAATCCAATCTCCTACAGATTTTTCAGCATCCTTACGAGAACGGTCTTTTTGTTCCTGACGCGCAGCATTATAACCTGCTTCATCTACTTTCCAACCATTTTCTTCCGCCATTAATTCAGTCAAATCAATCGGGAAACCATAAGTATCAAAAAGCTCAAAAGCATCTTGTCCATTAATGATATTATTGGTAATTTGTAAACTCGCAAAACGCTTCAACCCTTTCTCCAAAGTATTCAAAAATGCTTTTTCCTCTCCGTCAATGATACGCGCAACTTGTGTTACTTGTGCTTTCAATTCTGGGAAAACATCTTTAAAATTTTCCGCTAACAAAGGCACCATTTTATGCAAAAACGGCTTCTTAATATCCAAAAATGAATAGTAATAACGCACCGCACGACGCAAAATCCGACGGATAACGTAGCCCGCACCATTACTCTCAGGCAATTGCCCATCCGCAATAGTGAAGCTCACTGCACGGATGTGGTCAACGAGAACACGCATTGCAATATCAGTCATCGCATCAGGTGCGTAACTGCTTGTATATTTTTTACCGCTTTCTGCTTCAATCATCTTAATGAAAGGAGAGAAAACGTCTGTATCGTAATTAGAAGTAGTTCCTTGAATCGCCATACAAAGACGCTCAAAACCCATACCTGTATCAATATGTTGCTCAGGTAAAGCTTCCAAACTGCGATTAGCCATACGATTGAACTGGATAAAGACCAAATTCCAAATCTCAATCACCAATGGGTCATCCATATTCACCAATGACGCACCGTCAACTTTCGCTCTCTCTTCATCGCTACGGATGTCGATGTGGATTTCAGAACAAGGACCACAAGGACCCGTCTCACCCATTTCCCAAAAGTTATCAGACTTGTCAGCCCAAATGATATGGTCGTCAGAGACATGTGCTTTCCACATCTCAGCAGCTTCATTATCAGCTTCTAAACCATCCTCTTTGTCTCCTTCAAAAACAGAAACATATAAACGCTCCTTTGGTAGTTTGTAAACCTCCGTCAACAATTCCCAAGCCCAATCAATAGCTTCTTGTTTGAAGTAGTCGCCAAAAGACCAGTTACCCAACATCTCGAACATCGTATGGTGGTAACTATCACGACCTACTTCTTCCAAGTCGTTGTGCTTACCACTGACGCGCAAACATTTTTGTGTATCAGCTATGCGGCGTTTATCTGGAACTTGATTGCCAAGGAAGTAATCTTTAAATTGATTCATTCCTGCATTCGTAAACATCAATGATGGGTCATTTTTGTTCACAATCGGTGCCGAAGCCACAATCTTGTGGTCTTTCGATTCGAAAAATTCGAGAAATTTCCGGCGGATTTCGGAAGAGGTCATTTTATATATTTTTGAAGACTTTAGATTTCAAGCTTTAGATGTTAAAAAAGTCTAATACCTAAAGTTTAAGTTCTAATGTCTAATTTTAAACTGTCGTTTTATCAATTCTGAATTTCAAATAAAAGTTCCTCTTTATAGTAAAGAGAAACTTTTTCATTGTTCAGTCCGTACACTTAACGCACTCAAAAAAGAGGCTCATCTATGTACGTGAAATCTTAAAAATCGTTGTTCTTTTTTCTTGAAGTATTGTGAAACTAATGAAACTGTGAACTAATGAAGCAGAAAATAGTTCTGTATTGAAATTCGGTTTATTAGGTCTATATACTTGTGAAAACGCAAAAGTAAGCGTTTCCTCATATATATTCAATTATTAGTGAATAAGGTATTTCTGATTCGAGAATCAAGTATGTCAGAAATAAGGACCAACTGTTAAAAACCCTTAACAATTAGCAATTGTTCACTTTTATTAGTATTTTTGTGAACTATTTGAAGAAAAATGGTAAAGACACACATAGATACTATGAAAAATTAATCATTGTCTCATCAAAAATCTGAGAATTCTACACAAATTACAGAGAGATACAATGATTTTTCCGCTAGATGTTCGATTTTTTTAGGGTTTTCTTTGGAAAATAGAGATTCAATTTTACCTTTGGATTCTATTTTAGACTAAAACCCGCTGATTTTCAGCCATTTATATATATTGTCCCTGACTTAAAACAGACACTAAAGAAAAACTGACTAACACATTTTTATTCTTTGAATGATTCTACTTACAGAAAATAAAACTTCAAGTAATTATTTTTTGAGCATTATTTAGGTAGAATTTATTAAAGAATTCAATTTTTGAGCAGGAGGGCTGCGAATTGAGTTTTATCTATATTAAAAAGCATGGCAAAGGAAAAATTTGTTTATAATAAACACACACTTCGTTACGAAGTAGTAGAAGTAACGCCCAAAGAGCGTATTCTTCGTCTACTTGGTTTTACAAGTGCTGTCGTATTTACAGGTATTTTGTTCACTTTGACGGTTTGGAAATTATTTCCTTCACCAAACGAAGAAGCAAAGACTGTAGAAATAATAAAGTTGCAAGAGCAATTGAAAGCTAAAGAAAGTCAAATCACTGATTTTGACCAAACGTTAGCTAAGATTCAAGAACGCGACCGTGGTATTCACCGTATGATTTTGGGTATGGACCCAATTGATGAGAATGTTTGGAATGGTGGTGTTGGTGGTAGCGACCATTATGATAAGTTTCGTAACTTAGGTGCATCAGGAGACTTGATGGCTGCAGTTCAACAGAAAGCAGACAAACTCAAATGGCGCTTAGCAAAGCAATCTGAATCTTTTGATGCAATTGCTGAAGCCGCAATCAAGAAAGAAGAGCGTTTTGCTTCTATTCCTTCTATCAAACCTGTCCGTTCGGACAAATTGAAAAGAAATATCAAATTACTTTCTGGTTTCGGTATGCGTTTTCATCCTATACATAAGGTGAGACGAATGCACACGGGTATTGATTTTACGGCACC
This sequence comes from uncultured Saprospiraceae bacterium, assembly GCA_937923465.1. Classification (GTDB taxonomy): domain Bacteria; phylum Bacteroidota; class Bacteroidia; order Chitinophagales; family Saprospiraceae; genus JAHDCG01. The sequence continues at coordinate 3,266 of CALDUB010000022.1, forward strand.
TAGCGGTACTGCAATTCAAGCCTCGGGAGACGGTGTAGTCGTTAGAGTACAAAAAATTCGTACAGGTTATGGACATAATGTGACTATTGACCACGGATTTGGTTACAAGACTTTATACGGACACATGAGTCGCATTGACGTGAAGAAAGGACAGAAAGTGAAGAAAGGAGAGAGGATAGGTTTAGTGGGTAGCACGGGAGGCTCAACAGCTCCTCACTTACACTACGAAGTTATTCACAATGGCAGAAAAGTCAATCCCATTGATTACTGCTTAGACGGTTTAAGTCCGACAGAATACAATGAACTAAAAAATCTGGCAGAAACTGCTAATCAATCATTGGATTAAAAAGATACCGTCCCGAATGAAAATCGGGACGGTATTTTTTTTGTTAATCTAAAAGAAATACAAATAGTATGTTTGTTAATAAATTACAGGACATCCGCTTTTTCGGATGTCTTTTTTTTACTGTTTTACTTTTTACAAATACGCCTCTTCAAGCACAAGAAGGTAGTGTAAAACTCATCAGTGTAGTAGCAGTTGGAGACATGATGTTGGGCACTAACTATCCGTCAGCTTCTTATTTGCCAGCTAATGGAGGTAGAGATTTGTTGTCAGAAGTAGAACCTATTTTGCAAGATGCAGATGTTACTTTTGGTAATTTGGAAGGAACAATATTGAACGAAGGAGGAAAAGCAAAACGTTGTAATAATCCTGATGTTTGTTATGTGTTTCGTTCGCCAGAAAGCTATATCGAACATTACACCAATGCTGGTTTTGATGTACTAAGTATTGCCAATAATCACTCGGGAGATTTTGGACCTACTGGACGTACGAAAACTAAACAAATTTTACGTGATGCAGGTATTGAGTTTGCAGGTTTGGCAGGAAGTGATGAAACGGCGACTTGGGAAAAAGATGGTGTTCGTTATGGCTTTGCGGCATTTGCACCGAACAGTGGTACTTGCGATGTGCGTAATATTCCACGCGCCGCAGCAATCGTCAAGAAATTGAATGAGACAAATGATATTGTCATTGTTTCATTTCATGGAGGAGCGGAAGGAGCAAAAAATCAACATGTGACGCGTAAAACGGAAACTTACTATGGTGAAAACCGTGGAAACGTTTACAAATTCGCACATGCAATGGTAGATGCTGGGGCGGATTTAATCTTAGGACATGGACCTCACGTAACGCGCGGAGTCGAATTATACAAGAATAGATTTATAACTTACAGTCTTGGTAATTTCTGTACTTATGGACGTTTTAATTTACGTGGGGCAGCAGGTATTGCTCCAATGCTAAAGTTATATTTAGATGAGAATGGTGGTTTTGTATATGGTGAAGTAACACCGATTTATCAAGGGAAGACACATGGACCACGTATAGACGCAGAGAGACGAGCAACTAAAAAATTAATAGAACTGACGAATGCAGATTTTCCAGAGTCGATGTTAGAGATAACAGAGGATGGCTTTATTGGCAAGAAATGGTAAGGAGTTTTAGTCCGTTATAAAAAGAGGGTTTTACTTTGTGGTAAAACCCTCTTTTGGTTATATATTTGCTTTTAAAGAATTGAAAATAGTTAGGCGTCAAACGTTAGCTTTTTATCTGAAATCTAACGTGTAATATCTAACATCTAAAAAAGAACATCATGATGCCACTTTGGGGAATAGATTTAGGCGGAACAAAAATTGAAGCCGTTATTATTGAAGATAAAGAGTCGATGAATGTCCTCAAGCGGATGCGCCTACCTACTGAAAAAGAAAAGGGCTATCTTCATATCCTTCGACAAATATCGAAGTTAATAGAAACAATGGCTGCCGAGGTTGGTTTTCGTCCAGAGAAAATAGGAATTGCGCATCCTGGTACACTTGACCCAAGCACACAGACGATAAAAAACTCGAATACGACGGTGATGAATGGTAAGCCAATGAAGCGAGACCTAGAAAATTTTTTAGGTATCCAAATTAACATGGCGAATGATGCGAATTGTTTTGCTGTTGCAGAAGCTTTAGTGGGTTCTGTACCTGAAAATTTGGAGTATGCTGACGTCGTATTTGGTATTATCATGGGAACTGGCGTAGGAGGAGGTTTAGTTGTTAATGGACGCGTTATTGGCGGAAGACAAGGTATAGCGGGAGAATGGGGACACAATTTTTTAGATGACAGTGGAGGAGATTGTTATTGTGGTAAAGTTGGATGTACGGAAAGAATTATTTCGGGTCCAAACTTAGAGAGACATTATAAAGAATTGACAGGGAAAGATTTGAAATTAAAGGAAATCGTAGAAAGACACGAAGCAGGAACAGATAGTGCAGCTACAGAAACGATGGAACGTCTAATAAAGATGTTTGGAAAAGGAGTCGCAAGTATTATCAATATGATTGACCCAGATGCTATTGTGATTGGGGGAGGAGTTGGTAATATTGATTTGCTCTACACCGAGGGAGTAGAGGAAGTGAAAAAGCACGTTTTTAATAATCGTTTAGATACATTATTTTTAAAGCCGAGCTTGGGAGATAGCGCAGGTGTGTTTGGTGCAGCGCTTTTATAGATTACGATTGAAGAAAAACTAAAAAAGGCTACTCATTATTAAATGAGTAGCCTTTTCACATGTGTAGTGGAATCTTTCTAGAAAGGTAAATCTTCTACATTTGTTTGCGCTGCTGGCGCATCTTCTGCGGTAGGGAAACCTCCGTCGTTAAATACTGGCGTATCGTTTTGTGCAGCTGGTGCGGCAGGCGCTCCTTGTGCAGGATTTTCGATTCTCCAGGCATTTAAGTTCGTAAAATATTTTCCTTGCCACTCACGACCACGTAGGTCAAAGTGTACTTTTATCATATCACCCACATTGTATGGGTCGATTAATGAACAACGGTCGTTGGTCATTTGAAATTTTACAAACTGTGGGTACTGACCTTCAGTTACCTCAATTACAAAGTCACGCACGGAAAATTTTTCGGATTTTTTCTCCGTATCGTACTTCGCTATCATTTTTCCTGTTATATCAAAAGACATAAATTCTTGATTTTTAATCTGTTATAAGAAATGCGTTTTCTCGATTGCTTTTCATTCTAGGTTTTATGCAGCTGCACAAAACTCTCCCTATTAAATTACTTCAATCAGGAAAACACAAAAGTACGACTTTTTAAGCTATTTTACCCACTTATCTGCTGTTGGTTGTGCAAAATTTTCCATTTTCTCCAACAGACTTTCTAAGTTGTCATCCACGATAACCAAACCCAAATTAGACGGCTGCATAAATTTTGAGTCAGCAATATTTTGAATATGAGCTATTAAATGGTCGTAATAACCACCAATATTCAAAATTCCAACAGGCTTAGCATGTAGTCTTAATTGTCCCCAAGTTAATATCTCAAATAGCTCATCCAAAGTGCCAAATCCACCTGGTAGTGCAATAAATCCGTCTGACTTATCGACCATTATTTGCTTACGTTGGTGCATATTTTCGGTGACAATAAGTTCTGTTAATCCTTCGTGGCAAACTTCCCAGTCTTTTAAAAACTGTGGGATGATACCACAAACTTTTCCATTCTCAGCAAGAGCAGCATCTGCGATTTCTCCCATGAGACCGACATTGCCAGCACCATAGATGAGTTCAATATTTCGATTGGCTAAGGTTTTTCCGACCTGTTGAGCAGTTTCGATAAATAGTGGATTATTTCCTTTTGAAGAGCCACAATAGACGGCAATTGATTTCATAAGTTGATTATTTTTTTGCAAAAGTAGATAAAAGTGAATGAAATAATGCTACCTTAAATTTCGCAAAAAATATCGTTCTCCGCCAAATCTTGTGACAGGAAAAAAATGGAAAGCTAAAATCAGATAACTACTTACCTTTTTATTTTTTTATGTCACTTTCATACGATTTGACAGAGAACCAAAATATAAGACAAATCAAAATGGAATTTAAAGATAAAACTGTCCTTATCACAGGTTCAGGCTCGGGTATTGGGCGTGTTACAGCTTTGACATTTGCCAAGGAAGGTGCAATAGTTATTGTCTCAGATATAAATGAAAAAGGTGGTTGGGAAACGGTAGGATTGATAGAAAAGGCAGGAGGAGATGCGACCTTTATCAAGGCGAATGTCGCGGAATACTCAGAGGTAGAGAATTTAGTCCAGCAAATCGTAAAGCTCTACGGAAAGTTAGATATTGCAATAAATAATGCTGGGATTGGTGGCACTCCTGCACGGACGGCTGAGATTTCTTTAGAGTCTTGGGACCAAGTAATGGCAGTGAATGCGACAGGTGTTTTCTACTGTATGCGTGCCGAAATTCAGCAGATGCTAAAGCAGAATAGCGGCGTGATAGTCAATATTGCTTCGATTGCAGGTCTGCAAGGCTTGCCAAATAATCTGCCTTATGTAGCGAGTAAACACGCAGTAGTTGGTATGACGAAAACGGCAGCAGTAGAGTATGCTAGAAAAAATATTCGCATCAATGCCGTTTGTCCAGTATTTACGGTGACGCCACTTTTTAATCCAGAGATGATGGAAGAAATATCTGCGGGTTTATCAGATAAATTGAAGGCAGGTATTCCAATGAAACGATTTGCAGACCCAATTGAAATGGCAAATGCTATTACTTGGTTGTGTTCAGATAAAGCAAGTTTTGTGACTGGCTTGGCAATGCCTATAGACGGAGGATTGACTGCCTGATTATTTAACCAAATAAAAATTTATGTCAAGTAAAATATTGACAATCATTTTAAATCTTTTTTTATTAGCATCCTTACAGGCGCAAGAGCCTTTTGTTTGTCAGGGCGATTTTTATTTATCATTGGCGGCAGACGGGATTAATAGCGATGTATTCAGAGTAGAAATAGATGAAGTGACGGGAGCTGTGACCTTTAATCAATTGATGAATTCGACGAATGATTTGTTTAATGCTATTGGTTATCGAGTGTCCGATAATTTGATTTATGGATTGCATCCTTCCAATTTTGATCTGTCTATTGTAGATGCTACGGGAAGCAGGTTTTTTCAAAAAAATATGCCCTTTAATCAAAATAGCTATTACACCGCTGCTGATATATTGCCAAATGGAGATACTATGGTTGTGATTGGTGCACAAGGGATTCCGAGTAATGAACTTGTTTTTATAGATTTGAATGACCCAGATTATAGCTTTGAGTCCATGCCTTTAAATAGTGCAAATGGTTCTAATTTTCTAACGACTGATGTGGCATTCGACCCTTTGACGGGTATTTTGTGGGGGTTTGATGCTATCACACAGCGAGTAATTACGATTGACATAGAGACAGGAATAGCAGACAATACAACATTTCCCACTCAGAATGTAGCAGGCGCACTTGGCGCTATGTTTTTCGACCCATTTGGAAATCTATTCGCTTACGGAAGCATACCCAACGAAAGTGATGCTACTAGACTTTTTAGCATAGATAAGACGACAGGTTTGTTAACTTTAGAAGCTACAGGTCCTGTTGCCTCTCGAAAGGACGGTTGTTCTTGTCCTTACACAGTTAAATTACAAAAGTCAGTCTATCCAGAGGTGACTTTTCCATGTACCGAAGTCACCTATTCATTTGAGATTGCGAACCTCTCTGGTCAGACGCAAACGAATATGACCTTCTCAGATGTCATGCCTGAAAATTTAACAATTATTGAAATTTTGCAAAATCCATATGATGGCGATTTGACAGGTATTGGAACAAATATTTTAGAAATCGAAAATATGATTATTCCCCCAGGGATTGACAGTATTATTGCGCGCGTTTACATCGAAGAAGGTTCGGAAGGCATTTATAAAAATCAGGCAAAATTAACGGGACTTCCTTCGTTTTTAGGAGAAGAAACTCTGTCGGATAATCCAAATACTTTGGTGAATAATGACAGCACTTGTTTAGAAGTTATTCCAATTTTTGTAGATTTGGATAACGATACGATTGGTATTTGTAATGGCGAAGCGGCTTTATTAAATGCGGAAGAATTAGAAGGGCTCAATGTGACTTACCAATGGAGTTCGGGAGATACTACAGCTAACTTGACCATTAATGAACCAGGCTTATATACCGTTACAGTGTCTAGTGGTTGTGAGACAGTTTTTGATAGTACTTATATCACAGAGGCGCTGATTGATATTGAATTGGGAGAAGATATTTTCTTAGATTTGGGAGATAGTGTTATTCTAATTCCTGATTTGTTGTCGGGTATTCCAATCAGCTATTTGTGGGAAAGTAATTTACCTGAGTCTCTTAACTGTACAGTTTGTCCCGAGGTGACAGTGGGACCATTTTCTAATGCTAGTTATTCTCTTAATGTAACGGATGCATTTGGCTGTACGGACGCGGATAGTTTGCAGATATTGATAGATAAAACGCGTAGAGTTTTTATTCCAAATGTCTTTAGTCCCAATTTTGACGGGGTTAATGATGTGTTTTATATCCAAGGGAAAGGTTTTGCGAATATCAATTACTTAAGGATTTATGACCGTTGGGGTGAACTTGTTTTTGAAAATAATAGTGGGCAAACCAATAGAACATCTGACGGTTGGAATGGAGAGTTTGAAGGCGAGAAATTAAACTCAGGCGTCTTCGTTTATGTTGCAGAACTAGAATTTTTAGATGGAATAACCGCTATTTATAAAGGAGATGTGACGCTTTTAAAATAAATAATCAAGAATGAGTAAGATACATTTTTTTCGACATGCCCAAGCATCTTTCATGGCAGATGATTATGATAAGTTATCGCCACATGGCGAAAAACAGTCGGTGGAGTTAGGAAGATACTTAGTAGAAAGAGGAAGGCATTTTGATAAAATATTTGTTGGTCCCTTAAAGCGACAACAACACACCTATCAAATAGTCGCAGATATTTATGCAAAGCACAAAAAGGAGATACCTAAGCCAATCATCATCGAAGGACTAAAAGAACACGCAGGAACGGAGGCAATGAAGGCTGCCATGCCTGAACTAATGCAAAATCATCCGAAAGTACAAGCATGGTTAGAGGAAGTTAAAGTCAATCCTAGGCTGAAACGACGTAATAATTTATTAGCCTTTCAATACTTTATGGAAGAATGGGCAGAAGGAAAAATTAACCCCGAAGGCGTAGAACCATGGAGTGTTTTTCGTGAAATCGTTAGAGGGGGATTAAATACAGTTCTCGAAAATACAGGTAAAGGAGAACGAGTAGGTGTATTTTCTTCTGGTGGCACAATCTCTGCAATCGCAGCGGAGTCTTTAAAGATAGAGGATGAAAGACGAGTTTTAGCCATGAATTTCTCTATTAGAAACACTTCGTTTAGTACCTTTTTCTATTCAAAAAATCAATTGAATCTCTTAAGTTTAAATGAAATTCCTCACTTGACGGATAAGATGATTACTTTTGTTTAGAGAGCAGTTTTAATCAAAAAACTAACAATGAAATACCAACAACCAACGAACTTAAAAGAATTATATAATAGCATTAAAATTTTGCCACTTGCCCTCATGGCAGGACTTTGCATGATTAGCGGTATTTTGCTTTTTCTAAAACAAGGAGAAGAAGTGAGTAGTGACTCTAATGGACTTTTTGTTATCCTCGTAGCCTTATTGGCGGCGGGTGGATTTATTTTAGGTTCATTTATTTTTAGAAAACAAATAGCCGAGTCGATGGGAAAAACGATGATAGAAAAACTAGTTATCTATCGTCAAGCAATGATTATCCGCTTTGCATTATTAGAAGGACCAGGACTTTTTAGTATCGTCTTGTTTTTCTTTACAGGTAACTATCTCTACATGGTTATCACGGGCGCAATGGTGCTTTTTATGATGCTCAATAAACCAACAGATGATTTGATAGCAGAACACTTAATGCTGACAGAACAAGACAAACAAGAACTAAAGAAAATGCAGGCATCGTAAAAACAAAACAGCCCAACTCTTGAAAGAGTCGGGCTGTTTTGATTAGGTTTAGTTTGATAATCTAAATCCCAATATGCGTTCCTGCAGGAATAATCGCACCTTTCTTGACAACAATAATACCGTCTCTAATCGTGTAATGAGTAGTCTCTGTATCTGTCAAAGTTTCATTTCCTTTGATGATACAGTGGTCACCAATCGAAGCATCTTTGTCGATAATTGCATGGTCAATCACGCAGTATTTACCAATACCTAAAATTCCTTTCTTATCGCTCATCATATCGTCCAATGATTGGAAGTTATCATTACCCATGATAACAGCATTTGTGATGACCGTATTCTCGCCGATGCGTGACCGTAGACCGATGACCGAACGCTCAATTTTTTCAGCATGAATAATACACCCCTCTGACACCACAGCTTTGAAGAAACGTGTACCAAAAACTTTAGAAGGTGGTAACATACGACCACGTGTATAAACGATTTTTTGGTTGTCAAATAAGTTGAACTTAGGAACAGTATCTGTCAATTCAATATTGGCTTCAAAGAAAGAACGAATCGTTCCAATATCAGTCCAATAGTCACCAAAAGCGTAACTAGCAACGGTTGTTTTTTCTTCTGTAATACAAGTCGGAATAAACTCTTTACCAAAGTCAGTCGCCTCGGGTTGTTCTGAGAAAAGTCTTTTCAATAATTTTTTATTGAAAATATAAATTCCCATACTAGCAAGATAGTGTTTGCCTTCTTTTTTATATTCTTCGTCTACTTCAGACGTCCAATCTTTTAATTCTTCTTTTGCAGGCTTCTCCACAAAGCTGTTAATCATTCCCTTTTCATCGACCTTCATGATACCAAAGCCAGGCGCATCTCTATCATTAACAGGAATTGTCGCGATGGTTAAATCTGCTTTTTGTGAAATGTGGTATTTCGCCAATTTTTCAAAATCCATTTGATACAACTGGTCACCAGATAAAATCAACACATAGTCATACTCGTGCGCGTCTAAGTGGTGCATGATTTGTCGAACAGCATCGGCAGTTCCTTGAAACCAATCGTTGCTATTTGGCGTCTGCTCAGCTGCCATTAGATTTACAAAACCACTACTAAAAATATCAAACTGATAAGTATTTGCGATGTGTTGGTTGAGAGAAGCAGAGTTGTATTGAGTCAATACAAACATGCGTCGTACACCAGAGTTAAGGCAGTTTGAGATTGGAATATCAATTAAACGATACTTTCCCCCAATCGGCACAGCAGGCTTTGAACGGTCTTTAGTTAATGGAAATAAACGGCTTCCTTTGCCGCCACCTAGTATTACAGAAATCATTTTAATCATTAGGAAATATTATTTTGGTGGGTTAAGAAATTTGTTTAGCGCAAAGGTCTAACCACTTTTATATTTATGTTTGAAGTCTATCTCTATTCGTTACTAGACAGACACACTTATAAGTTCATCGTAAATTTTAGAATATTGTTTCGCAGAACTTTGCCAAGAAAAATCTAAATTCATGATTCTTTCTCTCAAGACCGAAATTTTATCTGCATCACGATAAAATTCTGTCGCACGACGCACCGCATGAAAAGCATCTTCAACAGTTAATTGTTGAAAACGGAAACCTCTACCTCCTTCATCTCCTACATCAATAACCGTATCTTTTAGACCACCGATGGCGCGCACAACAGGAATAGTTCCATAGCGCATGGAGTACATCTGATTGAGCCCACAAGGCTCGACACGAGAAGGCATCAATAAGAAATCTGAACCCGCATACATCTGGTGGGCTAGACCTTCATTATACTCTAAACGCGCGTCAAATCGTCCAGGAAACTCATGTGGCATCCACTTTAATTTTTCCATTAGGTCCTTTTGTCCAGTACCTAAAAGCAAAAATGCACCTTCATATCCTGCCTTAATATGATTACGCACTAAATCAGGAATAATTTCAGCCCCTTTTTCACCAACCAAACGCCCAATAAAAGTAAAAATAGGACGATTAATATCAATGTTAAAATGGTCCGCTAATACTTTTTTATTCTCAGCCTTAAATTTAGAGACATTTTTCTTCTTTAAATGTTCAGCCAAATAGCTGTCTTTTGTCGGATTCCAAACCTCATTGTCGATACCATTGATAATACCGCGTGCTTTGTGCCATTCATGTCCCACTAAACTCTCTAGTCCATTAGAATTTTGAGTTAATTCTTCCAAATAAGATTGAGATACAGTTGTCAATCTCCAGCAGCACTTGATACCTGTAGCTAGAGGGTTAATTGTGTTTTTCCAATCTAAAAGTGAACGAGCTTCCGCATCGAAATAGGGGAGAAGGTGCAGTTTGTCCCAGCTATAGTTACCGTGATATTGTCCATTATGAATCGTGAAAACCGTAGGGATATTTGCTAAGGACTTATACTCAGGGCAATGTTTTACCATAAAAGGAATAAGCCCTGTATGATGGTCGTGGCAGTGTAGTACTTTTGGTTTTTTGTCTGCCGAAAAACTAACTACCCAATGTAGGACCGTTTGTTGAAAACATAGCCAACGAGAGACACTATCGCCAAAACTTCCTGTATGTGGGTCTGCATATATACCTGCACGGTCAAATTTTCCAGGAATATTCGCCATGTATAAATCATAGCCAAGTTCCGCACTAACTACTCTCTCGATAGTAAAAGGAAAATGTTGATTATGAATACGGACACTACCATGATGCACAATTTCAAATTCATTGTTTTGCATGAACTTGAGATTGTATTTAGGCATAATAACCGCGGCAGGAGTACCTGAAGCAGTTAAGTATTTGGGAAGAGCGCCTACGACATCTCCTAATCCGCCAGCTTTTGCGGCAGGATAGCATTCTGCGCTAATATGTAATATTTTCATATCGGTGGGATAAGTTGGTTATATTTTCTTTTGCGGTAGTAACTCTATGTTTTTTGAGGAATGACAATTTATTCTTTTTACATTCCTTAAAGGTAAAGATATATTTTTTTTGATAGGAATGACATATATAATATAAAATATTCATGTTTAGATAATCTACGATTAATTTAAAAATAAAATATAAAACAAAAAATGTCAAAATAAATTTGATTTTAAAAACAAAAAGTTTTAAGTTTGCATCATCAATAAAAAACAGCGTGACCTAAAACATATTAGAGAGAGTGAAATAAATAGGGAAAATTAAATAAAGTGTTGAATGCCAGCAATTTGATTTTTCTTGTTGAAAATCAGTAACAATTCAGTATTTTAAAACAATTGGTCATGAATAAGCAAGTAATAACAAAGAACGTCAGCAATTTTATCCTAAACAACTGGTTCAAACTTATAATTATCGGGGCAGGTGTATATATCATCTTCCAAAAAGATATGAGCTTTACCGTCAATCTTAACGCACCATTTCAAGAAAAGACAGAGCAAAATGAAACGCCTGCTATTGTCAAAGGCGAGAAAGAACGCTATTCTGTGGACGCACAAAAGTTAGCAGCTAAGGGGGGAGGTTTAGAAACATTTGAGATTCCATTTTTTACGAATAAAACCGAAAAAGTAAATCACTTGCAAGAGTTAGATAAGATGAGTGAGAATATCCAACTAGCTTATTTAAAACGTTTTGCGCACGTTGCTATCAGCGAACGTAAAAAATACGGCATCCCCTCTTCTATTATTTTAGCGAATGCATTGCTACACAGTTATGCTGGGAATAGCCCAGCTGCGAAATCAGCTAATAATCACTTTGGTTTAAAAGAAAATGGGCAAATAGCTCAATTTGATAATGCGTGGTCTGGTTTTCGGGCGCATAGTCAATACATCACTACGGGAGAGTTTGCTGATTTAAGAAAATTATCCAAAAAAGATTATCAAGCCTGGGCGAAAGGATTACAACGTCTTGGCTACAATCAAGAAGATGATTTGACTCAAAATCTTCTGATAATAATTGATAAGTTTCAATTGTATGAATTGGATGAAAAATAATCTCTTTGTAGAAAGGTTAAATTTCTTAAGCAACTCTGGTCTATTTTATGCGTTTACTAGAGAAAATAACGTTCTTTGACAAATCCCCCCCGCGTTGCGGGACAAGCAGTGATTGTCCCGTGCAACGGGGGGATTTGTCAAAGAACCGAAAATAATACTCGGTAAATTATAAATCTCATGGTTCGGTTAATTCTACTTTTTTTATTCTGCATTCCTTTTTTAGGACAAGCACAAGGAAATTTTGAGCACAATCCAGATTCTCCTCATTATTTGGTCGTATTACCTAAGGCAGGTTGGGCAGATATGTCGGACATGGTTGGTGGGTTTGCAAAGTATCACGCTAAAAATTATGTAGAAGAGAAATATTCTATTAAACAATATCGTCTGACTGTTAATGATAAGATGCCGTTTGTCTTGGTAGGAACATTTGAAAATGAGGTAGATGCTTTTTCATATTATCAAAAACTACAGACGCCTCTAGTTCCTTTTTTACAAATGGGTGTCGCATCCGATTTTTTTATTTTATCCGTCGAAAATTACAATGAAGTCGTTTTACAGAAACAATTTAAGGGGTATCAAAAATATTTTAAAAATAAGTACCCTGGATGATTTTTTTGCAAAGTCGAATATTTCAAATTTTTGTATTGCAAAAAGAGCTGATTAACAACCATTTGTTGTTAGTCAGCTCTTTTTTTGTGAAAAAAATATTTTTCCATCTTTTTTATTGAAAATTTCCGAAAACACGTAACAAATACATATTCTATTTATTTTTAATAACTACTGTTTGTATTGACTTCTTTGAATTCTATATATGTTTTTAATTTAATGTTTTGTGTGTTTTTACTGTCACGATAATGGAAAAAGCGTTTAAGAGTTATTTTTTATTAAACTTATAATTGCAGTATTATTCAAAGGAATAGAAAATAATGATACATAAATAGAACGCCTTACTACTAAAATTATAGTTTGAAGTGTACTCTTCAAATTTATAAAAAATAATTTAAAGCTAAAATTGCTGTACATTCAGTTGAAAATTAATAAAAATTAGTCTTTGCAGTGTAATAAATACTGCATTCTACATTAGAATATCATATTTGAAACTCAATAATTTGTAGTTTTTGTTAAAAATGATATTTTTGTGTACCAATAAATAGTTACTTTCTTGAGAGTATGCAATTGTTGGTTTACATATTCCCCCCTTTTTGTGAATAGAGAGAATAGATACATTACATTTTGTATTTTTTGTTAATCATTTTGACATTAAAATTATTTTTAATGTCAAAATATTGATGCCCTTCTCTAAAAATTAATGTCTAACTTTTATCCTGTTTTTCTTAAACTGGCACAATTTGTGAAAATATAGTTATTGTCTTTAATGATGTAACTTATTAGACTAAAGAGTGCCTTGAAGTAGGATTTTCATTCAGTAGTTTTAATACTGTTCACACTTTTCATTAAAAATTGGGACATATTTTCGACCGAATTATTTTATCCTCTAATTAAAAAATTCGGCACGATTGTCGCATATAGATGACAGCAGGTTGATGATACATCAACACCCACAGTCACAAAGAACTTTGGAGTCCTCGGACTTCGGAGGGTGAGTAGTGGGACCAACTATTCTGGGGGGTAGAGTTGGTCTCCATCTCTCGTCCTTATGCAGTAAAATTATTTACTGCTTACAAAGAGGTCAGGAAGTTCGCTTCTTGATAGTGAGTAAGACCGGTGCATTCTGGGGGGTAAGTGCCGGTCTTTACTTACTTTAATTATCCTCCCCCAATAAGGCGCGACCGTATTAATTTACGGAAGCGCCTTTTTTTGTTATTTACTGTTTTCTACATTTTTTGAGGGAAGGAAGTTTTTTTTATTTGGCGAAAATATATTTTTATTGTTTTTATATGTTGTTCCCGACGTTGAAAAAATAATTATATAATTTATTTTTGATATGTGACAAGAGTTATATTTGAAAAAATATTTTACTTATTGTCTTTTTTTTCTTAAAATTGCACTCGGAAATAATTATTAACATAACATTTCCAATTTACTTCTCCCCTTTATTTGTTTTTTCCTTACTATTTTCGATTATAACCTGAAAAATATTTTACATCATTAGCTCGCTGCCTAAATTTAGGTATCTGACGGCTATTGGATGAATAGTCTTTAAACTTTATCTACACGTTTTTCGTAAATAGATAAGTCTAAACACATTGAAACACAAAAAATAACTTATTTTAATTGGTGCAAAAGTTTTTAATTATCCCAACTTTTGTACTCATTTCAAGAACCACACAAACAATAGAAAAAAATGAACATAGCTGTAGTCGGTACAGGATACGTAGGTTTAGTTTCGGGCACTTGTTTTGCTGAGACGGGCAATAATGTCATCTGCGTTGACATAGATAAAAACAAAGTAGAACGTATGCGTAATGGCGAAGTGCCAATTTACGAACCAGGTTTGGAAACTCTTTTTGAGAGAAATACCAAACAAGGGCGTTTGAAATTCACCACCAATTTGAAGGAAGCCGTTGACCAAGCGGAAATAATCTTTTTAGCATTACCTACACCTCCTGGTGAGGACGGTTCTGCTGATTTGAGCTATATCCTTGGTGTGGCTAAAGACCTTTCAGAAATCATTACTGACTACAAAGTTATTGTAGATAAAAGTACAGTACCTGTTGGTACCTCTGAACGCGTACATGAAGCGATTGCGGCAGGTATCAGTGAAGACCTTTTCGACGTAGTTTCTAACCCTGAATTTTTACGTGAAGGTGTTGCTGTTGAAGACTTTTTGAAGCCAGACCGTGTAGTTATTGGTACAGAAAGCGAAAAAGCACGTAGCGTTATGCGTCGTTTATACGAACCATTTGTACGTCAAGGAAATCCAATCTACTTTATGGATGAGCGTAGTGCAGAGATGACCAAGTATGCAGCTAATTCTTACTTAGCAACGCGTATTTCATTTATGAACGAAATCGCAAACTTGTGTGAGAAAGTAGGAGCAAACGTTGATAACGTACGTATTGGTATGGGTAGTGATAGCCGTATCGGTAAGCGTTTTCTTTTTCCAGGTATCGGTTACGGCGGTAGCTGTTTTCCTAAGGATGTGCAAGCACTGGCAAAGACTGCTGCTTCAAATGACTATGAGTTTAAGATTTTGAACTCTGTTATGAATGTTAACATGGGACAGAAGACTGTTCTTTCTCAAAAAATATTAGCTCACTACGGAGGTGATTTGAAAGGGAAAACAATCGCAGTATGGGGCTTGGCATTCAAGCCCAATACAGATGATATTCGTGAGGCACCAGCACTTTACATCATTGAAGAATTATTAGCCGCGGGCGCAAAAGTGAAAGCTTATGACCCAGAAGCAATGGAAAATGTCAAGAAAGAATTCACGGGTGATGTACAAATGGTAGAAGACCAATACGAAGCATTGATTGATGCGGATTGTTTGGCAATTTGTACAGAGTGGAGCGTATTCCGTACGCCGAGCTTTGATGTTGTTAAGAACTTATTGAAAGAACCAATAATTTTTGATGGACGTAACTTATATTCTATGACAACAATGGCGGAAAAAGGTTTCCGTTATTCTTCAATAGGACGTAATGTAGTAGAGTCGTAAAACGATTTTTTACGAAAATACATAAAAGCTGCCTTATGATTTAAATATCGTAAGGCAGTTTTTTATCGATAGAAAATATCTTCTCAGTATCGCTTTGTTTTCTTGATTTTTAATAGCTCTGACAATTTTAACAATATAAACTTAAATAGCTTCTAAGATGCTATTTGAGTTTAAGTATTTTATATAGGCGGGAAATTGCCCTCATATATAGAATTAGTTAAAATCAAACAGCTTCTAAGTAAAAGTTAATAATTTTCCATATATTTGAACTACCAAATCATTAAAACGGGATGACTATTAATTTGTCATCCCGTTTTATTTACCTTATAGAAAACAGTGCAAGAAAATTCTAACAATATACAATTATTACTGGATGAAGCTCTCGCGTATGACCGCGCTGGGGATTCCTATAATGCTGTGAAACTGTATAAAAAGCTTGTTAGATTAGCTCCAGATTGGTCTCTTCCTTATCATTTCCTTAGCCTTTTTTATCGACAGCGCAATGAATGGAAACCTTCCTTTCATTATAGTCAAAAAGCGATAGAAGCCAATCCTGAAGACAAAACGGCTTGGCACATCTTAGCGACATCTGCGACTGCTTTACGGCGTTGGCAGACTGCCCGCAAAGCATGGAATGAGTTAGGCTTTGAATTTCGAAAGACAGATAAAATCCTCAACTTAGACTTAGGATTGATTCCTATTTGTATCAATCCTAGAACAAAACCTGAGATTGTTTGGGCACGTCAAATAGACCCTGCTCGCGCTCAAATTGAGAGTATTCCACAGCCATCTTCTGAACGTCGTTACAAAGAGATTGTATTAATTGATAACCAACCAATTGCACACCGCAATTTACGTGGTAAACGTGTTCCTATTTACGAAGAATTAGAGACTGTTCGTTTATCGTCCTACAATACTTACGCCGTTATTCTGGAGACTGGTGCAAAAAATTATGTAGATATATTGGATAAATTGTGTCAAGATGCCGAAATTGGTTTTGATAATTGGTCAAAAGCTACTCGTCAATTCTGGCTGCGTAATGAAGAAGTATTACCTGAGTTTTTTGGAGCAGAAATATTTGCTAAAAATCAAGAGAACTCCAATTATCAAATTGTCGCACTTGCATCAAAAAGTTCTTTAGAGGTAAAGGAGATACTGTACGCTTGGAAAATTATTACCTTGCAGTCCTATCGTGATTTGGTGCGATTATAGAAAGTCTTGGGTAATTTATTGTTATTCAAATTGCCTTAAGTAATGCTGAAAACCGTATAATGATTTTTCAAAAAACCATTTTTTTATTTTTTACGTGCTTGTTCTTAATATTTTCCACTCTCTTTGCCCAAGAAGAAAGCGATAACCCTTTTTTGCAAACTTCAGAAACAGGGCATCTCACTCTTACCGAAATTGGCGCGTCACATTTTGCTCGCTTAGCTTTGGACTGTATTCAAAAAGAGTATCCAAACAAGTTAAATCAAGTTCTTACGGATAGTTCTCAACTTAACGAGCCCAGAGAGTTACATCCTTCTTTTTATGGTTGTTTTGATTGGCATTCATCCGTGCATGGACATTGGATGTTGGTTAAGTTATTAAAGAAATTTCCCAACATGCCCGAAGCGGGAGAAATTCGAGTGAAAATTTCTGAAAATCTCACAAGAGATAATATCTTGGCAGAGGTTGAATATATAGAGAAGGAGAGCAAAAGTTGGGAACGCACCTACGGTTGGGCGTGGCTCTTAAAATTAGCCGAAGAACTATACACTTGGGAGGATGCTCAAGGAAGGGAATGGTACAATAATTTGATGCCCCTGACGGAGAAAGTTGCTTATCGCTACGAGACTTTTTTACCTGTTTTGAAATATCCTATTCGCTCTGGTGTGCATCCAAATACTGCTTTTGGGCTTTCCTTCGCTTGGGATTTTGCGAATACAACAGGCGCGGAAGAATTTCAAGAAATGATAGAATATAGGGCTAAGAAATATTTCATATTTGACCATGATTGCCCTGCGGATTGGGAGCCAAGTGGGCAAGATTTTTTGTCATCTTGCTTAGAGGAGGCAAACTTGATGCAACGGATATTGACCAAGCGACAATTTAAGCAATGGTTTAAATATTTTATGCCAAAGGATAAAATTCTCTCGGTCGCCAGACCCGCAATAGTTTCTGACCGCAGTGACCCAAAAATTGTACATCTAGACGGATTGAATCTGAGTCGAGCGTGGTCTATGTATGGGCTTTTACCAAAAATGGCGCGTAATAAATACAGAAAAATTTTGATAAAAGCAGCAGAAGAGCATCTGCGCGTGACACTACCTAATATTGCTTCGGAAAATTACGAAGGAGCGCATTGGTTGGCGAGTTTTGTGGTGTATGCTTTATCGGTAGAGGAGGGGCAGATTATTGAGAGTCGGGAGATAGTGAAACCTTAGTCCTCTTTTGTTAAAATTTAAGATTAAAAAATCCCCACTTGAAATCAAGTGAGGATTTTTTAATCTTAAGTAATTGGACATAAGTAATATAGTATTGCTAAGTGCAAGATTTTTTTGCCTGCTTTTCTTAAAAAAGTCTTGCATACTGTGTGCCGAGCATCGGTAGCTTGGCTACGGAAGTTTTTTTTAAGGAAAGCAGGCGAGAAAAGATGTGCTTAGAAAGCCATATTACTTTTGTTCAGTTACTTAAGCCTTCTTAGCCTTTTCTTCCTCCTTCAGCACCCTCCGCAAAATCTTCCCAACATTCGTCTTTGGTAATTCCTCGCGCCATTCAATATCTCGTGGTATTTTATAACCCGTCAGATTCTCCCGACAGTAAGCAACCAATTCTTTTTCAGTCAAGGATTTATCTTTTTTGACGATAAAGACCTTAACAACTTCACCCGATTTTTCATCTGCTTTTCCAATTGCAGCAACTTCTAAAACCTTTGGATGTGCAGCAATAACATCTTCGATTTCATTTGGATAAACGTTAAATCCAGATACCAAAATCATATCTTTCTTACGGTCAACAATCTGCAAATATCCGTCTTCGTGCATTTTTGCAATATCACCCGTATGCAACCATCCGTCCGTAATTGTTTTTGCCGTTTCAGCAGGACGATTATAGTAACCTTTCATGACTTGAGGACCTTTTGTCCACAATTCACCGACCTCATTA
>CALDUB010000023.1 GCA_937923465.1 uncultured Saprospiraceae bacterium
GTGATGCTATGGCTGTTTTGGCTTTTACTTTGACGGGTATGCCTTTGATTTATAGTGGTCAAGAAGCGGGATTAGACCACCGTTTGCAGTTTTTTGAGAAGGACTCTATTGATTGGTCAAATCTGAAAAAGGCGGAGTTTTATGCGACGCTTTTGGATTTAAAACATAAAAATCAAGCGCTTTGGAATGGTAAATATGGCGGTGAGTTCAAAAGATTAAAGACGGATAAAGATGCGGAAGTCTTCGCTTACATGCGGGAGAAGAATGGAGATAAACTTGTCGTTATTTTGAATTTATCACCTGATAGACAGACAGTGAAAATCGACGGAGAAGGTTATGAAGGTGGCTATAATAATGTGTTTGGAAATATGTCTGTGATGTTGAATTCGGATAAGGCTTTGCAGTTGGGGGCTTGGGATTATTTGGTTTTGGAGCAGTAGTATGACGCGTATTACACGGGCTGGAAGCACCGTGTTACTCTTCACGGGCTGGAAGCCGCGTGATACTTTGCTGCGTGGTACTTAGAACGGGAGATTTTTTTTGCTTAGCCAGAAAGCTTTGAAGTCAGCGAAGTTAAAATTGGCACTTTTGCATAATTCCTCTAATTTCATGAGAGAAGGCTGAAAGGGCGAACTATATTTACCAAAATAGAAACCCCAAAAATATTCTGTAGCATTCAATTCTGCGGCGTTTAAAAATAAGGTACACAGCTTCTCGGCATCTTGCATTGGCTTCTCGTCTTTTGCCTGTGAGATTGCGAGAAATATCAGTGGAACTTTTAAAGATTGTGGTACCCCACCAAAAGTCATCGCACTTAATGCAATTTGTATATTTTCTATTTCTGAAGAGAGGAATAACTCTTCTAAATTCCTAACAGATTCTTGATTTCCCTCTAGTAGCAAATATGGTGGATTGAGCTTGAAAAGTTGATTTAAAAATTCACTTTCAGTTAGTACTTTAGCACTATTTTTCTTTAATATTTTGCTTTGTTCGGGAGTAATTTTATTACCAACAATTAATAAATCAGCTTCGCTAAAATCATCAATCATTTCAATATTTCCTGACATAAACATCTGAATATCAGACGACTTAGTTCCTAGGAAAGCAATCTTCGTATCTTCTTTCACCTTCGGGATTACAACTTTCTCTCTAAGTTTTTTAACCAATTTCTTTTTTACTTTTCTTTGTAAAGTCGGCATTTTAATATGCGTCAAATCTGCCAAAGTGTCTATTGAAGTTTTCAATTGTTTTTTGCCAGAAATTAAGTCATAAGCTAAGAGTAGTTTTTGTGGATGTTCTAACAATTCATCGCTCGTTGCGTTCCGAAAAGTAAAGAGAAATTTCTTTCTTGAAATGCCTCTAACCTCTGTTTTTGGTAATGTAATTAACGCCCGTGGAAATTCAAAAAATGGATTTCTTTCTAAGTTTATTTCAGATAATTTCTGCAATTCCCCAATAACCAGCGGTAGTTCTTTTATCCCGTTTCCTGCTAACTCTAAGCGCCGCAATTCTGTTAGTTTCTTAATAGCATTGGGTAATTTCTTTAATTGGTTATTATTAAAATTGAGACGTTCTAGTTTTGAGATTTCGCAGATTGAATTTGGAAAACTTTGAAATAAATTTTCTCCTAATCCTAGTTGTCTGATACTTTGTAAACGCTTAAAATTACGCGGTAAGGACTTTATTTGACAACTATGTGCCGATAAAATGCGTAAGCGTGGCATATTGCAGATATCAGCAGATAGTTTTTGAAAGAAGTTATTTGAAATAAATAATTCGTGTAATTGAGGGCATTTCGGAAGTGATTTTGGGAAGCTCTCAAAGGCATTATTAGACAATTCTAAAGTAAACAAATTGCTTAATTTATTCATTCGAGGCAAATGCGAAACTTGATTATTACTCAAATCTAAAGTCCTCAATTTCTTCAGATTTGTCAGTTTAGAAGAGACTTTCTTAATCATGTTTGCAGGCATGAACAAACGCTCCAAGTTCTTGAGTTTACCTATTGAATCTGAAACATCCGTCAAATCATTAGCACCTACATCTAAATAATTTAAAGTTTTTGGCGCATTTTTAATAAAGGATAAATCAGTCAATTGCCCTTGATTAATAATCAATTTTTGAAGCTTCTTAAACTCAGAAATATGCTCTCCAATCTCCTCAGAATTAACGATATATTCTAAATGTAAAGACAGCAAATTAGGGAAAACCAAAGGCAAAAAAGACAAACTTTTAAACTGGACATCTGAGCGATTAATCAGCAATAAATCCTCCAATTGAGGCAATTTCACCTTAACTGAAAGTTCTAAAGTACCGTTATCTATCCGCAATAAAATCAAATTAGGAAATTGCACCAAATCAGCCGTCGTCACCCAACCAGACAGGTCTAAAACGGTGACATCCAAAGGCTTTAATACTGCATCTTCTAATTTCGTGAATTTCATGCCGCAAAGGTAGTAACTATTTACGAGGTACGATTTACGAAGTACGACAATTTTGACTTGTACAAAGTAAGATATGATTGTCTCACAGCACAAGTTAGAGCAGTCGTACTTCGTAAATCGTACTTCCCCTCTATCTTATTATCGTAACATCTCCAATCATCGTCTCCCCTCCTTGCCCCGAAAAGCTATATTCCAGAGTCCAAACATAAACATCTGAAGATGCTGGTTTTCCTTTGAAATTTCCGTCCCAAGTTTCATTAAAGTCATTAGTCCTAAACAGCATTTCGCCCCAGCGACTATAAATCACAAAAGTATAAAACTCTGGTTCACAATCACTTAAAGGTTTAAAAGTATCGTTTGCCATATCTCCATTTGGTGTAAATGCATTAGGTACAAATATCTGACAAGGCTCCTCGCAATTTCGGTAGAAATCACCACTTATAGTATCTAAATAAATGCATCCATTTTCATCAGTCGCCTCTAGAGTTATCTCTATAAAACCTGTATCAAGAATAGGAATGTTAGGTGATAAATCAGTAAAAAATTGACCGTCACTCACCTGCCAAATAGCAGAGGTGATATTTATGTTTTCATCTGTACCAAAAAACCATTGGACACTATCCCCCACACAATAATTAAGGTCTGCAATTACGAGAATATTTACAGAATTCGGAGGAAAAAGACAGTCATCAACCGACTCGCAATTTTCAATAGAAAGTGTGAAATTCGCATCGTCAGCACATCCTTCTTCATTCACAACCTCTAAAAGCACATTGATAGTCGTTTCCTCCGAGAAAGTTGTGGAAAAGTTCGCATCAGAGAAGTTTTCTCCATTATCAAATGTCCACAAATAATCTGCATCTAAATCAGGGATTGAATTGCTAAAAGTCAACACTGAGTCGATACAAAATTCCCCTTCTATATCAATCAATCCGATATCATAACCCACGCAAGGGTCACCACAATCAACCCCTTCAAATTCAAAAAGAGCCTCATATTCACAACCTAAGGCATCAACGGCTTGCAAGGTGACAGTATAAACTCCAATCTCTGTTACCACAGGCGCATAGGTGTCATCTCCTTCGATGACCAATTCATCATTCAAAAACCATTGAAAACCAACAAGTTGTGCTGTTGTTTGAGTGAAAATAAATCCAGCTTCGCCTAGACATTGAGTCTCTCCTGAGAAGTTAGAAAGACTTACCTCTGGCAGATTTGTACAAGGTTGATTGCAGTCTTCAATCGTGATATTTGTTGTTCCAGTATAAATACAATCATTTTCGCCATCAAAAATGTCAATCATTACATCATAAGTCCCAGGAAATTGATAAGTCGTCACGGAAACTATCTCCTGCGATGATAAACCATTTCCAAAGTCCCAATTGATAAAAACTAAATCATTCGGTAAGCCTTCATAAGTGCTCTCAAAAGTAATTTCTTCACCAACACAAGTCACTCCTGTAAAAACGATGTCCAATAACGGACTACCGCAGCCACTACAATCTTCAATCATTATGATAATTCCCTCTGTATACTGACAGTTAAAGGCGTCTGTTCCAGTCAAAATCACATTATATGTGCCTGGAGATGTGTAAGTGTATGTGGGCGCAATATCGGATGAAGTAGCGGGAGTATCTCCAAAATCCCACACAAGGGAAACAAAATCAACGGTACTGTTAAAGGAAAATTGAGTTGGATTTCCTGCACAGTCTGTCTCGGCAGTAATTGTAGTGACAGCATCTGGGTCACAAGGGTCTTCTGCGCATTCTTCAATCGTCAAATCATAGCTTTCAGAGAATGATTGCCCAGAGCTGGTCAAGATAGTTAGGGTGACTGTATAATCTCCTGCACTGTTAAAGGAAAAGTCAGGCGAAGGTTCTGTAGACTGCTGACTACCAATGACTTGCCAGTCATAAGATGTTATTGCAAAATTACTATTGGCAGTAAAATTAATAAGGCTATCTACACAAAAAATGCCGTCTGCTTCAATCTCTAAACAGACATATTCTAGCTCGACGGTCTCTTGATAGTTCCCTGCTTTTGAATAAGCATCAAAATCACCAAAACCATAGTAATAAGGATAAAAAGGCATATCAGATGTCAATTCATGAACCCCATCTGATACCTCTTTTTGCAAATAAGAAAGAGTGGCATCCGCAGGAAAAGGAGAAAATTCACCGCCAATCAAAGTGCCGTCAAGTGCTATCGTACCGACATCAGAAGTCTTCATGACGATGTTAACGAAATTATCAGGAATATCGACGCCAATACCAAAAGTTCCACTTGTCGCCCACCATTTTGCATTTTGTGTTTGTTTTTCTGTCGGTAATAAGCGCAGCATTGTTGGGTCACCAATACCTGACGGATTACAATTTTGACTTTGATTAAATTGAGTAACGGCGATATCATTGGTAGAGCTAATAACGGTTGGATTACTGATTATCAAGTCGTTATAATCGCCCCTATTTAGGAGAAAACTATCTCCACAATCTAAATAAACGACTGTCCCGTCTTCTTTTGCGAGAATACGAACCAAATCTCCTCCTTGATTTTTGAAAGGAACGAAGTAATACAAGCTCGACCAATTGTCAAAAGGCTGGGACTGTTCCCAAAGGTGATTATCCGCAAAACCGTCACAAGTTTCGACAATCCGTGCCTGCTGCGCACCTGAAAAGACTGCTAATTTTTCACCTCCCAAAGTTCTAACATTTGTACCTGTCAGGTCGTTCAGAGCTTGTACTTGATAAATATCGCCTTCATTCATAGTGATTGTAAAAGGCACATCTTGAGCATGTAAACCAAGCGTAAATGCTGCTGGTATTATTTCAACTTCAGTGTCATCTTCTGTCGCAACGATAACTAGAGAAGAAGGAAAAAGCGGACTTTCTTCAATAAAACAAGTCGTAAAATATTCATCCGAAAGTTCTGTCAGCGGTAAAACACCCGACGCTTCTGTAAAAAACAATCTAAAATGTGTGGCAGAAACCTCAACGGGTTCATCTGATACTATTTTGATACCTTTTCCTTCTATCACTTCTGAGACTTCGGAATACCAAATCGCAGCAGGCAAAACAACTTCTATTTGTGTTCCTGCATTGACGAAAAAAGGCTGTGTAAATCCCGTCGCAGGCACACTAATAGCCCCATCAGTATCTATATCTGACGAGATGTGGATAGAAAATGTAGGTGGTCCATTAAAATCTAAAGTCAAATTTTCCATGAATGCCAGCCAAAACTCCGTCCCAGAGGTAGATTGGGCAGACAATTGAGAGAATTGAAGGAAAATACTAAACAAAACAAGGGTAAAGACTCTTTTCATTTTGGCGATTTTTTATGTGCTGTTTATTTGCAGTTCGCATTATAATGGAAATAAAATAGAATCGTTGCAGTCATTTTCATAATATTTTGACCAACATTAGACAAATTCAGTAATGAGTATACAATATCTTAGAAACGAAGCACTTGAAACTATACGTTCTGATTGGCGCGGAAATCCGCACGATGGAACGGAATTCTTGTATGAGCACAAAGCATTACGTCCCAACTTTGGCAATGTTTTTAAGATGATGACTAGCCCTAATCCTGACCGAAAAGCCAAGAAATCCGACAAGTGGCGCCCTAAGGTGCATACTGATAAATCTTATTTGGACAGCAAAGAAGATTATGTAGTTTGGTTAGGACATGCTACATTTTTGATACAATTGAATGGTGTTCGCATGATAACGGACCCCATTTTTTATGGAATGCCGTTAATTCCAAGACTTATTCCTTTGCCATATCCTGTTTCCGAATTAAAAGACATCGACTATGTGCTTTTGTCGCATGACCACCGCGACCATGCCGATAAAAAGTCATTTAAAGAGGTATTGAAGACCGTGAAACCCAAGGCAGTTTTGACGAGTTTGAATATGTCGAAGACGATTGGTAGTTGGTTGGGCGATACGCCGTCAGTAGAAGCGGGTTGGTATCAAAAATACGATACGCCAGGTGTGACAATTACTTACTTGCCTGCGCAACACTGGTGTCGTCGGGGGCTTTTAGATTACAATCGCACGCTGTGGGGCAGTTTTATGATTGAAGCGAACGGAAAGACGATTTATTTTGCGGCAGATAGCGGTTATGATGCGGCTCATTTTGAAAATATTGGTCATCTTTTTCCTGATATTGACTTGGCAATGGTAGGTATTGGCGCCTATAAGCCACGCTACATGATGTCAGATTTTCATTCCTCTCCACAGGAAGGTTTTCAAGCGACTTTGGATTTGGGTGCAAAAAGAATGTTACCCATGCACTATGGAACTTATGACCTGTCGGAAGAGCCAATTAGCGAGCCTTATCGAGTCGTAGAGCAGAGTTTTTCTGATGTTGGCTTGAGAGAACGCTTGGTTTTGGCGGATGTTGGGGAGATGATTTTGGTGTAGCGGTATTGGCTGCTTTAGCTGCAGTTCGCAGTGGAAATTTCTATTTTCGCAACTCAATACTCTGCTTAAAATCCTTAGCCAAAAGCAAATTTAAATGCGCTAAAATAATATCACCCATAGTATCACAATCTTGGAAAACATCGCTTCGGTGGTGTTCTCCAAGTTCCTTTTTCAACATGGCAACCTTCTTATCATCTGATATTCTGTCAACGACCAAAATCTTCATTAATTCCTCAAATCGTAGCCACTCATTTTTAATCCGAACGGCTATTAAACTCCTTTCCTCTAATTGATACTGCGTTACCGTCGCAGGGTCAAGTAATTCAAAACCTAAGAAATTTATTGGATTATTTTCCTTAAAATACTGTGGTAAATAGAACTGTTTGCGACCTTCATAACTCTGTTGGTCAAAGTCAATCGCCCGAAACCTATACTGCGAACCTTCAATATCTGGCGTAATATCCACCACATAATTATAAGCCCGCATATCTCCCAATAGACGCACAAAACAACGCTCATTAAACTTGACGAACTCTTTGGTAATCCGAATTTGTTCAAACTTGGAGACATCCAATTGCCTTTTCATAAAGTCATCTCCTGGAATACCCGCGACATGTTCTTCAATCAAAGTTTCTTCCTGTATCAAATAACGAACAGAATCTGGCGACAGTAAATACTCCAATTCCAAACCAAACAAACGAGAAGAATCCATTCTTTTTACATAAAAATGGTCATAATTATCATTCAAGCGATTGATAATCCGAATGCGAAAAGGCTGCGTATTTCCGAAGGTACAAAAGTCAATTCTGGCGACGGTTAAATGCTGTAAAACGGCTGTATCGCCATCCGTTTTGAGTAAGGCGTAGATTTCTGTTAAAGCCTTATAAATCTCAACTTGGTCATTGTCTTGAAAATATACAGTCTCCCAAAGAGTGTCGTTTCCATCGGAATCTAAAAGCGACATAGACACTGTAAATCGCTGTAAATCAGCGTATTTCAAAGGTAAATCTACCTCTCTATTGTATTTAGAAAGATATCCTTTAAACTGCTCAGAAACAGGGAACGGTATTTTCTTTTTACTCGGGACGAGTCCTTGCATGGTTTTGATTTACGAGGTACGAAGTACGACTGCTCTAACTTAGGTAAAATAAAGTGTATTCACGGGGTACAATTTACGAAGTACGACTGTTTAAACTTAGACAGAACGAAATACAAGAGTCGCACACAAGTTAGGGCGGTCGTAAATCGTACTTCGTAATTCCTTACACCGCCACCTTCGCCTTAATATGCGGATGCGGATTATACTCACCCAATGTAAAATCCTCAAACTCAAAAGCAAATATATCTTTCACATCAGGATTAATAGTCAGAGTCGGTAAAGTACGTATCTCGCGTGTCAATTGTAGTTTTGCTTGCTCGACGTGATTGCTATACAAATGTACATCGCCAAATGTATGAACAAACTCCCCCACTTTTAAGTCACAAACCTGAGCCACCATCATCGTCAAAAGTGCATACGAAGCAATATTAAACGGCACGCCCAAAAATACATCTGCCGAACGCTGATATAGCTGACAAGACAACTTACCATTAGCGACATAAAATTGAAAAAGAGCATGACAAGGCGTCAAAGCCATATCGCTTAATTCTCCTGCATTCCAAGCGTTTACGATGATTCTACGCGAGTCTGGATTGTTTTTTATCGTATCAATCGCATTGGCAATTTGATTAATAGTTTCTCCATTTGGTTTTTGCCAAGAGACCCACTGCTTGCCATATATTGGTCCTAAATCTCCATTCTCATCTGCCCAAGCATTCCAAATACGAACACCATTTTCCTGCAAATATTTAACGTTTGTATCTCCTTTTAAAAACCACAATAGTTCGTAGATGATACTTTTTAAATGTAGTTTTTTTGTCGTCAACATCGGAAAACCTTCTGACAAGTCAAAACGCATTTGATAGCCAAATTTTGAGAAAGTACCAGTGCCAGTACGGTCAGATTTTTCTGTGCCTGTTTCGAGGATTTCGTTGAGTAGTTTTAAGTATTGCTTCAATGTGTAATTTTTTAGTATCACGGCTGTTCCGTGTTATAATATGTACGGGGTCTAACCCACATGTTACTTTTCACGGACTTGCAGCCACGTGATACCGCAAAAATAAACCTTTTTCTCACAACACATTCTCTTTTTCTAAAATTCCCTTTATCTTTGAAGCAGCACATCTTTACATACACACCAATTCGCATTAAACATTTTACCACATTTGCAGGTTTTAACAACACGCAAACCTATTTTTTTAGATTAATAACAGCGAATGCAATACATAAACTTATTTATTAAGATATTGATTTTCAGTCTTTTACCAATACTTTTATCCGCTCAAAATGATTGGGAATTGAAAAAAGACTCTGACGGCATCACTGTTTGGTGGCGTGCTACGGAGGGGACTGATATTAAAGAATTAAAAATTGAATTAGAAGTCAATGCTTCCTTAAATACGATAGCGGCCGTGATGTCTGACGTCCCCAGTTATGAGGAATGGGTTTACTCTACCGAAAAATCTGTTGTAGTAGAACAAGACGGAACAGACGTTATTTATTATAATATCATGGATTTTCCTTGGCCTATGGATGATAGAGATTTGGTTATGAGGACTGATTTAACTCAAGATAAAGATACGAAAGTCATTGTCTCTAAAAGTACTGCTACGCCTTCTAAAGTTCCTTATGACGACGATATGGTGCGTGTAGAAATGACTGAAACGCAATGGACTGTTACTCCGCTAGGAGGCAATAGAGCACGAATCGATTACACCTTAATTTCTGACCCAGGAGGCTCTATTCCTGCATTTTTGACTAACATTGCGGCAGATTATGGTCCTTATAAAACGATGAAAGCTTTTCGAAAAAGAGTACAAATGCCTGAGTATCGGGATGTTAATGTAGAGGGCATTGAAGAATTGCAACTAGTGGAGAAAGAATAAAAGTTATAGTGTTGAATAGTTCGAGTGGTAACTTTATAACTATTCAACACTACAACTTTGTATTTTAGACGCAATTTTGACAACTCTCTTTCCTCTCTCTTGTTACTCCCGCAACAAACAAATTCACAACTTATAAAAACATGAGTTTACAGCCGTCAACCCTCGGCCGTTAACCGTCAATCGCAAAAGAAATGGCTTATAGCAGTATGAGAGACTGCGTGCTTGATTTAGAAAAGCACGGACATTTAATTCGTATCAAATCAGAGGTAGACCCTTATCTGGAAATGGCAGAAATCCACTTTCGCTTCTTTGAGGCAGGTGGACCAGCTATCCTCTTTGAAAATGTAAAAGGGAGTCCTTTTCAGGCGGTTTCTAACATTTATGGAACGCACGAACGGACGGATTTTATCTTTCGCCACACATTGGAAAAAGTGCGTAAGGTAACAGAAATAAAAGCAGACCCAACCATTGCTTTGAAAAATCCAATGCGCTATTTATCTGCTCCTTTTACTGCACTCTCTGCCCTGCCGAGCAAAAGATATTTTGGCGCGCCTATACTTTATGGCGAGACGACTATCGATAAATTACCACAAATTAAGTCTTGGCCAATGGACGGAGGTGGTTTTGTTACCCTACCACAAGTCTTTACTTTGCCTCCTAATGAGGACTCCATTATGAAGTCAAACATTGGAATGTATCGCATTCAAATGACTGGTAATGAGTATGTTAATAACAAAGAGATTGGCTTACACTACCAGCTACACAGGGGTATCGGGGTACACCATACGGAGTACAATAAGTCAGATGAGCCTTTCCGTGTTTCCATTTTCGTTGGTGGACCGCCTTCTCATGCTTTTGCTGCGATAATGCCTTTGCCAGAGGGATTATCTGAGGTTACTTTTGCGGGAATGTTGGCAGGACGTCGCTTTGGTTATGTGCGTAAAAACGGGCATGTTCTTTCGGCAGATGCGGATTTTGTTATCACCGGAACTATCAGAAAAGGAGAGAAAAAACCAGAAGGACCATTTGGAGACCACTTGGGTTATTATTCTTTGGAACACGAATTTCCTGTATTGGATGTCGATAAAGTTTACCATAGAAAAGATGCAATTTGGCATTTTACGGCTGTCGGTCGTCCACCGCAAGAAGATAGTAGTTTTGGCTATTTGATACATAAGATTGTGGAGGCTTTGACGCCGCAAGAATTTCCAGGTATTGTCGATGTAAATGCAGTAGATGCCGCTGGTGTTCACCCGCTTCTGTTGGCTATTGGAAGTGAGCGTTACATGCCATTTAGAGAGCGTAAACCAGAAGAAATACTGACGCAAGCCAATCACTTATTAGGAAAAGGACAGACGACTTTAGCCAAATTTTTGATTATTGCGGCAAAGGATGATGACCCGACTCTGACAGCTGGTGATATTCCTAAGTTCTTTAATCACGTCTTGGAACGTGTAGATTGGACTCGTGATTTGCACTTTCAGACACAGACGACAATGGATACTTTGGACTATTCGGGTGACGGCTGGAATGCGGGTTCTAAGGTTGTGATAGCTTGCTGCGGAGATAAGAAAAGAGAGTTGAAGTCAGAGTTGCCAGCAGGGTTTTCTTTGCCAGACGGCTTTTCAAATCCAAAATTTATTCAAGACGGAGTCTTAGCAATTCAAGGAAATAAGTTTGAAGACAACGACTCTTACAAAGAGAATAAAACTTTAACTGACCACTTGCAACAGTTTGATTTACAGCACATTCCGATGATTCTATTGGTAGATGATAGTGATTTTGTGGCGGAGACTGTGAATAACTTTATGTGGGTTGGATTTACGCGCGTTAATCCTTCGCATGATATACATGGTGTCGATGCATTTGTGCAACACAAGCACTGGGGATGTCGTGGTCCTATCGTTATGGATGCGCGAATCAAACCGCATCATGCACCACCATTGGTAAGAGATAAAGCTACTCAAGATAAAGTGGATATCTTATTTGCGGAAGGTGGTGAGCTTTATGGGGTTTTCGATAAATAAGTCTTGTAAATGGTCAAACTTGGCACTAAAGTACCAAGCAAAACATGAGTCATCCCGAATTTTCCGTGCCGCCACGATGCGGCTTAAAAACATTAGTTTGAATCCTATATCTACCAAGCGGCAAGGCACTCTGTGCCTATTTGGATGATTAATGTATTTGTACTTGGGAATTGATAGAGT
>CALDUB010000024.1 GCA_937923465.1 uncultured Saprospiraceae bacterium
CAGAATCTGAACAGGATTTTTTGCTCCCAATTTGCACTTTGAAAATCCTTATTTAGCTAGGCTATACGCGGTTTTCAGAGCCCAAATTGAAAACAAAACTTCTCTACTCAGATTCTGAATCTATTTATACCGCGTTCCTTAGGGAGTTTATACAGTAATCATTTTGCATGAATAGTCAGCATCTTAAACAAATGGTTGTCACTACATTTCGGTTGCTTTGTATAAAATATAACGTCCAAAATCCAAAATTATTAAGCAAGTCTAAAATAAAAGGAAAAATGAATTACTATCAATATAAAATAACCTGTACACCAGAACAAGCAGAATGGCTGGTGACAATAGTCGGTCAACAAGCTTTCGACTCATTCGAGGATACGGAGACGGGTTTTAATGCCTATATTCCAGAAAGATTAATTACAGAAACGACGGACTCAGATATGGAAGGTTGGAAAGACCAATTTTCGTTCTCTTATGAGAAGATTTTTGTTCCATATAAAAATTGGAATGAAGTATGGGAGTCTAACTTTCAGCCAATAGAAGTTGAGGATTTTGTAAGAATTAGAGCAGATTTCCACCCAACAGCTGCAGGTTTTGAGCACGAGATTCTAATTAATCCAAAAATGGCATTTGGTACAGGTCATCATGAGACAACTTACATGATGATGCTTATAATGCGCGATTTGGACTTAAAAAATAAAAGTGTTTTTGACTTTGGATGTGGTACGGGCATTTTGGCTATTCTGGCTGCTATGCGCGGGTCTAATGATTTAGATGCCGTCGATATAGAACTGCCGTCTTACGAAAACACTCTTGAAAACTGTGAAATAAACGGTACTAAAGGAGTCAAGACTTATCACGGCGTTTTAGAAACTGTACCTGCGAGAAAGTACGATGTCATTTTAGCAAATATAAATCGAAACGTGATATTGCCTTCACTCAAAGAGCTGCATGCTAGATTAAACCCTGAGGGTGATTTATTAATATCTGGTTTTATTCAAGAAGACGAGCAACTTATGGCAAATGCTGTTGCAAAAGAGGGTTTTCAAATAAAAAGAACAGAAAAGCGAGGAAATTGGATTTGTCAACACTTGTGTAAAGCTTAAAAAGTAAACTCTGATTAAAAAGTAAAGGGTAAAATGCATGCGCACTTTACCCTTATTTTTTCTTTCGAATGTAATTTCTTTTGCTTTTCAGATAACCTCTTAAAGTCGCGACGAACAAAGTTCGCCGCGAACACCAAGCCGATACTATCGCCATTCGAAAGTCATAGAACTCCATAGTCTGGCGACATATGTATGATGAGACAAATATCAAAAAATTAAAGTGAACGCCAAAGGAATTTTAATAAAATGCTACTAATATGTAAAAAAAGCCATATTTGTGTATTTAAAACAGCAACAAACAGAACCGTCAAGAATATTATTAGACATTCAGAATAAGAGTCTAAAAAAAAATAATATTTCTCTAAAAAGAATAATAGAATCACTATTTGGCTTTAAAATTGTAAATTAACTTTTGTAGATGAAGAATTTTATAGATATTTGCAACTGATTAATGTTTTAAGGAAAAAATTCATCTACCTCACTAAGTCGGATTCGCATTAGAATTTATCGCTTACTTGTCTCCATTACTGTAGCGAATCCACAATGACTATAATTTAACAGAACTAAACACAAAATAATTATTCTTAAATATTCCATATGGAATATTTATGTCTTATAGGGCTACACTAGTGTAGAATAATTTAAACTTGATTACTATCTTATTCTCTGTGTAGAGGATAAGGAATTAATATAGGTACTAGCTCAAATGACTGACTATCAATTGTTTTCAAATAAGGTAAATTCTTTATTTGAATAAAATGTCTACCTTTGTTCTATACCAAAAATGCGTATGTAGAAAGCTGTACCGTTCTAATTGTTAGCAACTTTTTGTAACTCTCTTTTAGAAGAGAACGTAATAAAAGCTATCAATAAGAATCGTACAACAAATTATTTTCTTAAAAACCGAAACGTCCCTTGTAACATGAACAGCGTAATCTTTACAAAGATGCGGCCTACCTCTGTAGTCCGCTACCCGATTTTTTTGTTTGTCTTTTTCCTCAGCTTTTTTCATTTTCCTTCCGATATTTTCGCAGAAGGTTCTAAAGACTTCGTCAATTACCCTGGTAAGCGGCTCTTTTTAGATACCCGCGACAATCAACAGATGAAAGTCTATGCCGCAGCAGGTGAGTTCATTAATATGGGTTCGAGTCATATCGGAATTCAAAATGGATTCATAGACGTCTATCGTCCAGATGGTACTTTCCACTCTCGTTTTGAAAATGGAAACTTAGACAATACAGGTATCATTTTTAATAATACTCAAGAAGTCAACGGTCCAATTGGCAACGTCACAGGTTACAAACCTGCTGTTGTTCCTGTGAACGCTGACAACGAAGGAGTCTGGACTGTAGTTTTCGATTTCCCTGGGGAAACCGATGCAATTTACTCCAATATTGAAAATGATTCTCCATGGACACGTTCAGTTAACCAACCCAATGTTCAACGTGTCATACTGGCATGGGATATTACGGTTTCGCAAGGTGCAGCAGCAAATCAAGGAGGAAATATGCTCACTGGTCGTGTTTATTCCAATAAATATGTATCTGAGATTTTAAGTAATGGCAATCAAACCTCTCCTACTTTTTACATTCTTTCTAGAGATGGATATACCTACAAGGTTGATTTCAATGAAATCGACCCTTTCCGTTTTACGGTAGGTTCTAATTCATTTGGGATTGTAAATGGAGAACAAGCGCCAACTTATCAGTCCGTGACTTCTAATGATTATGTAGTCTCATCTGACCCAACATCTTGGACTCCTGACCAATTGTACTTGTATCAATTAATGGCAGAAGATAATGAAGCTTTAATTAACAATAAAGTATTCTTTAATCCCCCTGCTGGAGATTTACCAACAAGTGCTACGGTTACAGATATTTTTGCGAGTACACCAAACACGCATACTACTTGGCTTTTCAATACACCTATCTTCAATCCAAGCATCAATTTCACAAATTTCACTTTCGTTGGTTTTGACGAAGGCGGTATAGAATGTGACCCAAATACAACTCAAACAGGTATTGGTGGTTATGCCGTTTTTGACACCAACTTGGGAGGTACGACTATTCTTGAGCTTGATTTAAATGATGACGGTGACTTTGAAGACGATATTGACCGCCGTCTATTTACTTTTGTAGAGGCAGGAACAGATAGTATTTTTTGGGACGGAAACGACGGTATGGGAAATCCTCTTCCGATACAAGAAGGTTTTACCGTAAACTACAACATTACAGTACGTGGTGGAGAAATCCATATCCCAATCATTGATGTCGAAAATAACACAGGTGGTGTTACCTTTAATCTTGTCAACGAAAGTGGCGTACCTGTAGAAACAGACTTTTACTACGACAATACAATCGTCGGTGGTGGTGTTAGTGGTGGCGGAACAGGAGAACCTCAACCAACCAATATCCCTTTTACTTACGATAATAATTTTGGTGATAGTAAAATCCTTGACTACTGGACTTATATTCCTTTTACAGGAGACGGTTCGGGTACTTTTACTATTAATATTTCTGAAAATTGCGTTTGTCTAGAAGATAATACGCCTGTTGTTGAGTTGTCTGTGAATAGCGATATTTTTTGCGAAGATGCAACAGATGTCATCTTAAGTGCGACGACTACAGGAACTGAAATAGAGTTAGTTTATCTCACGTACAGCAATGGAACGGAAGTAATTGGATTAGATACTGTCATGCAAGGTGAGGTTTCAACTTTAAATCTTGGACTATCAACTCCTTCTGTAACAGGAACTTATAGTGTAATCGCAGAAAACCAACGTGGTTGTATCTCTGAGCCTTCGACAACTAGTATAGAAATAGCTTCTAATCCAAGCATTGGAGAATTTGTTATTGACAATACAACGATTTGTGCTGGAGAAAGTATTTTAGTGAGTACTTCACTATTAAATGCTGGTTTAAATTATACTTTCGAAATATTAGCACCAGACAATACTGTAGTGACACCAGATGTCGTACAGCCAGGTGCAGACTTAATCTTAAGTTTTGCTAACCTAACGCAGACAGGAGATTACGCATTAACTGTAACTAACGCAAATGGTTGTGTTAACTCTAACAGTTTTAACATAACTATTAATGAAAATCCAACTGTCTCTTCTTTCTTTCAAAATGTACCAACTGTCATCTGTGAAGGAGACAGCATGTCTGTATCAGGAACTGCCTCTTTAGCAGGAACTTATACTTTGACATTACCAGATGATACAAACTTATCAGGTGATTTAGACGCGGACAATGGCTTTTCTTATGTCGTAAATGAAATTTCAGAAGAAACAAATGGCGTTTATAGCGTAATTATAGAAACAGCGGAAGGTTGTATATCTGAGTCTTCTTCTATCACGGTAGAAGCTGCGGAAGCACCAACTCAACTTATCAATCTAAATGGCGCTGGTGCTTACTGTGCAGGCGAAGAGGTAACTTTAGTTACGATGAATACAGTTGAAGGTGTAGGTAGTTTGACTTACTCTATTATTGGTGGACAGACGGTATTTGAACAAACTGTTGAAAATACAGACACGGTAAGCTTGACAATTCCAAATTTCTCATCTGAAGATGCAGCTAATTATGTTCTTACGGTAGAAGGTGCTTGTCAAACAGACACCCTCCCGTTCCTTTTAGTAGAAACGACTGCTTTTGAATATACAGGAGCAACAGGAGGCGGTACTTACTGTGAAAATGAAGATATTACTATTTCTGCTACAGGTAACTTGGCAGAGGCAGTAACATTAAACTATACTTGGACTGGACCAAATTATGAATTTACAGGAACGGCACCTGGTACAGGACCTTTCCCAGCAACTATTGAGGGCTTAAGTCCTGAGAATGCAGGTACATTCACACTGTCCCTTTCTTCTGCTGATTTCGCCTGTGAATTAGGCGAAACAAGTGTCGAAATTAACGTAAACCAACGACCTGTTATTTCAGATATCACAGGTGGAGGTACATACTGTCAATTGACACCAGTCTTTTTCTCTGCAGAAAATACAAACACAAATTTAGCAACAGTAACATATACATGGCTTGCGCCTGACGGTTTTTCATTTTCAGACACAGTAGCTGGTGATGCACCTTTGTCTTTCCAAACAGAAACACTAAACGAAAACTGGGATGGCATATGGTCTCTAATCGTTGTTTCGGAGGAAGGATGTGCAGCTGATACAATTCCTGTAGACGTGAATATCGAACCAGCTATCGTCATTTTTGAATTAGAAGGTGGCGGAACTTACTGTGCTGGAGAAACGCTAGAAGTGAGTGCTTACAATGGCAATCCAAACGTAGATGTTGTTATCTGGACATGGGAAAATTCAAATGGCATTTTTGCAGAAGGTACAGTTGACGGAACAACACCGTTTTCGGCTTCTATCGAAAATATTTCGGTAGAACAAGACACAGGAACTTACGTTCTTTTAATGTCTTCAGAAAATGCTTGTCCTATCGGTGTTGGAACATTCATAGTTGAGATTGAAAATGCTCCAATCGTTGATGTAACAGCGGGCGACGCGACAGTATGTCCAGGCGAAGATGTGACTTTAATAGGAACAAATACAGAAGATTTCACAGGAGAGATTACTTATACATGGTCTGGACCAAATGGTTTTTCACAAACAGGAATAGCTGGCGAAGATGACCAATATGTAGCTGTCCTCTCGAATGTAGATGCCACCGATGCAGGTGAATATACTTTGACACTCAGTACAGATAATGGCTGTACATCAGAAATCCCAGGCACGGCACAGGTTATCGTCATTGATAGTTCTGTCGAGGCTGACATTTCTGTAGATTCAAACATAGGATGTAATGGCGGCTCCATAACATTTACTTCAGGATTATCTGTAGACGGTGCTGTCTACGAATGGTTTTTTGATGATAATGGAACGGTTACTTCTTTGGGTTCTGGTTCAGATGCTTTCTTAACAGTTTCTCCATTTACATTTTCGGATGAAGGAGACTATTTCGTAGTTGTTACGACTCCATGTAATACAACAGCTACCTCCTCTCCTATTTTTGTAGGTACGGTGAGTGGTGTTGATGCATTTGAAGATGAAGCGACGACAGACCAAGACATTCCTGTTATTATCACAGTTATGAATAATGATTTGATGGGTAATAACTCTGGTTTTAACTATGAGATTGTTATTGCACCAGAAAATGGTGATGCGGAATTTAATGCTGACGCCTCTATTACTTATACTCCTGATGCTGAATTTAGTGGTTTAGATAGTCTACAATATCAAATTTGTAGTGACGTATGTCCAGACAACTGCGACCAAGCATGGGCTTATATTACGGTAGTTGCGCCATTAAATGAAGATTGTTTCCTTCCTAATTACTTCTCTCCTAATGGTGACGACAGTAATCCTACTTTCTTGATTGATTGTTTGGAAGAAGAAGAGGGTGCTTACCCAGACAATAACATAGTGATTTTCAATCGTTGGGGCGACGAGGTTTACTCCGCTGCACCTTACAAAAACGATTGGGTAGGTGACCAAGACGGTAATGAATTACCTGCTGGCACTTATTTCTACATCCTTAATTTGACACCAGATGGTGCTAATTGTAGACAAGGATTCATCACTATCATTAAATAAAAATTAGTTGCCAGTTGGAAGTTATTAATTAGAAATATTATTACAATTAATAACTTCCAGCGACCAACTGACCTATAAATTCTGTGTCATGAAAAAGTTTTTATTCATCAGCTTTATATGCCTTTTTACAGGCAACTTATTTGGGCAAAGTGACGTCATCTTTACGCACTTCATGTTCAACAAATTAAATTACAATCCAGCCTTTACGGGTAATCCAGAGGTTTTGGATATTGGTGCTATCTACCGCAATCAATGGTGGACAGGCATCGAAGGTGCGCCGACAACTGTTAATATTTTTGCGCATTCTCCTTTAAAAGATGAGGCAAGTGCTGTAGGATTATCAATTACGTCTGACCGCATTGGTCTTTATGAGACTTTAGCAATTAGTGGTTCTTACGCCTACCGCGTTGAGATAAATCGGGACTCTAAATTAAGCTTTGGTTTGTCAGCGCGCATAGAGCAAAATCGGATAAACTGGGCATTGGCTCAGGGGGTTGACCCAGATGCAGTGCAAGGAGCAACTGCTGCGACGACTATTGCTCCAAACTTTGGTTTTGGTGTATTCTACCAAGCTAAAAACTACTATGCGGGAATTTCTGCTCCACGTTTATTGAAAAATGGACTATACAGCGAAACTGCGGCTTTTAATCCTTCATTGAATACTTATTACGCTATGACAGGAATGAATTTTGAAATCAATAAAAATTTCGAACTCTTCCCAAATGCCTTAATAACAATCAATCCTAGTGCCCCATTCGAATTTGATTTGAATGTAAATGCGCTCTTCATGCAGCATTTCATGGCTGGTGTTGGATACCGTTTTGGAGATAGCTTTGACTTTTTAGTTCAATACTATTTCAATAAAGGTTTCCGGATTGGTGCAGCTATGGACTTTACTACATCTGCCTTGAATGCAAAAACATCTGGTAGCTTCGAAATCTTAGCTGGTTTCACTTTGCCATGTAAAAACTGTGATATCGTTCATCCGCGCTTCTTATAAAAGTTGTAAAGTTTTATGGTTGTAGAGTTTTAAAGTTACCGCTCTCACTCGTTTGTGGCAACTTTAAAACTCAACAACAGGACAACTCTACAACCTCTAAAGTAAAATTAATTCTAATGAAACCGATTTTTCAAATAATAATAGTCCTACTACTCGCTTTTGTCCCTGCAATAGCGCAAAAGGATGCTTTTACGGTACAAAATTTAAAGGCAGTTAATAGTGAATATAACGATTTTCACGCTGTGCCATTTGGTGAGCAATTAATCGTTTCTAGTGCACGTGATAAAAACGGATTGATATGCGAAGACCCTGAATTAAAAGGTCAACGCTATTCTGATTTGTTTATCGCAGATAAAGATGACAAAGGAGGTTACAAAAATATTAGGCTGATAGGTGGTGAATTAAAGATTAATTACCACGATGCGGCACCTACTTTTCACCCAAGTAAAGATATAATGATTTTTACGCGCAGTTATGCAAAAGAACCAAAACTAAAAGTTTTGCAACTTTTCTCAGCAGAATTAGTGAATGGTAAATGGACAAATATTGTCAAACTACCTTTCAACTCGCGCGAGTTCTCAAATATGCATGCAGCTTTTTCTCCTGACGGAAAACAAGTTTATTTTGCATCTAGTCGTCCTCCAGGAAATCCAGAAACTAAAGACACAAATCTTTGGGTTGTAGATTACAATGAAGGCAACTGGGGCGAACCAACTCAACTACAAGGCGAAATTAACAGTCCTGGAACGGATTATTTCCCATTTATGGACGAAAAAGGTCGTTTGTTCTTTGCTTCTAATGGACACAAAGGATACGGTGGATTGGATATTTTTATGTCAGAAAAGATAGACGGACTGTGGTCAAAACCAACGAGTCTACCCAAACCACTCAACTCTCGTTTCGACGATTTCTCTTATGTTTCTTTAGAAGACGGTAAAAGCGGTTTTTTAGGTTCAAGTCGTAATGGCGGACTAGGTGAAGATGATATTTACATCTGGACGCATACGAGCAAACCTATTGATATTCAAATGATTGTCGTCAACAAAGAGACGGAAGTTCAACTGGGTGATGCTATAATTTCGATTACGCCTATCTTAGAAAAAATACCTAATCAGGTATTTTTAGACAAAGAAAAATTGGAAGAAAAAGCCTTGACTTCTAAAAAGAAAAAGCCGAATGAGTACGCGACTGTTCCTGATGGTTATTATAAAGTATTGGTGAATAAGCCAGGTTTTGAACCTTTAGAACTTACCGTTTCGGCGGCAGAACTGGAAGCAGAAGAGGTTTTCACTTTGCCTCTAGTCCCAATTCGTGTCATCAAACCACTAGAAGGTGTCGTATTGAATGTACAGACATTGGAGCCTATTCCAAATTCAAAAGTAACTTTGACTAGTGAATGTGACGACTCAATCCAAGAGTTTATTACAGATAACAAAGGGGAATTTGATGCAATGATAGATTGTGCTTGTAGCTACGAAATACGTGCCTCAAAAGAGAAATTTGTGCAAGATGTTTTGACATTGAATCGTAAGAAAATAGACCTCAATAGTCCTGACCCAATCAAGGTTACCTTAAAATTGGCACCACCTGTGGCAAAGGGAACTGTGATTGTTTTGGAAAATGTCTATTATGATTTTGACAAGGCAAATATTCGCCCTGATGCTGCTTTTGAATTGGATAAAGTGGTCCGTTTAATGAACCGCTACCCTTCTATGGTCATCGAATTAGGCTCACATACAGATGCACGCGGAAATGATGAATACAACCGTGATTTGTCTCAAAGACGGGCAAATTCAGCGATTGAATACATTATCTCACGTGGTATTGGTTCAAATCGAGTGACAGCACGCGGATATGGTGAGTCGCAGATTGCTAATCAATGTGCAAACGGTGTCAAGTGTTCTGATGAAGACCACCAGGTCAATCGTCGTACAGAGATAACTGTGACGGAGTTTGAAGAGGACAATGTAAAAATAAGCTCAAATTA
>CALDUB010000025.1 GCA_937923465.1 uncultured Saprospiraceae bacterium
TTTTTAGATTATAGTAATAATAGTTATTGTTAGGAATCTTCAAATCTTCTACAGTGTATTGAACTTGATAGAAATATCCCGATACCCAAACAATAACGAATATTACCTTTGCAAGTTTAACATTTTTGATTAAAAACTTAAACTCATTTAGATACAAAGATAGAAAACTTGCTCTTTTTTTTGTTGTTTTGCACTTATATGAATGCAACACAAAAATCTTATTTAGCCTTGCATATCGCCGTTTTGCTGTACGGATTGACAGCGATTTTGGGCGATTTGATTGATTTGCCAGCGTTTGCTTTGGTGTGGTGGCGGGTTTTAATTACGAGCTTTAGTTTACTTTTTTTGGTAAATGTTGTAAAACTGTATCGAACCTTACCACGTCGTGATATTATAAACTTCTCGCTTATCGGTGTTATCATAGCGGTGCATTGGCTCACTTTTTTTGGAGCAGTCAAACTGTCAAATGCCTCGGTTTGCTTAGTTTGTATGGCTACCGCATCTTTTTTTACTTCACTTTTGGAACCCCTGATTTTACCGCAAAAGTTCAATCCATATGAAGCAGGCTTAGGATTATTGATTATCCCAGGAATGATGTTGGTTATGAATGATTTGGATGCTTCATTGTGGTTGGGTATTCCTGTCGCATTATTATCATCCTTCTTAGCTGCGCTGTTTTCTATTTTAAATAAAAAATACGTTGAGCGTGCTACGACTACTGAAATTACCTATCTGGAATTGAGTAGTGCATGGTTTTTCTTAACTTTATGCTTGCCTGTTTTCTTTTGGCAAAGCGGAACAGGCTTTGCAGATTTAATCCCGCCAGAGCAATCTGACTGGTATTATTTGCTTATTCTTGCACTATTGTGTACGACTTTCGCTTATTATTTAGGTCTGTATGCGCTCAAAGAATTATCAGCATTTGCTGCTAATCTGACGATAAATCTAGAACCCGTTTATGGTATTTTATTGGCAATTGTTATCTTGAACGAAGATGAAGAACTTTCTCCGAATTTTTATGTAGGTACGGGAATTATTCTTTTGGCAGTGTTAGTATATCCGCTGTTGCAAAAGCGAATTAGGAAGGTATCGTAACTTGGATTGTCTTTTATCTGTACAGCTAATGCCAGAATATACAGAGGTCAGGGCAAAAAAAATGAGGTAGCGCCACCACAGCACCACCTCAGCCCTAACCAAATAAAACCAAATTATAAAACTCTTAAAGCAATCCTTTTTTGGTTTAAATTAAAGGATTACCAATATCGTTACAGCACATATGCTGATTGTTTCTGATGCAAAGATAAGTACTTTGTGTAATAAATACAATTACTTAGTATAAAATATTGCATTTTTATTTTTGTAATAATTCTCATTATTGTTAAGTGTATGCTTATAAATTAGAATAAAATTGAGTATTCTTCACATTATTAGAATTTTATTCTAATAAAAATTCATTTATATAATTTTGTGGACGTTTCTATATTCGTAGCTTACTTAGTTCCTTAAGCCAGAAAATACAATTTTATTTTATTCGCGTAAAAAATACGCTTATCTTTTTCCAAAATATACCATTATGAACTTACGATTTTTTACCTTTTTAGTACTTAGTGTATTTTTTACCTTTAATCAAGAAGTCAATGCACAAGAACGAACGGCAGAGGATACTGATGCCTTTTTTATTAAAGAAATTTACGGAAAAGCATTAAATGAGGGAAAATGCTACGATTGGCTAACAGACCTGACGACTAATATTGGCGGACGCTTAGCGGGTACTCCCCAAGCTGCTGCTGCTGTCGAATGGACAAAACAAATGTTAGATACCTTAGCACTGGATACTGTATATCTACAACCTTGTATGGTGCCGCATTGGAATCGAGGAGATAAGGAAATTGTACGTATTGCAACTTCCGTCTCAGGCTCCATGGATTTAAGAGCGACTGCTTTGGGTAATTCGCAAGGGACAGGAGATTTGGGAGTTACAGGAGAGGTGATAGAGGTGAAAAGTTTGAAAGAAGTGGAAGCTCTTGGGGATAAGATTAAAGGCAAAATTGTCTTTTACAATCGCCCTATGGATAATTCTAACTTTCGCACATTTACAGCTTATGGTGGTGCAGGAGACCAACGTTGGGGCGGTCCCTCTAAAGCTGCAGAATATGGAGCTATAGCCGTTTTGACGCGCTCTTTAACGACACGCTTGGATGATTTTCCGCATACGGGGTCTATGAGTTATAATGAGAAGTTTCCAAAGATTGCAGCCTGTGCGATTAGTACCAACGACTCTGAAAAATTAAGTCGTCTGCTGAAAGCAGGTAAGGTGACAGTATACATGCGTACTACTTCTGAGATGCTTTCCGATAAGCCTTCTGCTAATGTCATTGGCGAAATTCGTGGTAGTGAATTTCCTGATGAGATTATTCTTGTCGGAGGACACTTGGATAGCTGGGATATAGGACGCGGTGCACATGATGATGGTGCAGGTTGTGTACACGCAATGGATGTCCTACAGCTCATGAAGCGTTTAAATTACAAGCCCAAACGTACTATCCGTTGTGTTTTATTTATGAATGAAGAAAATGGATTAGCAGGTGGAAAAGAGTATTGGAAACAATCTAATGCAAAGGGAGAATTTCATACAGCAGCGATAGAAAGTGATTCTGGAGGATTTACACCGCGTGGTTTTCAGACGGATGGACATCCTGATGTTTATGTTGATAAGCACCGCCAATTAACGCAATGGTTACCCCTTTTGGAGCCTTACGGATTAGGGTTTACTACAGGAGGTAGTGGAGCTGATATCAGCGGATTAAAAGACCAAAAAGGTCTATTGATTGGTTTTCGTCCAGATAGTCAACGTTATTTTGACTATCACCATACAGAGATTGATAATATAGATGCAGTCAATAAACGCGAGTTGGAATTAGGCGCAGCTTCGATTTTGAGTATTGTTTACTTGATAGATAAATACGGATTGAAGTAAGAACTTTGAATGGCGTCTACTTGGTAAATAAAATAGAGACTGCAAAAAATGAACTTTTGCTACTTCTGAATTACCTTTGCGCGCAACAAACGCAAAATTTTGAACCGAAAGTATTGATGTTAGACCTAAACTAAAAGATAAAGACGCACGAAAAGTCTAAAATCTAAGGTCTAAAATTTCCGACTGAAGTGTGGGATAGGCTAACATCTTAAAAAAACATATCATGGCAAATAACCTGCTGAAAGGAAAAAGAGGAGTTATTTTTGGAGCATTAGATGAGCAATCTATTGCTTGGAAAGTTGCTGAACGTTGTGTGGAAGAAGGGGCAATCATAACGCTAACAAATGCACCTGTAGCAATGCGCTTTGGGCAAATTAAAGAATTGGGCGAAAAACTCAATGCTGAAATCATTCCTGCTGATGCAACAAGCATGGAAGATTTGGAAAATCTCTTCTCTAAGAGTACGGAGATATTAGGTGGAAAGTTAGACTTTGTCCTACACTCTATCGGAATGTCTTTAAACGTTCGTAAAAAACGTGCATATACAGATATCAAACACGAGTGGATGTTGAAAACATTTGACATTTCTGCTATGTCTTTTCATAGAATGATGCAAGTTTTGTGGAAGCAAGATGCGATGAATGATTGGGGTAGTATCATGGCATTAACTTATATTGCTGCGCAACGTACCTTTCCTGACTATAATGAAATGGCGGAAAGTAAAGCTCTTTTAGAGAGTTTTGCACGTAGTTTTGGTTACCACTTTGGGGAGAAGAAAAAAGTACGTGTCAACACGATTTCTCAGTCTCCAACATGGACAACGGCAGGTAGCGGTGTAAAAGGATTTAAAGAATTCTTTGACTACGCAGATAAAATGTCTCCGATGGGAAATGCGCCAGCAGGAGCTTGTGCAGATTACTGCGTGTCCATGTTTAGCGACTTGACGCGTATGGTCACTATGCAAAATCTGTATCATGACGGTGGTTTCTCTAACATGGGAATGAGTCCTAAATTGATTGATATTCCAGAAGATGATGCATAGT
The DNA here is from genome assembly GCA_937923465.1 of uncultured Saprospiraceae bacterium. GTDB lineage: Bacteria > Bacteroidota > Bacteroidia > Chitinophagales > Saprospiraceae > JAHDCG01. The sequence goes on from CALDUB010000025.1 coordinate 4,021, forward strand.
TAGAATTTGTTGATTGAAAATTTTAACTGTTCAATCAAAGTTCTCAAAAATCAAAAAAGAGTAAGCAACACGAAGTCGCTTACTCTTTTTTATTCGTTAGTATAACTGAAGATTGAAGTTGTCTAAGTAGGGGAACTACTTAACGCCAAAAGCTTTCTTCACTTTCTTCACGTAGTCCAACTTCTCCCAAGGGAAAGTTACCACTTTTACTTTCTTCGTCTTACCAGAACCGTCTGTGAAAGAAACTGTTTTCTTCTCAGACTCACGTCCCATGTGACCGTAAGCAGCAGATTCAGAATAAATCGGCGTACGCAAGTTCAAACGAGTTTCAATAGCGTAAGGACGCATATCAAATACTTCGTTAACGATTTTTGCGATTTTACCGTCGTTCATTTTTACTTTAGCAGTACCATAAGTATCCACATAAATATTAGTTGGTTTTGCTACACCGATAGCGTAACTTACCTGTACTAAGATTTCTTCACAGATACCAGCAGCAACCATGTTTTTAGCAATGTGACGCGTCGCATAAGCAGCAGAACGGTCAACTTTACTTGGGTCTTTACCAGAGAAAGCACCACCACCGTGAGCTCCTTTACCACCGTAAGTATCAACGATGATCTTACGACCAGTCAAACCAGTATCACCGTGAGGTCCACCGATAACGAACTTACCTGTTGGGTTCACATGAAAAGTAATTTTATCATTGAAAAGTTTTTGTACTTTTTTGTTGCACAATTTCTTTACACGAGGAATTACGATGTTGATAACGTCTTTCTTGATTTTCGCTAACATCTTAGCATCTTTATCAAAATCGTCGTGTTGTGTACTAACTACGATTGTATCAATACGAATTGGCTTGTGGTTGTCGCCATATTCGATAGTTACTTGTGACTTACTATCTGGACGCAAGTACTTCATCTCTTTACCCGCTTTGCGGATATCGGCCATTACTTGCAAGATTTTGTGAGATAAATCTAAAGCCAAAGGCATGTAGTTATCTGTCTCATCAGTTGCGTAACCAAACATCATTCCTTGGTCACCTGCACCCTGGTCTTCTGGGTTTGCACGTTCTACACCTTGGTTGATTTCTGGAGACTGCTCATGAATAGCAGATAAAACACCACAAGATTTTGCTTCGAACATGTACTCAGATTTTGTGTATCCGATACGTTCGATAACGTCGCGTGCAATTTGTTGTACGTCTAAGTAGGTTTTAGATTTAACTTCACCAGCTAAAACAACCTGTCCTGTAGTAACGAGAGTTTCACAAGCTACTTTTGATTTTGGGTCAAAAGCAATAAAGTGGTCAACCAAAGCATCTGAAATCTGGTCAGCAACCTTATCTGGATGTCCTTCCGATACGGACTCCGATGTAAATAAATACGGCATTGTATTAAATTATTTTTGTGCAGCTATTCATTAAAAAAGCAAAAAGTGAAAATTATTTTCACCTTAATTTGCATGGCTGAAAAGGATGTACACGTATAAAAAAATAGAGCGTCGGATATTGTTCTACAGGAAAATTTCCGTTGCGGTTTTTCAAATCAGGCGCAAAGATAAGAAAAGAGATAAAAAGATGCTTGATTTAAGGCAAAAGAGAATGCATTTTACCTATGTTGTGGTAAAATAAATCGTTCATATTAAATCTAATCATTGGATGATGCCGTTCATATTTTAAAATAATTTAATTTCATTGTCTTATTTATGAAAATAATTGTCCCGCCCTTCGGCTATCAAGAAGATTTTCGCATCCGAACTTTCGAAATTGATAGTACAAAAAGAGCCACTTTACCCGCTATCGTACAATTGATGCAAGAGACTGCAATGCAAAATGTCATAGATATTAAGCTGTCCATTTGGGATTTAGAACCGCACAAAATATCGTGGGTTTTGATGCGCAAAAATATGACAATAAATCGCCTTCCTATTTTCGGAGAAAAAATAAAAATTGTCACCTATCCAACTGGTTTTGAAAAATTCTTTACTTATCGAGATTATAAAGTTTTTTCAGACAATGGAGACCTCATTTGTCAGTCTGCTTCGACATGGCTTTTAATGGATATTGAAAAACGCAGAATGACCCGCATTCCTGATTTCATAAAAGTATTGGTAAAAGATATGGAGCAGAATGCAGAAGTCGGTTTGCCTCGACCTTCTTTAAAGCTAAATTTTGAATTTGGAGAGGAGACCTACTTAAAGAAATTTGAGGTCAACTATTTTGACCTAGACTTTAATAATCATTTGAGTAATGTCACTTACTTAAAATGGATGTTGGAAGCTATTCCAAGTGTTTTTTTATTGAAAAATCAAATCAAAAAACTTGACATTTTGTATCGAGCAGAATGTCGATTAGGAGAAATCGTAAGTTCGGCAGTTGAACAGATTGAAGAAAATATTTTTATTCATCGCCTGTCGTCTGCTGACGGAAAAGAATTAATGTTGGCAAAAACAGAATGGTAATCTTGAAAACCAAAGAGTCCTCTTTTATCGTAAATCTTCTAAAATGTATTCACTAGGACGCTGGATATAAAAATCATGGCGTAAACTTGCAATTCTTTTGTAGTGATAATCATTTAAATGACAAACCAACTTAGTACAGCTATTCTCATTTTTACACGTACTCATCAAAAGGAGTCACTCGTAAAAACCTTCAGTTCGCAAGTGAACCAAGAAGGCAATGCTGCTATTGCGGAAAAACTCATTCAACACAGTATTTCTACTGCACAAAAAAGCGGTTTCCCTGTCTTCCCTATTTTTGATACCGAACAAATTGGACATTCTTTTGGCGAACGCCTTGCTAATGCTGTCGAATCTATTTACGCCAAAGGCTATGAGAATGTCATTATCATTGGGAATGATTGTCCTCAAATCTGCTCTACAGATTTCCTCTTTACTTCTGCTCTTTTAGAAAAATCAAACTTGGTTTTTGGACCTGCGCCTGATGGCGGTTTGTATCTGTTAGGAATGGCTAAATCGGCTTATTCTCGGGAAGCATTTATTGACTTAGCTTGGGAAAAGAAAACTTTACAAGAAGACTTTGAAAAATATGCAAATGAAAATGCTTGCGCCTTTGAGCGCTTGGCTTTTTTGCAAGATATTGATAATGAAAGCGATTTTAGGTATTTTCTAAAACGCACTAAAAATAAATTACGTCAAGAATTAATACGCATTGTTGCGTCTTTTCAATCGGCAATTTCTACATATACAGATTTTCTTTTTTCGGGCAATTTTATAAGAATCGCCCAACTACGCGGACCCCCGCAATACCAACAGTTATAGCTGTACTTTCCTTCATAAAATAATATTTCAGTCTGTTGGTTAATGCTGACTGTCTCTCAATATGGTTATTGGGGGCATTATAAACTTAAGTCTGCAAATGAGTTAAGTTTAATAGTGTATTCCTTACCAAACATAACAACGCACATAAATGAAAAAATTCTACCTGTTAAGCATGTTTTGCTTAATGATTAATGTCTTGCTTGCTCAAAGCATTACTGTCAAGGGAACAGTAAGAGATAATGCTAGCCAAGAATCACTTCCCGGTGTCAGCATTCGAGAAAAAGGTACTTCAATAGGTACGACTACAGAGATAGACGGTACTTTTTTATTGAAAGTGACAGATGAAAATTCTATCTTAATATTTAGCTATGTTGGCTATACAGAGCGAGAAGAAACCTTGAATGGTCGTCGAAATTTAGAAATAACTTTAAGTGAGTCTTCTGAATTGCTTAGTGAAATTGTTGTCACGGCACTTGGCTTAGAACGTCAATCAAAAGACTTGGGGTATGCTGTGCAAAGTCTGAATGCAAAAGAAGTTTCGGAAGTTAAATCTCCAAATTTTGTTGATAACCTTGCTGGTCGTGTGGCTGGAGTGAGTGTCAATCAAGGCGCAACGGGAGTTGGCTCAACTTCAAAAATTACCATTCGTGGCGAAGCTTCCTTCACAAACAATAATCCACTTTTTGTAGTAGACGGTACGCCGATTAATAATAACTCAAACGTAAACTTTACATCGGATGCCGCTGCTGGATTTCAAGAAGTTGATTTTGGAAATGGAGCTATGGAAGTAAATCCAGATGATATAGCCTCCGTTTCTGTATTGAAAGGTCCAAGTGCGGCTGCGCTTTACGGAACACGTGCCTCTAACGGTGTTATCATTATCACAACTAAAGACGGTACTGAACAAAAAGGACTGGGTATTAGCTTTAACTCTACGACTTTATCAGAATCAGCTTTTCAATTACCGGAGTTTCAAAATAACTATGGGCAAGGAAATTCGGGCGAATTTGAGTTTGTAGATGGACTGGGGGCAGGTATAAATGATAATATCACATATAGTTGGGGACCAGCTTTAGATGCTGGAAATTTAGTTGCGCAATTTGATAGTCCTGTCACTTTAGCTGACGGCACACAAGTACGTGGTGGCGATGTAGCCGTTCACGGAGGTGCGCCAATTACACCAACAGCATTTGACTCTCATCCTGATAACTTAAAGGATTTTTACCAAACAGGAATCACATCAATTAATAATATTGCTATTTCTTCTGGTTTTGATAAAGGAAATTTTCGTTTGTCTTTGACCGATATGCGTAGCAAATCTATCATTCCAGGTGTTAATTTGAATCGCCAAACAGTTGGTACAAATTTGACTTTCCGACCTATAGATAAATTAACTGTTCGGTCTTCTGTCAATTATGTCAAATCTCAAAGTGACAATCGCCCGTCTGGTGGTTATGGTTCTGAAAATATCAATTACTCGCTTGTCGCTTGGGGACCACGTTCTCTGGATACCGAAAACTTGCGTGATTACTGGCAACCAGGTTTAGAAGGCGTACAGCAGTATGCATTCAATTACACTTTTTTCGATAATCCGTATTTCATTTTATTGGAAAATCGCAACTCATTTAATCGCGACCGAATCTATGGAAACATTGCTGCTACGTATGATTTTACAGACAAATTAAGCGCAACAATCCGTACTGGAACAGATTATTCTAATGAGAAACGTCAATTTAGACGTGCATATAGTACGAACCGTTTTAGAAATGGCGCCTATGCTGAACACGATGTTTTTTACCGCGAAATCAATACAGATTTCTTATTAAACTACCGCGAAAATTTAGGCGATATAGGATTTGATTTATCTGTAGGTGGCAATCGATTAGACCAAACAGCATCAACGGCACAGACACAAGCATTATCTTTAGCGCAACCTGGTATTTTTAAATTATCGAATGCCGCTTCGCCTTTAGAGGTATTTGAATTTGCTTCGCAAAAGCGCATTAACAGTGTTTATGGTT
>CALDUB010000026.1 GCA_937923465.1 uncultured Saprospiraceae bacterium
TGCAAAGCGCCCTTTTGGTAAAGGGTCTCGTTTACTTTATTGAAATTTTCATTGAGATGAAGAGAGAGTGGTGCGATTTCGAATGGAGTCGCTGAAACTATGAGTATTTTCATTAAGTTATTTTGTTATTTGACTTGTTTATAAGTTTACTTCTCACTCAATTCGTACTTTACTCCAACACCTGGCGTAAAACCTAAAAGTTGATTGTAGCCTGAAGCAAAATCAAGTGCCAAGCCGTTTTTCATTTCCAAACCAAAGCCAACACCAAGTTGTGTAGGATTAGAAGCAACTCCTACACGAAGATGAATAATCTCGCTCACCATATAGTCTAAACCAGCTCTAACCCGAGCGTCAAAGTCAATATCCTTATCTACTTGTGCGGTTAAAGCAACTTTTTCTGAAGCTGTCCAAGTCATACCAATACGAAGAATTGTCGGTAGATTTTCACCTTCTGTGATTTCTGAACGAAAGGGACTCACTAAGTGGGTGCTCACCAAAATATTTTTTGCGACTGCTGCTTGTATACCTATTTCGGCTACAGGCAAACCACTATTTCCATAAAAAGGAATATTTGTTCTCAGATAGCTAATTTGTGCGCCTGCTGAAAATCGTTCTCCCAATTTTCGGGCGTAAGCTAAGCCTACTTTTTGCTCGTTATAATCTTGAAAACCATAATACTGCACATGAAATGCAAATGTTCCAGCGATAGTAGGATAAGCCGCCGCCGCCGCTAGCGTGCTTAATTCATTTAAAGCAAAACGTCTTTCTCCAGTGACGGAAGCCGCAAAAGCTGTTAAATTCGCCAAACCTGCTTGATTAGAAAATGCCGCATCAATATTTTTGTAGCCAATACTTGCTTCTGCCATGGACAAGCCGCGGGCACCAGTCGTTGTATTGTATCCGTTTTGGGCAAACAGTAGAAAGGTGGGTAAGAATAAGAAAAGTAGAGTTGTGATTTTCTTCATAGTAATTAAAAAATGTTAGAATTTGTTTTACCTAGCAAATTTTGGTGTGCACATCTAGAACAAGCCAATCTGATTTTCAGGTATGATATCTTCCTCCATGACTTCTGGCAAACGCTCTGGCATCTTTTCTAAAAATCTACGGACAATTCTTAATTTGTGCGTATATTTTTTCAAATCCTCATTATAAATGCCATAATGGTCAATACGGTCGATACGCACTTGACCATAAGAATGTATAATCTTACTATCGGGCAAAAGAATACCTGTATGCGTGATATTTCCATTTTTAGTTTGGAAAAAAGCAATATCTCCAGGTTGAGCTTGTTGCACAAAATCAACCGTTCGGCCTTGTTGTACTTGTTGTTCTGGATAACGATATAAAACAATCCCCACAAAACTAAATATCAACTGTACCAGTGCTCCAGCATCAATTCCAAAAGGAGACCGACCGCCAGAGAGGTAGGGCGCATGTAGATATCTACGTGCAAACTTGATGATTAATTCTGCGGAAGGCGTTAAATCCTTTGGAAAAACAGCCTGTCCACTAAATGTATAATCTTTCTCGCCAAGTGTGCAACGGATACCGTCAAAATCAGGAAGACGTGCACCAATCGTAATGGGGCGCGACATATCCACACTCATGATGGGATGAATAAACTCTAAGGAAAATGCGAAAAAATCACGAAATATTTCTTGCTCAGAAGGCGTGATGGCTTGTAGTTGATTTGTACTTACCCAACCAATAGTATTGTCGCTTAGACAGCGGACTTTGAGCCATTGTTTGCCTTTATGGTGTATGATTTCCACACACTCACCAAATAATAGCTGGGTGAGCATCTCACTTTTGTCAACGGGCGAAGCCCTGACAGGAACAATACTTAGCGGACATACTGCAAAATTCATATCTGCGTGGTTTATCTTGCGATTTTGGCAAACTGCTTGCCCTTGTAGAGGTATAAATGTTCAATTTCGAACATATTTTGCTCTAGAGGAATTAACAAGCGAAGCAAAAATAATATTTCTAAGCGAATATCGTTTGAAATGCGCTAAAGATTATTAAAAATAGTGAAAATATATTTTATAAAAGACAAATCGTTGGTTCGTCTTCTATAGAACACGCTCAAAATCAGGTAATTAAAGATACGAATAAATTTTTCCGTAGAATAACGTTCCAGACAATTTCCCTTTGTTATCTTTGCGCGATTTTTATTATCAAACATCAGCCGATTTCAACTAAGTAACGATAAATGAGAAAATTTCTTTCCCTTTTTGTATGCCTTTTATTCTTGACTTCTGCGCAAGCACAAGACCCGTTCTTTAGTCAGTTTTATGCTGCGCCGATGACATTAAATCCTGCTTTGACAGGCGCTTTTAATGGTAGATTTCGAGTGTCAGGTATTTATCGTGACCAATATAGAAAAACCTTAGAAAGTCAATTTAGCACCTATGCTGTCTCTACTGATTTGCGTTTTACGCCAAGCAAATTTAAGTCTGCGTCTAAAGATAATATTGGTGTGGGAATTTTGTTTTTGACGGATAGAATGGGGGAGTACGACTACTCGGCTAATCAGATTAATATATCGACTGCCTACCACAAATCTTTAAATCCTCAAAATAGTGCTTACCTCTCTCTCGGTGTCCAATTTGGTATGAACCAAAGAACGATTAACTATGGCGGTTTGACTTTTTCTGACCAATTTAACGGGACGACAGGTTATGTATTTAGCACGAATGAGGACTTACCAGAAAATAATGTTGCCTTTTCTGACTTGGCAGTTGGATTAAATTTTAGTGCAAATCCTACAAATAAAATATCCATTTTTGCAGGTGCTACCTTGCACCATACTCTAGAACCAAGTATTTCTTTCTACAGGTTTGATGATGAAGAAGAGACGGACCCTTACGAAAGTTTTTTGCCGCGTAAGTACTCTGCTCAATTGAATGTTAGATTTCCTGTCACTCAGAAATTTCAGTTAATGCCGAGAGCAGTCGTAGAGTTGCATGGCGGAAACTTTAGGTCAGATGCAGGTTTCAACTATCGTTTTTTGTTGAGCGCATATAATGGAACAGCAATACAAATAGGTACTTATGGACGTTTTTTATCTGATGTAGAAAACGCGGTAGGTTTTGACTCGGCAGTTGTCATGATGGGTATTGAGTATGATAATGTGTTATTGGGCTTTAGTTATGATGCTCATATTGGCTCCTTTGCAAATGCTAATCGTCGCTCTGCTTTTGAGATTTCGATTGCGTATTTGGGAGATTATGAGAATGAATTGGTCTTGTGTCCGAAGTTCTAATTCTTTTAGAAGTTGTTTGAATTTAACTAATTCTATATGTGAGGACAATTTTCCGCCTATTTTCACTTTTAAAATCCTTAAAGACCGCAGGGTATTGGCGGTTTTAAAAGCCAAAATAAACGAAAAATATTCTCTCACATATAAAAATACTTAAACTCAAACAGCTTCT
>CALDUB010000027.1 GCA_937923465.1 uncultured Saprospiraceae bacterium
AATCAAGACTACACCAAGCTCACCAACGAAACCCGCAGCGGATTCCTCACACCAATCCAAGCCGAAACCAATCGGAATTTGCTAATTGACAAGATGTTGAAATTGACGCGTTTGATTGAAAACAACAATCCAAACGAAGCAAAGCCAATACCTACTGTCACCAAAACGGTCGAAGTTACCAATCCACCTACTAATAATTTCAATAAGATACTTCTAGGCATTTTAGGAGTAGGAATTATAGGCGCATTGGCTTTTTTCTTGATGAGTGGAGAAGAAGAACCACAGCCGCAACCCGAAGTTATTCCAACAATAGATATCTGCATCCAAACTATTGATGAAGGAAAAATAGCCTTTAAAGATGGAGATTTAGACAAAGCAGAGCGTATTTTTATCACAGCAAAAGACGCTTGCACAGACAAAACAGAATCAGATAAATGGTTGGAACGCGTAGAAATCATGCGCAAACGAAACGCCGCAAAAGAAGAAGTAATCACCAATGTCCCGACAACGAAACCTGAAGAGAAAATAATAGAAAAGCCAAGACAAAATACAACACGACCACCAGTTAAAGAACCAGAGATTTCACTCGAGCCAGAAGAAGAAAAGGAAGATAAATCAGAAGGAATAACGCCAGTCAGACCGACTTTCCCAGATGAAAGTGTGGACAGTCGTGCCGTGTATATTTCCTACAGAAAAAAAGGAGATAAAGCCTTCGCTGCAAAAGACTATGTAAATGCTTACGAGATTTACAAGCAAGCCAAAGCGATTGACCCAACATCTGAGATTAGAGGAAAGCTAGAAGCGACGCGCGACTTATGCTATCGTCAGTTCTTCTCGGCGGGCATGGACGACTACAATGTCCAGCAATACAAAGCAGCTTTAAAAGATTTCAAACAGGCGCAATATTATAAGGACTTTTCACAGGTCAAAGGAATGATACGCCGCTGTGAGACGGCATTAGAGTAAGCGCAAAAAAAAAAGGTCTTGTCAAATGACAAGACCTTTTTTTTTGCGGAGAAATCCTTGGTAAGTTTCTTATCGTTTCGCCCAAGCTTTCCCTACTTTCTTCATGCGACGCTTATTCGCACCCATATCCGAATAGCCAACTCTCGACGCCGAACGGAAATTAATCTTCTTGTTCGCATCATCAAATTCAAATTCCACATCATCAATAAATCCACCAAGAGAAGTCTTAAATGTGAAGTGCAGATAATCTGCCTCTTCCGCTTGTAATTGCGTGTTCTTCATCGCTGCAACTAGCTCTTTTAGAGCAGTTTTTGCGTCAGCCAAACTACCAGAATAAGACAAGGCGTCCATTTTCTTTTTATCAACTTCTGCATCAATCGTACAAACACAATTAGGAGAAGAAGGACATTTTTTTAAGCGGCTCATCATTAAAGGTTGAAAAGGTTGTAAAAGTTGTATGATTGAAAAGTTGTAGAGTTCTTCGATTTGAACTGTCGTTTGTAAAATGCTTTTTTCGGAGAATTGTTCACAATTCGGCATTCCAAAAAATTGTAATACTATCGAGAAATACAAAGCTGTCATTTTAATCATCTGCTATACTTTAGTTAGTGTCGGACACTTAAACCAAATCGAAGAAGAAAAAATTAATAATTACCAAAAATTAAGCAAAAAGTAGTGTCTGACACTTGTAACAAGAACTCTCACCTCTTTTCTAATTTTCCAATATCTTCATTTCTAAACGCTGATTGTACGCATGCTCTTTCGTGCTACAAGCCGCGTCATTCACACAATGATTTAAAATTTCCTTTTCGCCGTAGCCTTTATAAGACAAGCGAGATTTGTCAATATCTTGCTTTTTTAAGTAGGCAACGGCAGCTTGTGCCCGATAGCGCGACAAGATAAGGTTATTTTTATCATTTCCTTTACTTTCCGTATGTGCGCCGATTTCAACTTTTATATTTTCATTTTTCGTCAAAAAGTCAGCGATAATGTCTAATTGTTTAGCGACTTCAGGGGTAACTTGATAGACTTCAAAATCATACTTTACGTCCTCTAAACGAAAAACTTGCTTTGCTTGAATCTTATCGTCATTTGTCATTTTTGCTATTTCAGATAAATAATAGAAGTCAGGCAAATCGGATTTTTTTTTCACTTCCTTGTTTGTCTGAATATCAATAGCTACAGGTGTTTCAGGAATAATCGAAGGTTCTAAATCAACTTGTTTATCTTCTACTAAAACTTTCTCTTTCTTAACTTTATTTTTCTCTTTTTTGACCTTGACTTTAGGCTCTTTTATTTTTTTATCAGACTCCAAAATTTCTCCTTCTGGAGTTTCTATTTCCTGAACTGCTTTCGAGGTAGTTTCTTCTACTGTAGAAATAACAGCTACTGATTCAGTAACTTCTTCTTGCTTGATATCTTCGACAATTTTCTTCTTTTTTTCTTTTTTTACCTTAGGCTCTTTTGCCTTTTTCTTTTCTTTAACCGTTGTCACAGTTTTCTTTTCTACGGGAGTTTCTACTTTTGTTTCCTTCACAGTTTCTGAAGGAATTTCCTCTACGATAGATATAACAGCCGATTCAGCAACTTCTTCTTGCTGGATATCGTCAACAACTTTCTTCTTTTTTTCTTTCTTGACTTTAGGCTCCTTTACCTTTTTCGTTTCTTTCACAGCGACTACAACTTTCTCTTTTGCAGGAGTTTCTTTGATAATTTCTTTCTCTTTGACGATAGTTTCGGTCTTTGCGAGCACAGGAAGAGTTGTAATTTCTTCTTTCTTTTTTCGAGGACCGTCCAAAATTTCAAATAGATAAATATCATCATCGCCGCCGCTACGATTAGAAGTAAACATTCCTTTACCTGCCTTTTTATCAATGAAAATTGAAATATCATCGCGCGGACTATTGATTGGACTGCCGAGATTAATCGGTTTTTTCCAATCTCCATTTTCGTCTTGTTCTGTCATGAAAATATCGAAACCGCCATAGCCAGGATGCCCCTTCGAGCAAAAGTAAAGTTTACCATTTTTGTCAATGAACGGATAACCTTCATTTGCTGCGGTATTGACATTTAAACCGAGATTTTTCGTTCTACTCCAACCGTCTTTTGTGCGCTTACTCACCCATATATCCGTACCACCTTCTCCGCCTCCTTTGTCAGAAACAAAATATAAGAATTTACCATCCGCAGAGACGGCAGGGTGCATGAAGTTATATTCTTTAGAAGAAAAAGGCAGGATTTCTATATTTTTCCAGCGATTACCACCAGCATTTTCCGCTGTAAATAGAGATAAGTTGTAAACATTTCTCTTGCTTAATTCCACGCCATTCTTTGTAAAGAAAATGCGTGTGCTATCGACGAAAGTCGGATTGCCGATATTCTTATTAGACGCCACCAATTTTCCTGAGAAGACCTTAGGCTCTGTAAATGCTGTATCTGTCTGAGTACTGTAGAAAAGATTAATGAAACTACGCCCTGTCCATCCTGATTTTTTAGACATTTTTTGTGAACGGTCAGAGGAGAAAACCAGCTTGTCGCCCCACATGACAGGCGTGCTGTCATCCGCATTACTGTTGTGAATGAATTCTTGGGTCTCTACATTAGGAAAGTAAGGTTTGATGGATTTGACATAATCGCAAGCTTCTATCATCAGGCGTGCTTGCTCATCATCTGGCTTTTCTTTTTCGTATAATGCAAACCATTTTTTAGCTTCATCATACTTACCATTACTCATGAGCGCCTCGCCGTAGTAAAAGTAGGTTTTTGATTTTGCTTTTTCTTTGGTCGTAATTTCAGCGTATAGTTTTTCCGCCTTTTCCATGCGGTTATTGACACGATAGCAATTGGCTAATTTCGTTTTAACACTCAAAGAAGCTTTTTCTTCTAGAGCAATTTCGTAAAATTTAGCAGCTTCCGTGTAGCTTTTTGCTTTATATAGCTTATCCGCTTTTGACAGTGCTTTCGACTGCCCAAAAGCAAAGATTTGTAGGAGGAGGCAGCAAAAAGTGAATAGTATTTGTTTTCTCATTAGACAATAATTTGCGTGACCCTTGTAAAAAAGTGAGTCTTTATTAGACAGGCTAAAGCTAAAAGTCTAATGTCTCAAAAAAAAGGTCATTTATTTCGTGCGATTTTCGGGGATAGAAACAACAATCCCTTTTATATCTATGCAAAAAATATGCAAATTTTAGTTAATATGAAAAATCTTGCATGATTTTTTCTAAATTTACCTTGATTTTAAGTTATTTTCTTAAAAAATACCGTCATGAAACGAGCAAATCTACTTTTTCTACTTTTAATTTTTCCATTTTTTTTACAAGCTCAAATCTCGGAAGAGTCGCGGAGCATGATTAAAGGGATGAATAATGCCTTAGTTTTAGAATTACCAGACTCAGAGGAACGCCTTGTTAAAAAATGGTGGACGAGCTACATGAAAGATTATGATGCGAAACCCAAAAGAGTAAAAGGAAGTGATGAGTTGTTGTCCACGGCTGCGGATATTACTGCGATTGGTGGTTCTGGTGGAGTAGATGTGTATGCACGACTGGACCAAGTAGGTTCAACGACAGTTAATATTGTATGGTTTGATTTAGGAGAAGGGGAAGGATATTTGTCTTCTAATGGAGATAGTGGTAAATACGTCGAAGCAGAGAAATTTCTTATGCGGTTTGCACTGTTTGTCACCAAAGAAAAGATAAAACTAGAGTTGATAGAAGAGGAAAAAGAAATGAAGCAACTGACGAACGATTTAACAAAATTAGAGCGAGATAAAGTGTCTTACGAGCGTGAAATTGAGCAAGCAAAAGAACGTATCAAACGAGCAGAGGCTAATATTGTCACCAATCTTGAAAGTCAAGATAAAGCAAAAGGCGATATTGATAATCAGAAAGAAATCATAGAAGATGTAAAAAGGCGTTTGAGTGAGATGTAGTTTTTAGTGAAAAAAATAGTTCTCCGCCAAGTCCTGTGAAAGGATTTGGCGGAGAACAAAAAAATCGACGGTCAGCCTAACACTTCTTTCAGAAAACTGAAAAAAAGCCTTATGCCGCCATCGACAGTACTGTCAATGGAACAAGAAAGGGGGGTATTTCTCACAGTGTGGAGAGAGAACATAAACGCATATGCGCAGAACTCTTATCCGCATTGAACAGCAGAAATGTTTTGAAATCCGAAATTTGTGTAAAATGAAAATTTGTTAGAATAGACTTTATGAATGAGGTTGAGTGAGTTTAAATTCGCTCAACCTCATTCATAAAGTCTAATAAGCCCTAAAATGGGGAAGCTTTCTCCTCTCACAAGAATAATTGTTTGAAATTGGGATGTGTAAGACCAAACAGAGGGTATAAACAGCTATTTTTGTAAGGAATGCAAAATTAAGAAAAAATATGATATTTACATCGAATTTACTCTTCTTTCGGTCATAGCGAAACAGATTTGAGTCTCGATAAGTGTTTTACAAATCGTAATCAATAAGTCTTTTAGAAGATAAATAATGAAGAGAATTTTGATTTCTCTAAAATATTCCTTTATGTTTGTAGGGTAGTTATAGATAATTACAAAAGAATACGAACGAATTTATCATGAAATTGAATAGCAGCAACTTTTATTTTTTTAGCTTTTACTTTTACGGAACACCGTAAGAGGCAGCTATTTTTTGCTATTCAATCAAATGTTGAAAATATAAAATAGAAAGCCTCGCGGTCAGCGGGGCTTTTCCTATTTTAGGACAAATTTACTTGCCATGACACAGGAAATTATATCAGAGAAAAAAGCAGAGACTGCATTGAGTGTAGCCATTCAAGGTTATCCAGGAGCATTTCATGAAATTGCTTCGCGTCTCTACTTTAGCGGAGAAGATTTGGATATTGTGCCTGCACATACTTTTGATGATTTGGTGCGCATGGTAGATAATAGTGAGACAGATACGGCGCTCATGGCGATTGAAAATTCTCTAGAGGGGAGTTTGATGTACAATTATAGATTGCTTTACGACGGAAATTTTAGCATCGTTGGGGAAGTTTATCTTCGGATTAAGCAAAATTTAATGACACTGCCAGGCAAAAAAATAGAGGATTTAACCGAAGTACGGTCTCATCCTATGGCAATAGCGCAGTGTCGAGACTTTTTTAGAAAGCACCCACACATTCGTTTGGTGGAAACAGTAGATACAGCTTTGAGCGCAAAACAGATTGAAGATGAAAACTTACAAACGGTAGGTGCTATCGCAAGTACTTTGGCAGCTGATTTATATAATTTAGAAATCATCGCTCCAGCCATTGAGACGAATAAATTGAACTATACGCGCTTTTTAGTTTTACGTCGAAATGAGGGATTAGAAGAGGTAGAAAATATCAATAAAGTTTCTGTGAGTTTTGCTGTTTCGCATGATGTTGGAAGTTTGCAAAAAGTCTTGACAATCATGGCGGCATATAATATGAATTTAACAAAAATTCAGTCCACGCCAATCGCTGGAAAACAGTGGGAATATCGCTTTTTTGTAGATTTTACTTTAGGCGAGCATTTAGATTGGCAGCAATCAATTGATGCCTTGAAACCATTGACCGCTGATTTTAAAGTGCTAGGTGCTTATCGGAAAGGGGAGCATCTTGAGTATTAGAGATAATTTTTTTAGAGAGGATTAACAAGATGACAGGATTTTCTGCCCTGACTTATACTTGTTCTGACTTGCACCCATTCTGACCTGAAATATTAGGTCATTAAGAACTAACAACTAATGATAAAAAACGCATCCCGCTTAGGCGAAGTCAAAGAATACTACTTCTCACGCAAATTACGCGAGATAGCAGAGCTACGCGCAGCTGGAAAAGATGTCCTAAACTTGGGAATAGGTAGCCCAGATTTGCCACCGTCTCAAGCCGTTTTAGACACTTTGACAGAAGAAAGTGCAAAAGAAAATAACCACGCGTATCAAAGTTATTCTGGCTTAATCGAACTGCGGACAGCTTTTTCAAACTGGTACAAAAAGCACTACGATGTAGATTTAAACCCAACAAACGAAGTACTTCCGCTAATTGGCTCAAAAGAAGGCATCATGCATATTTCGATGACTTATTTAGAAGCAGGAGACGAGGTTTTAGTACCAAATCCAGGCTATCCAGCATATCGTGCAGTAGCTAATTTGACAGGAGCGACGATTGTTGATTATGATTTAAAGGAAGAAAATGATTGGTTTCCAGATTTGGAAGCCTTGGCAAAAAAAGATTTGTCAAAAGTAAAAATCATGTGGCTCAACTATCCCAATATGCCAACGGGGACGCGCGCGACCAAAGCATTTTTTAAAAAGATAATTGCCTTTGGTAAAGCGCATAACATTCTCATTGTCAATGACAATCCGTATTCTTTCATTTTGAATGAAGAACCGCTGAGTATTCTATCAGTTGAAGGCGCAAAAGACACTGCATTAGAGTTAAATTCTTTAAGCAAAAGTCACAATATGGCAGGTTGGCGCGTCGGAGTTTTAGCAGGAAAGGCAGAATACCTCCAGACCATTTTACGCTTTAAAAGTAATATGGACAGCGGAATGTTCAAGCCATTACAACTGGCAGCGGCAACGGCATTGCAAAATCCGAAATCATGGTACGATAGCTTAAATGTGACCTATCGTGAACGTCGGGAAACTGTATTCGAGCTACTAGACTTGTTGGATTGTCAGTTTGATAAAGACCAAGTAGGCATGTTTGTTTGGGCAAAAATCCCAGAAGGTTATCAAACAGGTTTCGAATTGTCAGATGAGGTTTTAGAAAACACTTACGTTTTTATAACGCCTGGAGGCATTTTTGGAAGCAACGGAGACCAATACATTCGCGTCTCTCTCTGTTCTAAAAAAGAAGTATTCAAAGAAGCTATAAAAAGAATAAAGACGGCGCAAATTAAGGCTGTCAACGAAGAACCGACAACTGTCAATTAAAATGAGAATAGCAATAGTAGGATTAGGATTAATCGGCGGTTCTTTAGCGATAACGCTTAAAGAAAATGGATTTGCCAAAACGATAATCGGAGTAGACAAAAATTCTGAGAGCGAGGACAAAGCCTTACGTCGCCGCATTATTGACGAAGCATTACCCTTGGACGAAGCGATAGCAAAAGTAGATTTTATAGTAGTCGCTACGCCTGTAGATGTGATGAAAATAGTGTTGCCGCAGATTTTAGATAAAGTAGACAAGCAAGTCGTTTTGGATGTTGGCTCAACGAAAGAAACGCTTTTAGCAGAGTTGAAAAATCATAAAAATAGAGGAAGGTATGTCGCAACGCACCCCATGGCAGGAACAGAATTTTCTGGCATTGATGCAGCGATACCAAAGCTATTTGATAATAAATATACTGTCATTTGTGACGCTGAAGACAGCGACAAAGATGCTTTAGAAAAGACTGAAGCATTGTATAAAAGCATTCCGATGCGTATCGCGCGATTAGATGCAAAAGCGCATGATGTACACACTGCTTACATTTCACATATCTCGCACATTTCTTCTTTTGCTTTAGCACTAACCGTGTTAGAAAAAGAAGCAGATGAAGACAAAATATTAGAATTGGCGAGTAGTGGATTTGGTTCTACAGTACGTTTGGCGAAGAGTTCGCCAGATATGTGGGTTCCCATTTTTCGCCAAAATCGTGACAACGTCTTAGACGTTTTAGACGAACATATAAATACATTATCACGCTTTCGTAGTCTGCTGATTAAAAAGGATTTCGATACTTTTTATAAGTTGATAGAGGAGGCGAATTCAATTAAAAAGATTTTAAACTAGTGTTGGTTATTAGTTATTCGTTAATGGTTATTGTGTTATTAATCTCTTAGAAATGTAGGAAGAACAGGGCAATTTTTTTTCATAGACGTCACAAACTGAACTCTCGTTCTCGCATTCGAAAGTAACTAACAACACAATAACCAATAATCAATAACTTAATAACCAATAACCAATAACTAAAAAGAAATGAATATATCACCCATTTTCGATAACAAGAAAAGACCAATCGTCATCGCAGGTCCATGTAGCGCCGAAACGGAAGAACAGGTCATGCAAACTGCCCGTGAATTGGCAAAACAAAACATTGACCTTTTTCGCTCAGGTATCTGGAAACCTCGTACACGTCCAGGTTCTTTTGAAGGCGTAGGAGTAGAAGGTTTGGCTTGGCTAAAGCGCGTCAAAGAAGAGACAGGCTTAAAAGTTACAACGGAAGTTGCGAACAAGCAGCATGTTTTTGAAGCATTGAAATATGGCATTGATGTATTGTGGTTAGGTGCACGTACAACCGTAAATCCTTTCTCTGTCCAAGAAGTGGCAGATGCACTGAAAGGAACAGATATTCCTGTTTTGATTAAAAATCCGATTAATCCAGACTTGGGATTATGGGCGGGAGCGATTGAGCGTATCTACAAAGCAGGTATCACAAAAATTGGTGTTATTCACCGTGGATTTAGTTACCACGGAAAGACGCAATACCGTAATATTCCACGTTGGGAATTGCCAATTGAGTTGAAACGTCAATTTCCAAACATCGAGATTATCTGTGACAATAGCCACATCTGTGGACGTCGCGATACTTTACAAGATGTAGCACAGAAGGCTTTGGATTTGCAATTCGACGGTATTATGACGGAGGTTCACCCGACGCCAGACGAAGCTTGGTCAGATGCTGCGCAGCAAATTACGCCAGCAGTTTTTGGCAAATTAGTAAGTGAATTAATCGTTCGTAAAAAAGGAACAGATGATGTTGAATTCACTTCTTCCTTAGAGCATTTACGTGGACAAATTTCTGAAATGGACAGCGAATTATTGACCTTATTAGGCAATAGAATGAAAGTCGCAGAGAAAATTGGAGAGTATAAAAAGTCAAACAATATCTCTGTATTACAGCCAGCACGCTGGAATGAAATCATGGAGAAGGCGGTTGTACAGTCGAAAGTTCACGGCTTGAGTGATGGTTTTGTAGCGAGCGTTTTACAAGCTATTCACCAAGAAAGTATTAACCATCAAGTAGCTGTGATGAATGATAAGAATGAGCCTGCCTAGCAGGTGCTGGTAGCTTCAGCTGCCAAGGTGATAAAGACACAAAAGAGAGAGGGCGAAAAGAAATTTTCGTCCTCTCTCTCTTTATGTGGACTAAAGACGTATTTTCGCACCCGAAATAAATTATTAACTGATTTCATTTATATGGCTTACCAAAACAGAAAGAGAAATTTTAAAACTGTTCAAGAACGTTACAAGCGTGACAAACGCAACTTCAAGGTGACAGCCTTCTTCGTTTTTTTAGCGATATTGGCAGTTATCTTCTTTAGTCGGCAATCGATTTGGGATTATTTGCGGACTTACTTTATGTAAGTTCTGCGCGCTATCAGACACTCTTCTGTTCTACAATTAAGTTTTTAATTCTCTATATTTAGCCTTTTTCAAACCGTAAGTGTCCGACAGCTACGGGGATGATTTCGATAAATTAATAGGTTTGAATATTGTGGGTAAATGAAGATTTGTTAACTTTCGGTTTTGTGAAAGGAGAGATTATCTGAAGATATTTATTTGAGAGTGGCAGTTGTAAAATAATTAATTAGATTTTAAAAGATAAAAAATGAAAATTCAGTGGAAAAATTCAGACGAATATTATCATACAAAACTGGACGGAACTTTCGACAAAAAAGAAGCAATTAAACAGTTAATTCTAAAAATATTAGAACTATCAAAAGACCGTGAAAGCTGGAATTTAGTAGTCATAGACAAATGGGTTTACGACCTTGGAAGATTAATAGGAAATATCCAAAATGATGACCAAGCAATTGGAATGGATAGAGGGTATAGAGTCGCTGTTCAATTTTTAGATTACTACGAAAAACTTGAAAATTCACTAAGTGATTTGGATGAATATAATTACAATTTAGAAATAATGGATGAAGAATTGGAGGAATTAATAATAGATATAATCCATGAAGAAGACTTTAAGGCTCAATTAATGGAGTATTATGAAAAAAATCCTTTTATGATAGAAATATCTAAGCAAGGACAAAGAACTGAGTTAATGTTTGAAATTGCATAATTCTATATTAAGACTCTAGAATTAAGGTTTGAATATCTATAAAACTAAGTTGAAGTCACATCGATAATGTATTCATCAAAAGTGGATACTTCTATTTTGTACTTTATTAAGTGTTAATGGATGTCAAAAAATAAGCAATTTTAGACTTTTTGCCTGTCTTTTCAATCCCGAAGGGTTGAAAAGTCGCCTTCGATACTTTTTGACGTAGGCAAAATTTATCAGCGAAAGGTAAAAAGTCTAAAATGTGCGTTTTTAGCCTGTCCCGTATTTTAATCGGGAATGCTCTTTTGCTTCTTTTGTAGCGACAAAGGAAGAGGTAAAAAAAGCAAGTCAGAACGGGAAACCCAAGAGTCCTAAAGCAGAATTAAGGAACGCATCAAAAATAAATCTACATTCTTGACAAGACCTTTTGCCCCTTCCCGAATCAATCGGATAGGCGTCAGGTTTATTTTATGATAATATGTAAAGCATTAACTTTCAATTAAAAAAATTCAAGTTGAAGTTTCTTATCTATTTTTTCTTCTTCTTTTCTGGGTTTGCTTGCGTTAGCAAAAGGGTATGCGCCCCAAAAGAAGCAAAAAGTCGTCGAAAACGCATATTTTTCATGTTTCACCTTTCGTGTGTACAATTTTTGCTACGCAAAAAAGGTACAAGACGACCGCAAGCGGACAGGTGAAACATGAAAAATTGCTCTTTTTTCGACAGTTAAATGAGAAGTTTAGCCTTAGAGCTACTTCAATTCGAATTTAAAATACTGATAATCAGATAATTAAGCTTTAAAAAATAATAAACCTGACGCCAATCCGAGCAAAGCGTCGGATTCGTATCAGGTTTAGTTAATTGTAATACGTAACATATTGATAGTCATGGCTAAAGATAAATTTCAGCTTCGAAGAGTGAATTTTCTGGTTTAATTCTACTTTAGGACTCTTGGGTTTCCTGTT
>CALDUB010000028.1 GCA_937923465.1 uncultured Saprospiraceae bacterium
AAACACAAATAAATGCTTGCCGAAATACTGAAAAAATCATTCGACCAATACTATAATGCACCTATTGAGTCGTGGCAGAAACTTGCATCCTTATGTGACGAGGTTGAGTTTAAGAAAAATGAAGTCATTAAACAATCTGAAGGAATAGCCAAGCATGGTTATTTTTTATTGGAAGGTTCTGTTGGTTTATTTGTCTGGAAGGAGAATAACTTTATCTGTACAGATTTATTTTTAGAAAACAACTTCTTTGGAGATGATATGTCACTCTTATCAGGAAAATCATCACCTATAGAAATTGTGTCTTTGGAGGATTCTAAAGTGTTACGCATCAGTAAGTCTAATATGGAAATACTCAAGAAAACACCTATTGGAAGTATGTTGTTTCTGGCAGGAGAACAGAGCTCATATTCAGATAAACAAAAACAGCAGATTGAAAGTATGACCTTAACCGCTGAAGAAAGGTATCAGAATTTGATAAAAAATAACCCTGAATGGCTACAAAGGATTTCTCAAAAACATATTGCTTCTTATTTAGGAATTACGCCTCAGAGTTTGAGTCGAATAAGGAAGAAATTAGTTCAAAATAGCTAAGTTACCATAGGGTAACTCAATTCAATACACAGCCCTTTACTTTTGTGATATTATATCAATAAACACAAAAGTAAAATGGCAGCACTAAGAAAGTATTTACTAATTCTATTGGCACTATCAAGCTCTTATCTGATGCAAGCGCAGGATGATAGTTCAATAGAATACTCCAAATTTCCTCTCAAAATAGCTATTGGCAATCACGCCGTAGGCTTTCCTTACCAAAATTCATTTAATGCCTTTAATCCGCACTTTTCCGTAGGAACAGAAAGAGGATTAAATAAGAATCAAAAACATCATCTATTTGTCTCCTCCAATTTAGGATTGATTAGAAATAAAGTTATCGGAAACACCATAACGATAGACCTTGATTTGGGCTATAGATACACGCACAAGGTGGGCTTATTCATCGAAACAGGCTTAGGCTTAGGGATGTTAGACCAATTTCACCCAAGAGATATTTACGAGCAAACAAATGATAATAGCTATCAGAAAGTTAAAGATAAAGGCACATTTGCTTCTCTAATAGGCATTAAAACGGGCATAGGCTACGACTTCTCTAAAAATTCTAAAAACCCATTTAGAATAGGAATAAATCATAATTTCTTTATCCAAACAATCTACTTTGATTTAGCGAACTTTCCAATAATGCCACAGTCCACAACAAATATTACAATCACCTATAAAATCAAAAAATAATGAGAGCTATAACAACATCAATACTCGTTGCCGTACTGTTTTTAACATCGTGTTCGCAAGAGTATATTACACCCGAAAACGATAATGAGTGCTCAATAAATTTTCAAGAACATCCTAATGCTACTTCCTTTCAAAACTTAGCAGACAAATATGCAAATGACGGTTTTGTCGGCATGACAATCTTAATTGATAATCCCGCAGATGGACTTTGGATTGGCTCGTCAGGTTATGCCAGCATTGAGGAGGATATAAAGATGAACCCTTGTCATATTCACCATACTGCAAGTCTATACAAGACTTATATTGCGACAGTGATTATGCAATTGGTAGAGGAGAATAAGATTAATCTTGACGATAAATTGTCCACTTACCTCAGTTCAGATATTACTGATAAAATTCCTAACGGAAACTTAATAAGTATCAAGAATTTATTACAACAACGGACAGGAATTCCAGATATATTTGAAGTGGATTTTATTACAGATTTCTTTAATAATCCAACAACTTCATATACTATCGAAGAATTATTGGAATATGTATATGAAACTGAGCCACTATCAGATGTTGATACAGAGTTCCACTATTCTGATGCGAATTTTTCATTACTAACATTAGTTGTTCAAGAAATTGAAGGGAATTATATTGACGCATTAAAAAGTAGAATTTTTGAGCCACTAAATCTAAATGATACCTATTTTTTAGAAAATAGAAATCAAATACCTTTAGGTTTAGCGGATAGTTATTGGGACAGATATAATGACGGTAAGATTGAAAATAATTCAGATATACAAATTGATTTGACTATTGGCTTGAGAGGTTCGGATGGAGTCATTACAACAGCTGAGGATTTAAAGATATTCATCCAAGCCTTGGCGAGTGGTGATTTGGTAACAGACATATCACTAATGACAGACTTTCTTGATGTCCCGCTTGCCGTAAAAGAAAGGGAAGTATATGGAGGGTATGGAATGGGATTAATGAAAGTAAATATTAGTGAAGAAGACTGGTATGGACATTTTGGAAATCAAATTGGCTCAGGAGCAATTGTGCTTTATAATGCTGATAAAGACATCACTATTGTCGCCCTGCAAAATACAGGTACATTCTTTTCCGATGATATAAAGGCGAAATTTTTCTATCAACTTTTGAGTGATATTGAAGCTATTCTATTTTAGAAAGGGTACAAAAAAAGGACGTTCAGAAATAATCTGGACGTCCTTTTCTCATTTAGCATTCAAGTCTTACCAGCCACCACCAGCACCACCGCCACCAAATCCACCACCGCCGAATCCGCCGAAGCCACCACCGCCACCAAAGCCGCCGCCGCCAAATCCACCACCTCCGCCGCCACCAAAGCCACCAGAAGGGAAGAACATGCCACCGCCACCACGTCTTGCGCGTCTGCGACCATAGCCGTCATAGTGTCCGCCACGATAATAACCTTCATCGTCGTCATCATTTTTACTGCGAAAAACAATAAGAATAATAAGTATAATTAAGAATATAATCAACTCAGGCGGGATAGGAAAACTCTCGGCATCCATACCGTCATTGGTATATTCGCCATTGGCACTACGGATGATGTAATCTGCACCTTGACTGAGTCCATTGTAGTACTGTCCTTGACGAAAGGCAGGTTTTATAATTTGCTCAATGATGCGACTTGCCGTAATATCTGGTAAAAAACCCTCGGCGCCGTAACCCGTTTGGATGTAAATCTGTCTATCATTAACCGCGACATAGATAAGAATACCGTTATTTTTCCCTTCTCGTCCAACACCCCATTCACGCGCTACTTTCAATGAATAATCAAAAATATCTTCGCCTTCTAAGCTTACATCAGTCAGAATAGACAGTTGAGTGGAAGTACTATCGTTAAACGCACGCAGCTTACGCTCTAAGGTAAGTTCTTCTCCGTCTGACAACACATTACCTAAATCTAAAACTAATCCGTCCGAAGGACGAATAGCAGGTACAGACTTTCGTTGCTGTGCGAAACTTACGTTTACAACCAACAAAAAAGCTAGAAGCCAAAAGCCTTTCAGCAAGCCAGAAAATTTATTTTCACCCAAACCTAGGACGTAATTCATTTATATTTTATCTATGTAAAAATGCTATCAAAATCATTCAAGCCTGTCAATCAACAACTATGAGAACTAGTCGTAAGAGATTTCGTCAGGCAATTCATTCTCATCATCAGACTCGTAAGGGAAGTGTTCTTTTAATTGTTCACCTGCCTCTTGAATGCCGTCGCACAATCCTTGGACAAAATTTCCATTTCGAAACTGTGCCTGCATCTTGTCTTTTGTAGAGTCCCAGAAGTCATCTGGTACTTTACTGTTTATCCCTTCGTCGCCCAATATGACAAACTGTTTTTCCTTTGTTGCTAGATAAATTAACACACCATTATGGAGTGCAGTTTTATCCATTCCCAAGCTATAAAAAGTATCCAAAGCGGCTTCCATAGTTGGTTTTGTACAACTAGAAGTATGCAGATGCACCCGGATTTCTCCCGAAGTACAAAGCTCCGCTAAGCGAATTGTTTCTACAATTCGTTCTTCTTCTGGACGCGAGAAAAAATGTTTGTTGAATAATTTCATTATTGGTTATTGTGTTATTTGTTATTGGTTACTCGCGTTAATAGCAAGTAACCAATAACACAATAACTTTGTGCTTAAAATTCTACCTTAGGTGCATTCTCAGCACCTGCATCTGCTTCAAATGTAGCGCGACGGTCAAATCCGAATACACTCGCATAGAAGCTTGAAGGGAACTTACGAATAGTTTTATTGTATTCTGTTACGATACCATTAAAGTCGCGACGTGCCACTGCAATACGATTTTCTGTACCTTCCAATTGTTTTTGCAAATCCAAAAATCCTTGGTTTGCTTTCAATTCTGGGTAACGCTCAAAAGTAGCCAAAAGACGACTCAATGAACCACTTAATTGGCTTTGTGCTTTTTGGAATTGCGCCATGTTTTCTTCCGTCAAGCTAGAAGCATCAATGTTGATAGAGCTTGCTTTCGAACGTGCTTCTGTTACTTCAACAAAAGTTCCTTTTTCAAATTCGGCATAACCTTTTACAGTACTCACCAAACTAGGAATTAAATCTGCACGACGTTGGTATTGTGTTTCCACATCAGACCATGCTTGTGTAACATTTTCATCGTAGTCAACAAAAGAATTGTATTTGCTACAGCCTTGGACACAAAAGATTCCCAATACGACCAAAAGAATAATGGTTAGTGTATTTTTCATGTAAGTAGTAATTTTAATTTTAGATTAACATCTATCGTTTCTACAAAGAAAACGATTTAAAGATGTGTAAAGTTAGAAAAGTAAGACGAAATGTACTTTTATGACGACGGATTTTTGCAAAAGTCATATAAAACTGGATAAATTAGGTACGATTACTGTATATTTGTACTCTAAATCTACCCTCCTTAAATTACTTTTTCTCTCAATTGAGGATTGTACGATTTCCTTTCCAAAGCAAAGTGTTGTTCAATTTTTCAATAATTTTTATATTCTTTTTTTAGAAAGAAGCTATTCTGAAAATGGAAAAGCTTAAACCCGTTCACCATGAACAAACACGACAACACAAATCACATGACTTCTATATTTAACACTAGAAATCTATTTTTAGGACTTTTGACCATTTTGGTTTGCACTGCTTGTTTCCGAGCGAAACCAATCAATCCTGATATTGTAGGACCAAAATGGCAACGCGTAGAATCCGTT
>CALDUB010000029.1 GCA_937923465.1 uncultured Saprospiraceae bacterium
CTCAAAGTCGTCAATGCCCGTCCCTTTTGCGCCGTCCTCAACCACAAAGACAAACGTGCAATATCAACAGACTCTTCATTAATATCTACGCCGTATATGTTGCGCTCTAAGATGTCATTGGTAATATCTGATAAGATGATAGAACCACCTAAGAGGCGCGTTTGTAGTTCATCTATATAGCGGTGTTCACGGATAAGAAAGTCTAAAGCTTGATTTAAGAACGCACCACTACCACAAGCAGGGTCGCAAATAGTGAGGGACAAAAGATAAGCGCGATAAGCTTCTAATTCTTCTAAGAGGCGTTTTTTGACTGCTTTGGTACGATTAGGACGGTATTCGTTTTCATCAAATTTGTGTTCCTCTTTGTAGCTATCACATAGTTTGCCGACCGTGTTGTCTACGATGTATTTGGTTATGTATTTTGGCGTGTAGAATACACCGTCTTTTTTACGTTTGGTTTTTGATTTATCAATTTCCTCTCCTGCTATTTCCGCCGCTATTTCATCTATCTCGTTTAGACTATGCTCAAAGATGTGTCCTAAGATGTTGACATCTACCTCCGATTCAAAGTCATACGCAGACAAGACCAAACTATGATTCATTAGTATGGCATCCGTTATCTTCAATCTGTCCAAGGTCGCATCTGGTGCGAAGAGTCCACCGTTAAAAGCAAAGATTTCTGCTCTACCATTCTTTGCGGGTCTACCTCCGTTGATGTAACCAAAGTACTGCTTAAACACATCATACAGCGGTCTGTAATCGTCTAAATCATCAAAGGCTTCAAAGTGTTTGACTATCTTACTAATCGAGTTAGGAGGCAGCAAACCTTTGTCCTCTGCAAAGAAGATAAAGAGGAAACGGTCTATTAATTTTTGTGATTTCTTAAAGAGAGTCAGCTTTTCTACTTCTGGATTATTCAATACCAAATCATGGTACAAGGCATTTTTAAAAGCTGAATAATCTTTGTATAATTTCTTAGTGACATTCTCCTCTTGTAGAGTAGAGTCCTTCTTTATTTTTTGCGGTATGTCTTGGAGTATTTGGTCTTTCTGCAAACACAAATACATCAGTTTGAATTGTTCCGCATTGAGCGTAAACAAATCAAAATCTAAATAATCCACCGCATCATTGATGTAAAAACGTAACTTTTCAAAGTTGGAAGTAACGACATAGACACAAGTAGGATGATTGTTTTTATAACCAAACGCCTGGTCTGTTATCTTGGCAAGTTCTTTTGTCTTGGTAGATTTCAACTCAATGACACCGACGGCTTTCCCTCCTTTTAGGATTGCGCCGTCTGCCTTTTTCGCGCCGCGTAAGTTCTTAAACTCAGTAGAGAGGTTGAAGTCTATATTGGGATTAATAGTATAATCTAAGACCTCATCAAATAGCTTTTGCAGGAATCCATATTGAAACTGTTCCTCCTTATCATCTCGAATATTCTGGATGATAGTCGGATTATGAAAGAAGGCAGTAAACTTTTGATAAGCTTCATTTACCTTTTTATCGTCTAAGGTCTTGAGGTATTTAGTGAGTACGGATTTTTGGAATAGAGCCATTTCGGAAAGGTTGTAAGGTTGTAAAAGTTGTAAGGTTGTACAGATTATTGGGCGTAAGGTATAGATTTAAATTTAATATCTGAACAATACTTAGTCATTTGTTAATTTTCTTCGCCTTGGGAACTAAAGTTCCCCGCACCTATTTACCGATGCAAAATTTCCCAAAAATATTCCCCAACAAATCATCCGTCGAAATCTCCCCAGTTATCTCCCCCAAGTAATGCAAACTCTGACGAATATCCATAGCAATAAAGTCAGAAGTCACCCCACTATCCATACCAAAAAGAACCGTATTCAAAGTCGCATCTGCCTTGCGGAGTGAGTCATAATGACGCGCATTCGTGACGATAGTCTGGTCTAAATTAAGATTACCAGAGAGAACAAGACTGTGAAGAGATTGCTTGAGTTTCTCGATACCATCCTTTTGTGCAGCGGAAATGTGAAGAGTTGAGGGTTGTGAGTTATGGGTTGTGAGATTTTCAGGCTGCGGTGTTGAGATTAAGTCTGATTTATTCGCAATGAGGAGCATTGGAACATCATCCGTTTGAAGTTTTTCGATGTCTGCTTTCACTTCTGCTTCTGACATTTGCGCCGCATCATAGACATAAACCAAAATAGACGAGGACTTAATCTTCTCAAAAGTCTTCTCCACTCCTACTGCCTCTATCGTGTCCTGCGCATCCCGAATACCTGCCGTATCAATCAAACGGAAAGTGATACCGTTGATATTTAAAACCTCTTCTATCGTGTCGCGCGTCGTCCCTGCGATGTCACTGACTATGGCGCGTTCTTCGTTGAGGAGCGCATTTAGGAGCGTGGATTTTCCTGCATTGGGGCGTCCTGCGATGACGGTATTGACGCCGTTTTTGAGAACATTTCCGAGTTTAAAACTGTCGATAAGATTGGTGAGTAAGCGTTGTATTTTAAAGATGAGTTGCTTTAAATCATCGCGGTTGGCAAACTCTACATCTTCTTCTCCAAAGTCTAATTCTAACTCTATCAGACTCGCAAAATCAATGAGTTTTGTCCGTAGATTTTTAATTTCATCAGAGAAACCTCCGCGCATTTGACTCATCGCCAAAGTGTGCGAACTCTCTGAATTAGAGGCAATTAAGTCCGCCACAGCTTCTGCTTGCGACAAGTCCATTTGTCCATTCAAGAAGGCACGCATAGTAAACTCCCCAGGATTGGCAGACCGCGCTCCTTTCCGCAAAAACAACTGTATCAAAGACTGAATAATATAATTAGAGCCATGACAACTGACCTCGATTACATTCTCTCTCGTGTAACTCGTCGGCGTCTTAAAAAGCGAAACCAAGACTTCATCCAAGACTTGATTGCGTTCATCGCGAATAGTCCCAAGGTGAATCGTGTGGCTAGCTTCCTGCGTCAAATCTTTGGCGGGAAAAACGGCATTGACGATGTTAATCGCCTCTGGTCCTGATAGACGAATGACGGCTATGGCGCCTACTCCGGGAGGAGTTGCGAGGGCGACTATTGTCGACGGTTGACGGTGCGCTGCTTGCTCTTTTTCTGGTGTATGCAAATTATCTTTGTTCTTTTCTGACATCTTCGGTAAGGTTGTTTTATGTGCTGCAAATGTACGTTGAAACTCGGTTTTAGTACCCTATTCTGTATATAATTTGCAATTCCTTAATAAATGAGTACAAACAGCAAAAAGTCCCTATGCGTTCAATACGCATAGGGACATAATTTTACTTCAAATAAAATCACTATTCTTTTATCAAATAGAGTTAGGGGGTTTCTACTTTATAAAAAAAATAAAAAATGAGGGGTTTGGGAGGTTGAGGGGTTGAGGGGTTTGGGAGGTTGAAGGGTTATGGGTTGAGAGTTATAGCTGCGCGGTAAACCTCACAACGTATAACGCTCAACCCTAAACGCTTCTATTTAATCAAAACCATTTTACGCGTCGCAGAATAGTTTTCAGTATCTAACTGGTAGTAAAAAATGCTGCCAGCTCCCAATTCATCGCGATTAACTGCGATTTGGTGGTAACCCGCGGTGTACTCATTTTCTACAACTTTCATCAACTTACCGCTTAGGTCGTAAACTGTCAATTTCGCTTTTCCAGATGTTGGCAAGAAGAAAGGAATTTCTGTTGCCTCTGTGAAAGGATTTGGACGGTTTTGGTATAGTGCAAATGCTTCATCAGCAGAAGAGAATGCTAGTTCTATAGTCATTGTTTCGGCTGTTGCTCCATAAGCAATCGCAGTTGTTTTGGCAGAAGAGATTTCCATGAAATCACTTGGTGCACCTGCTTGTTTTGCTTTGAATTCTAAACTGAATACAACTGTATTGTCTTCTAACTCTACTACTGCTTCATTGTAATGTGCTACTGTGATGTAGCCCGCTTCTTTGTGTGTCATTCCGAAGTCTGCTATTGTTGAGAAATCTGTCGCTTTTACGCCAACAAACTCTAAAGCATCTGTGTCGAAATCAAATGTAAATTGGTAGCTGCTAATGTCCGTGTAATCGCTTGCCGTCACATCAATAGTTACGTTTTCGCCTGCTTTGAATACCGTGTTTTTCACACCAAACTGTAATACTTCGCCCGTGCTACGCTCATCCGCATTTCCATGCAAATTTGCTTGTGCATTGCCGTTGACATCACCAATCTTGATAGCTGTAAAGTTCGCATTCAATTGACTTGAAGAGAAGTTATTGAAGTTTAACACCTCAGGGAAACCAGTCTCCCACGGGTCTTGTGGGTTAGGGAATTCATAACTTGCATCAACAAAACGCCAGCTTGTGTTATTCGCCAATTCAGTATCCATATTCAAAATCAAACGACGTAGAGTAACGATATCAGAAGTAGTGATACTTTCTGAGTTGTTCGCATCGGCAGCAATCATTTTGTATGGAGAGTCCAACAAGTTGATGCTCAAAATGTGAGACTTAATTACTGTCAAATCAAAGGTAGTCACACCATTTACATGG
Organism: uncultured Saprospiraceae bacterium; assembly: GCA_937923465.1. Lineage (GTDB taxonomy): Bacteria > Bacteroidota > Bacteroidia > Chitinophagales > Saprospiraceae > JAHDCG01. The sequence goes on from CALDUB010000029.1 coordinate 4,518, forward strand.
TCAACATCGTGCATGCTATTCACAGAGTAATCGTAGTCTAATGCTACTTCATTGAAAACAAAGTTTCCTACATCATTCGTCGTAACAGCAACATTGTTAGTACCATTCAACTCAACCGTTGCTCCTAGTAAACCTTCACCCGTTTCGGTCAAGATAGTACCTGCGATAACTGGCGCATCTGGTGCAACACATGGCGTACCGTTAGTCGTCAATAAGTTGTCTTGAATAATAACTTCTGTAACACAGTAATCGAAATTACCTGCTTCGTCGATAAAGTAAACCTCTACCATATTAGGACCTAATTGGCTACAAGTAAATACCATACCTGTGTCTAGTGGATTTGAACTGAATGCAGCTGTAACTTCACCACCACATGTATCAAAACTACCTGCATCTAAGTCGTTTGCCCAGATTTGAACCATTGGAGGACTAGTATCCATAAGGTCAATCACTACGCCACCGTTACAGTAAGCAACTGGTGCTTTACAATCTTTGATTTCAAATGTAATATCGTAAGAAGATGCATTTCCACATCCGTCTTCTACCGTGTAACGTAAACGGTGCGTACCTAGTGGTGCTACGCCGTTAAATTGACCGCTACCTGTATTATCAAATTCTCCGTTAAGTACATCATCATTGTATGCATCTAATACCCAGAAGATATCTAAGTCAGAAGTACAGTTTTCGTCGATATCTACTGGCAAATTCACTAGCCCAGCTACACAGTTATCATCCACACAGAATTCCGTTTCACCTGCATAAGTAAGTACTGGTGCGATTTCATCAACAATTTTCAATGTTTGTGTGTATATCAAAGAACCTGCTGTGCTGAATGTCGTTTCGTCAATTATTTCTCCTGGTAATGAAGTGAAGCTATCGCTAAACTCTACCGAAGGAATGCTTGGGTCATAAGTACACCAGTTAATAACTTCGTAGCGACGAATGATTTTGTAACAAGCGCCGTCATCAGACAAGTTAAATAATTGGTCCGTGTGGCTCACTGCAATTAAATCACAACCTTCAGAGTCAATAATAACACCTGGTTCTGTTGGCAAATCACCACATGAACCCTCAAAATCAGCAGGGAATGTCAAAGTGTAATCTGCTTCGTAAAGAACCAAGATATTTTGTTGACAAACAGCTCCTATGTTTCCGCTAACATCCGTTGGAAGGAAATTACGCGTCACAAATCCATTACCACATCCTTGGAAAGAAGAAGTTGGAGTCAACTCTTCTACATCAGCGTCACAGTTATCGCTAGCCGTTGCTGAGCCAAATTGCTCTTCTAAACTTACGATGTCTGTCACATCAATGCCGTTTTCACTCAAGATTAAACAAGAGATAGTTACATCACTTGGAGCAACACATTCAGGAGCTTCTTTGTCTTCAACACGTACTTCGATAGTACAAGTTGCTTGATTTTCGAAACAATCTACGACTTTCATCATAATCATTACCGTATCGCCAACTTCTGTACAGTCAAATTCGATTTCAGAAGCATAAAAGTAATCTAGCTCAGTTACACGCTTCACTTCGTAGCGGTCAATGCAACAGTTGTCATTAGAACCGTCATCAAAAGCAATAGCTTGAACAGTCGCAACACCCGCAGAGTTTAAGACAACATCTGTTACTTCATCACAAACTGGTGTTGGGTTCGTATCATCGACTACTTCTACTTCGTATTCTACTTCTCTCATATTGCCACAGTCATCTGATGCGACAAAAGTTATTGTGTGCAATCCGATTGGCAAACCTGGTTCAGGTACAGATGCACCGTCGTTTCCGTTTACGCCATTTACATATACTGCTTCACCAACTTCTGTATAGATTGATAACGAAACAGAACCACACTTGTCATATAAAGTAGGAATAGGAATCATTCCTGTAGTTGTACAAGCTTGAGGGTGAGAACCAGGAGTATTAGCAGTCAAAACAAAGTCTTCACCGATAATAAATGGTGCTTGAGTATCTGCTACTTTGATAATTTGTACGTTATCATTTCCAGCAGCATCTTCTAAGATTACTAATCCTGTACACCAGTTTAAGACTGTCCATGTTCTAACAATTTTCAAACCTGAACAAACGCCTAAAGTATCATCACTGTGCGTTATCGCAAAGTTACAGAACAAGCCTTCGGCAGCTACAACACTACCTGAGCCCGTTTGAGCCAAAGTCGTAGATGACATATAAAATGGAACATCTAATGGCTCTGTAGTCAAGTCAAAATCTGGAATATTAGGCGCTAATGCAGTCGCATCTGTTATGTTTGGATAAGCATCATATTGCTCACATCCCCAAATGATATCTTGTGGAAAATCAGGAATATCCGCTTGTTGGATGATAATGATTTGCTCACATGTAGCATCTGATACATTTCCTACTGCATCAATAGCAGTATAAGTACGTGTAACAATCACACCTCCACAAATATCGTCATCATTGATAACTTCGTTGCTCAATACCACTGACACATCTCCACAATTGTCCGTAGCTGTCGGAGGTAAAACATCATTTATGTCATCAGAACATAGAATAGGAATGATACTTCCTGAGCCCGTAGGACAGTTAATCATTGGTCCTAATTTGTCTTCTAAGACGATAGTTCCCCAACAAGAGTTGTCTTCACATAAGCTAGCTACATTCACAGTCAATACTTGACCGATGTTTTCACAAGTTACTTTATTATCAAATTGTTCTCCATATTGATTAGAGATATTTACTTCGTAACAACCTTCACCTGTACCTGTTATTCCTTCCAAAATAACATCAGGAGTAATAAGAGCACATCCGTTTTCATCTAAAGAAACTTGTACATTATCATTACATGCCAATGCTGTTTCTTTAGCAAAAACATCAATAACATCCATTCCCATACAGCCTGTACCAGCAGAGCCAGTTTCTGTAACTTTAAGTTGGAAAGGTCCAACGCCTTCTTCATCGTCAATTTGAACAACGACAGTTGTTCCTGTACTTGAACCAACAATCGTCAATCCTGTACCCATAACTTCCCACTCAAACGTATGTCCTGAATTTAAAGGCTCAATAGTAAACGTCTCTTGTGAACCAGGACAAAGTAAAGTTTCACCTACGATTTCAGGAGTAGGACTTACTACTACTACAAAATTTGCAGGAGTACGGTCACTAACACATGGTCCACAGCTACACTCTGCATAGAAAGTTGTTTCTCCTGCAACAGCAGTGCTTACTGTCGGTGCGAATGGAGAACCTGTACCGACTACCATACCACCCATTGCTGCGTCGTACCAAGTAACTACAGCTGCCATTCCGCCAGTGCATGCGCTACAGGTAGCAGTTAATCCTTGTCCAGGGCTAACCATTTCGTCCATACATACTTCAAAATCAGTAGTAACAGGCGCATCTGGATTATCTCCTGATAATATTTCTACCATAGCTGATGCAGTACCACCACAATCTCCAGGGCTACCCGCTCCTCCAACTTGTTGTACCATTACAGTATAAGTGCCAGGTGCCAAGCTAGTAAAAGAACCAGTTGATTGGAACATACCACCGTTTAAGTTATACTCTAAATCAACTCCAACGCCAGCCATACCTACAGCTTCAATTGTACCGTCAGTAGCATCAGGACAAGAAGCAGGCATTGCTGTAATGTCTAACATCACAACGCCTGAAGAGAATCCAGCGTCTATTGTGTGGTCTACAAAACCAGTACATGGACTTGTATATACAGCAGCAAGCAATTGTTGAGCAAATGCAGGTGCATTTGGGTCTCCAGCGATAGCATCGCTATCATTGCTATCCGCATTAGGGTCTTGACCAGCATTCGCTTGAGTCAATTGGTAATTTTCTCCGTTTAGAGCTAAAATATTCGTTCCGCTGTCATATTGACCATTTGTACCAAATGCAATATAGTAAGTCGTGTTTGACTCGATATCCATATCAGCAGAAGTACTACTACCAGCAATAACACTACGGTTAAAGTAGTACTGTCCATTAGCATCAGTAACAACTGTAGCTAATAAAGTACCGTCTTCTTTGTATAAAGAAACATTAATGCCTGGTAAAGGGTCTTCACAAGAATTCTGAATACCGTCGCCATTACAATCTATCCATACGTAGTTTCCGATTTCGCTTGGCGCTTGGTTACATACCAATTCTAAGTCACCTAAACCGTTAGACTTACCTGGGAAACCAGTTCCGTCTCCTGGATTAGATACAAATACTTGATAATTACGGTCACGACCTCCTGTTGTGTTATCAAACCAAGCAATACCTCCAGCATCTACAGAACCTAATGGGTCATATACTGTAGCAACTACATCACCAGAACCTGGCAATAAAGCTAATGCACCAAGTGCAGTTTCACCGTGTATCACTAAACGGTCACGACGACCTGTAGGGTTTGAAGGATATTGGTCTTCCCAATAAAATTCTTGTCCATTAGGTCCTTGTGGCCAATTACTTCCGATAGGATTAGTACACTCAGGCGCAGCACCTTCTAAAGTTAAGGTACCATTTACGTTACATACACGAATCATATCTCCGGCAGAGAAAGTAGTGTATAAAATATCGTCGCCAGGATTAGGTCCATAGTTTAAGTAACCACCCTGCTGTGCTGTTCTATCTAAAAAGCCTAAGATTAATGAACCGTCGATATCAAATTCGATATCAGATAAGATGGGTTGAGGATAAGCAAAACGACCGTTGATTTCATCTGTACGGATAACTGTGTAGTCATCTGACCAAGGATACCATTGATTTCTTTGATTTTCGTAGTTTGTGTCCGTATTAAACGGGTCTCCGCGAAGGTAATCTAGTGGCATTGTAAATACTTCAGTAAAATCTGTACCGTCATACTTTACAATAGTTGAATTTAAGTCAGCAACATCTTGTGAAGTTTCTGCAGAACAGACTCCTCCAATGTATAACTCTCCGTTATGGAAATTTAATGCCCATGGTCTCCATTGGCTTGCATCATCACAATTGAATGCTGGTATCGGTGTAGAAGTCACCTGTGCAGCACCAGGAATAGTGCCGTTCACTACATAATCAGTCAAATCAATTGAGACTAATTCACGTGTAAATAGATTTACAGCGTAAAGAGTCTTACCGTCATCAGAGATATCGATATCTCCGATAGACATTTTTGCTGTTAAAGCAAATGCTTCTGTATCATTATTGGGTACGGTAGTTTCTCCAGGTAAAGTAGTAGTCCCACGAGGGTCTGTACCTGTATCTACACCCAATGCATCTAAATCAATAACACCAACAATGCTCGAGTTATTAATGTCATTGACGTCCATCATATATATGGCTCCTGTTCCAGACGGACCAAAACCCATGTGACGACGCAATACAGCAGAAGAAAAGATTGTTTTTGTTGAGCGCTCGTAAGATACACCCCACAAAGAACCTACTTCCTTTGCCGTATAAAGTTCAATATTTTGATTTTCTCCTTGAGCATCATATTGAATAGCTAAAAATCCTAATGAATCGCCACTTGGAGTACCAGCAGCACCCGAGCCATTGATATAACAAGGAACGGCTAAGAAAGGATTGTCTTGGTGAAATTCAGACTCAGCACCAACACCTACGGATATATCGCAAGTTCCTGGCATAGCAAATTGGACATCTGTTCCGTTCTCAGGACCAAATGTCGTAAACCATAAAAAGTCTAAAGTTTCAGGAATAGCAAACTCGATGCGGTAATTTTGTCCTGGCGTCAAACCAGAAAAAACATACTCGCCGTTTGCATCTGTTACTACTGATGTGCTTGCTTCAACACTAGAGTTGTTTGCATCACATGTAAATAAGTAAACCTCGATACCTGCTTGAGCAGGTTCTAAGCCATTTTGTTCGCCATCAAAGTTAAAGTCGCGAAATGCTTTTCCTCCGATAACATCAACAGCAACATTACATGGTGCTATAAAAGCAGGAGCGCTAAATGTATTTTGAGTAGAAGTAAGAGAAGTTTTGTTCTCATTAAAGTCTTCGTTAATTGAATACTGACAAGCAGTATCATCTGTTTCGAAGTAATTTTTTGCAAAGACCGATACAGCAAAAGCTGCCGTAAGAGCACACAACATCATCGTGCGTGTCAAAGACTTTGAAAAACCACGTCGGTTAAGGACCGATTGCATCATGGGAAGTAATTTTTTTTGTAAAGAATAGTGATTCAATAGTATTATTTGAAAGTTCAAAAAATGTCTCAATAGATTATAATTCATTGTTTATCAATTCATTATATTCCAAATAGACATAGGTATAACTGCACAAGAGAGTACACGCTCTTGTGATTAATTATCATATTGCATCATTTTATCATTTCAACACAATGCATAATCCTCTTGTGTCTATGTTGTTATTTCAACATAGACCATCTTTGATAAATGATTGAACAAATTGATTACAAAGTCAAATTGTTCTCTAAAATTAGTAGGAAATAAAGGTCGAAAAGTATCGAAAAAAAATAAATTTCTAAAATGTTGTTTTTCGCTTTTCGGTTTTTTCAGGAAATATTACAGTAAAGAGTTTTGCAAAAGTTGTACCGTTCGTGACAAAAATGTAGTGAAAACTCGAAATCAGATTTTAGATAAGTACTAGATAAATATAGCTATTTTATAGTTGTGATTTTTTTAACATACTTAAGCTCTTGACTAGTAAAAAAATACGTTTTAAATTAATAAAAATACAAGTAAACATTAGAGTTTTTCTCGAATTAAAAAAATAAAATATTTATTAAAAAAAAGATATAATTTATTTAAAATGTGTAAAATTCGTTAAAAAATTAACAGTCAAATTACACCAATCGTCATAGGATAAGTACTAATAATGTGTTTTGCCTCTACGTTCCAACTTATGGAAAAGTGCCCTAACAATAATAACACAGTGATTCCAGAGATTAGGGACAAAACCATAATACTTTTGCAATATAGTATACCGCCCTTTTAGTCCTTCTTTGTGGCGTTTTTTGGAAAGTCCTCCTGCCAAATACTCCGCTAAAATCAAGTTTGTTGCTGTTATCTTACGTGATTTTTTCAAACATCGAATGACCCACTCAATATCCGCACTCAAATTATCTAGTGCATAAAGAGGTGCAATTTCTCTTTTTGGCAAAAAAGCCTGGTGGCAAACGCACATTCCGTGCTTGAGGCTTTGCCAATTTAAATCCTTGGGTAGTTTTTGGGTTGTCACTTCCGTCCTTGTACCTAAATGTTCTCGTTTTTCATTGACGAGCATGACTTCCCCAAATAGGACATCCGTCTCGGGAGTGTAAGCAGACACCATTTTCTCTAAGGTATCTTTTTCATAAATCTTATCTCCTGCATTCATAAACCATAAAAAGTCGCCTGTTGCCATTTTGATACCTTTATTCATAGCATCGTATAGTCCTTTGTCTGGTTCACTTATCCATTGGGTAATTTTAGCTTCATGCTTTTTGATGAGTTCTTGTGTACCATCCTTAGAATTTCCATCGATGATGAGGTACTCTATATTGGAGTAGGTTTGGTCAAAGACAGATTGCATCGTGCCTGGGAGGAGGTCGATGCCGTTGTAGACTACTGTTATTATTGATACTTTCATTTTGCTTCGCAAGTGCCACGGATTGCATCCGTGGTTATTCGTGTTCAACTACTCCGTAGTTGGTCGATTTGTTCGTTTAGAATTCTTTGTTGCTTAGTTTTACTAGATAATTTATGACGAAGCTGTAGACGAATATTCCTAGTGCAAAAATAAGGAATAGGAAGGAGTATTCTAGTCCAGAGGCTAAGAAAGTAATACCGCAAGCTAATAGCAATAAAGTGTATATCATGGACCAACGTCTTGCTTTTGTTTCTGCGGGTACGCTAAACATACCGCTGACAGGTATCATAGAGAGTCCGAAAAATCCTGCTACGTACATGTAGTAATCTGCGTCAAAGGGTGCGGGTACGCCTGTAAAATACATGGCTAAAGCGATGAGCATCAAAATTCCCAATAGACCAACGAGGTTGGATGCTAATTTTTCGTCATCGTCGAGAGCTAATTTGCCTAATGGATGAAAACGCAGTGCTAAATTGGAAAGAGGTTGAGCTATCCAAGTCGAAAAAGCAAAAATGACGTAGAATATAGCCAATGGTAATAAAACTGGATATAGAGCAGGAAAAGCTTCCATTGCCCATAAAATCACGCGATACAAAGCGTAAATTCCAATGATAAATCCCCATTGATATTGAGATTGCATGCGACTCATCCACAGAAAATATTTCTGAATGCCGCGATAGACAATATTTTTTCCTTTGATAGCTTCTTTTAGTCCCTCTCTAGCAAAATCATTGGTTGGGTCAAGGCGCAAGGCTTCTTTAAATTGCGCCAAACTAGCATCTAAATCTCCTGAGTGTAACTGAGAATATCCTTTGTTTGCGTGAGAATATGAGTTCTCAGGATTGCGGTGTAGCGCGTCGTCAACGGTCACTTGTGCGTCGGCTTGACGATTGAGTTTGATGAGGGCTTGGGTACGTAAATTTAGAAGAGAAACGTCTTCAGACTCTAGGGCAAGTCCTTGGTTAGCAGCATCTAATGCCATTTCCCATTTTTCTTCGTAGAAGTCTATTTGTCCCAACCAGTAGAAAAAATCTGCCTCTGTTGGGTCTAAACTAAGTCCTTCTCGTAGCGTGTTTTTTGCTTTTGCAGTTTGCTTATTATAGAATTGCGCTTTTCCTAAAATAAGGAACAAAAATGGGCTTTCTACATTTTGAGAAATCGCCATTTCTGCAACATCCAAGCCCTTTCCAAAATCACGATTGGCTAAATATGCTTGTGCTAACATAGCCAACATAAACGGCTCATTTGGCTGTTCTGTCAATCCTTTTCTTATCTCTTTTATCGCTTCTGGATATCGAGATTGGGAGAGTAAAATCTGTGCACGTTGTATGGTGTGATTCATTTTTTATTTGTCGGTTGCCAAGTAGCACGTCCGTTCCATGGCGTGTAAAGTAGCACGCGGGTTCCACCCCGTGCATAATTCACGCCGTGGAACGAGCGTGATACTCTTACTTTTTCAAGTACTCCAATATTTCGTCATAAATGCCCGCTTCATTGGCAAACATTGCGTAGTTTTTAGCCGTACCAAACCATTCTTTGGTGGTTGCTTTTTGTTTCTTAATTGCTTTGATAAAATCATCCGTTTCTAATGGAATCAATTTGCCTTTGCGCATCGCTTCTTCCAGTTTCCCTTCGGTAGCAATGTCGATTAAGGTTTGCAAATCTGCTCCAGAATAATCAGAAGTTTTTTTAGCAATTTTCGCGTAATCAATCTTACCTACTGGCTTGTCTTTCAATTGAATGCGTAAGATTTCTTCTCTCCCTTTGGCATCTGGTGGCGGTACGAAAATAACGCGAGAGAAGCGTCCTCCACGACGAAATGCATTGTCTAAATGCCAAGGTGCATTGGTCGCTCCAAGGATTAAAACACCGTCATTAGAATACTGTCCGTCTAACTCAAAAAGGAATTGATTGATAACGTTTTTACCCGCAGATTGGCGCAAATCTGTCCGATTAGCAGCCAGGGCATCGACTTCATCAAAAAACAAAACACAAGGTTTCATCTTCCGTGCTTTTTCGAAAATAGCATGAAGATTTTTCTCACTTCCACCGACCCACATATCTAAGATATCGCTGATGCCGACATAGATGAAATTTGCATTGACTTCGCCTGCTGTCGCCCGCGCAATGAAGGTTTTACCGCAACCTGGAGGTCCGTACAAAAGAATACCGCCACCGATTTCTTTGCCATAGGCTTTATATAAATCAGGAAATTTTAGAGGAGAAATTATCTTTAAATTGATTTCTTCTTTTACCTTTTCCATGCCACCTACATCCGCAAAGTTGACCTTTGGACGCTCTATTCCAATGCTGCTATCTGTATCTTCATTATCAGCATTTGGATTGCCTCCGAGGCGGATGCGCTCAGGTTCTGGCTCGACATTTTGTCCGATTTGCAGATTGATTTCACTCTCTAGGAAAGTATCTTTTAAGTCAGGATTGAGAAGAACTGCTTTTTCGTAACTTATCTTGGCATCCTGCGGATTTTTTGATTTTAAAAGCAATTTTGCTTCTAATAAAAACGCAGCAGCTGGCGGTGTCGAATGTCCAGTTATTTCTTCAATAATAACCAATGCCATACTCAATTTGTCTTGTTCAGAAAAGCATTCTGCCAAGGCTAGTTTGAGTTGGATATCATTTGGAAAAATGCGTAGTGCGTCTTTTGCTTCTATTTCCCCTTCTTCGTGGCGATTTTGGCGCAAAAGTGCATTTACTAAAAGCTTGCGGAGTGGTAAATTATCTGGAGAGGCTTCTATGGCTTCGCGGAGCCCACTCGTTTCGTCGTATTCCATTCTTTATTTGAAGATAGTTAGATGTTAGATATTGGATGTTAGACTTTGAATTGAACGCAGAGGACGCGGAGACGCAGAGTTTTTTTTTCGAGCGCAGCTTGTACTTTGTCATTGTGATGTTTGTCTAACATCTATAGGCTGTAAAGATAGAAATATTGTGGAAAGAAGAAGAACTTGTGAGAATTTAGGGTGTAAGTCGTTTGTCATAATGAAAGAGAAATACAAATTTACATTCGTATTTCTCTTTTCGTTTCTTGTTTCTGTTTTTATTTTAAATCGGCTTGGAAAGCCGATGTACGGGCTACTCAGCTTGGAAAGCTGAGTTACGGGTTTACGCGAATTTCCGTGCTGCTCGCCCAATTGCGATGCTCATTTTCATAGTACAAATATGCCACAGATGCTGGTGCTTCGAAGCTACCTGCGATATCCGCTTTCAGGTCTAAATTAATAGTTCGCTTCTCTCCTGCCGTTAATCCACGATAATACAAAACAAGATAATTCCCTTTCAATTCATAATAATCGCAAAGTCCTTGTTCTTCTAGTTTTTTCAATTGCCAAGGCTGTAAACTTAGACCTGCGGGAATACCAATGACTGCAATTGGATTTGCAATATCTTCACTGGTAACATTCTGAATTTCAGTGACATAGCGTACTGTCTCGCCGACATTTACTTCTTCTGTATTTAATTCTGTGCTTAACTCCATCGCACATTTTGGAGAACTTGGCGGCAAAGTCGTCGCATATTTAACTGAGAAATCGAAAGGTAGAATTGCCTCTTCTGTACTGAATTTCACATCGACAACATGATTGCCTTCTGTGAAATATCCTGCCAAATCGTCAAAAATGATTGCACTTTTTGAACCGTGTAAATAAGATTGTTTTTTAATCTTTTTGCCGTCAATAAGTAAAGTCACTTCTCCTCCCGTTTCGTCAGCTATTGGTGATTTTTTTGCGTATTCTGTTAATGCTTTGAGCGCTAAAACTGTAGATTGAGTGGAGCCAAAGCCGTATTCATTTTTAGAAGAATGAATATAAGCCATTGCTCTCTCTATTTCGCTATTATATTCATCTGTCGTCCGCAACATTGCTAAAGCTGTCAAAGCGGTTGTTTCTATTGCCAGACCTTTACCTTTTGAATGTGTCATCGAATGCGTCAATCCATTCCAAAATCCGTCTTTATTTTCTAAATTTGATAAGGCTGCTAAGAGTCCGTTTGCGCGTTTGTCTTCTACATTTTGTAATGCTAAAACGACCAATGCCATGATGTATGGGTCTTGGGTCTTAATGGCATCTTGATAAGATTTTTCTAACTCCAAACTGATTTCATTTCCGTAACCCGCTTCCGACATCGCCCATACAATATAGGCGTCTCCGACAGGTGTTTGTAATGCCCAAGAATGTCGTCCGCGCGTAGCGTTTTGCCAGCTACCTTTGCCGTCACGACGAGACAAAAGCCAATCTGCAGTGCGACTAATCAATTGATTATCAACAGGATAAACCGATTTCATATCCACAAATTGCATTAAGCCATAAGCGGTCAATGCTTCATGTGCTGGTGGTTTTCCGAACCAATCAAATCCACCTCCTTCAACTTCAAATCCGATTAATCTTTTGTATCCTTTGTCTAAGTATGCTTTTGCTTTTGACTCAACATTTGGGCGTAAACGTCCTGTAGATTTCAGAAAATCTAAGACCAATAAATTCGGGTAATTAGAAGAGGAAGTCTGCTCAAAACAGCCACTTGGTTGTCTTAACATACGCTCTGTTGTCGTAATAATATCTTCTTCTAAATTCGGGTAAACAGTCAATTTAGCGGTCAATGACTTATCGACCAATTCATTGATATTGATGTTAAATTTATTGCGCTGAGCTTTAGCTGATACTACCTCATTTATAGGAAAACCGCGTTGTAAAACTGTAATATCTTGCTCAAAAGCATCTTTTAAATTATCTGTCTCAAATAGGATTTTAAATGTCCCATTTTTCGCGAAATTATTTACTTTGTAGGGCAAAGAAATTGTCTTCTTTTCTCCTGCTTGCAAAGTGACTACGGACGGTATTTTCTGAGTTATTTCAAAACCTGATGGCGCAAGGACTGTGAAGAATCCTGTCAAGGTCTCAGAGGTAGTATTCATTAAGGTCAGTGGCAACATAAATTCATCTCCTGCCAATACATTGGTCGGAACTTTTGTCGTCATTCCAAATGGCAGTATAGAATAAAATGTGGCTTCCCCCCTTCCAATACTTCCGTCTATTGCAATTCCTTCAACGATTGCTTTGAATGTGGTGATTTCGTCAGAGTTATAGAATTCAACTTCTGCTTTTCCGTCATTTTTGACTTCTAAAGTTGGATTCCAATAGATAGTTGGACGGAAATCGGTGCGGGTCTCGACTTCGCGAAAGCTATTGTATTTTGGCGTGTAGAATTTGCGGGCGCGGTAATAGCCAGTTTTGAAGGTTTGTGCATATTTTTGACTTTCAATCAAATCCTTGCCTAACACATTTAATTGACTAATTTCCTTTTGAAACACTTTAGCATCATCACCTTTGTACTGGCGGCTTAAACGATACAATTCACCATGCATTTGAGAAAAAGAAGAATTGTCAGAGGCAATATTCTCACCGAGAGCAACACGCTCTTCCAATTCCTCGATAAAATTCTCAAAGCTATAAATTTGTTTTTGTAGTAAACTACGTTTTTCTGTTTCAGTGAGTCCTTTTCCTGTTTTTGTTTTGATAATAACTACGCCATTTTTAGCTATATTTCCATAAATCGCAGTAGCAGACTCTCCTTTTAAAACTTCTATCTTTTCAATATTATCTGCGTCTAAAAAATCAACATTGCGGTCTTTTAGGGCTGGCATTGCGATGCCGTCGACTACGAATAGAGGTTCATTTTCAGAATTAATCGAACCGACTCCTCGCAAACGGATATTATTTTCGCGTTTATCAAGATTTACGCCTGCAATTTTGCCTGCCAGCATATCTTGAACGTTTTCGTTTTCCGTTTTCGGCATTAAACTACCCTGTACCATGACGCCGTCCACATAATAGAGAATATCGTTTTTACGCTTCATTTCCATGTCCTCTATCTTATCTTCATCGATAGTGCTGACTCCTGAGACTTGAGCGGCTATGCCGTTTACATTGCGGGTTGGGAGGTCAGTTACTTCTTGAGCGATTAGAGCTGTGGAGACGCTACCTGATTCAATTTTTCGAACGATTTCGTCTTCGGTATCTCCTTCATTAATTTCAAATTTACTTTTCCTATTTTCTTCTCTTTTCTTTTTTCGCTTAGTATTTTTTGATTTGATAGACTGCACAGCAGACGAGAGGTTTTGTTTCTTTACCGTAACACCATACCCAACTACGACGACTTCATCCAAAGCATACTCTGGTTCAAACATGCCTAACTCAACTGTTACTTCCTCATTTTCTTCAATATTTATTACCAAATTTTGGCTGCTATATCCAGTATAATTAAACTCTAAATTATGTGTTCCCTTACGAAGTTCTATGCTGAAATTGCCGTCAATATCTGTTACCGTCCCCCAAGTTTCACCTACGGGATGAATAGACAATCCGATGAGCCCCTCTCCTGTCGCTTTTTCAAAAACTCGCCCTTGCACTACTGTTTTATTACCTTTTTTTCGACTAATAATAGCAACTTGTCCCGCATTCTGCTCAAACATATCAACGATTAAATCCTCACTATACATCGCCACTTTTTGAATAATTTCATACTGTTTCTTCACGCTAAGAGCATATCCCTTTTCAGAATAAGGTACATTTTCAAATTTAAAATAACCTGTCGAGTCCGTTTTCGCTTTTTTGCCATTCACATCTAAACTGACAATTGCATTCTCCATAGGTTCTTTGTCTCTATCAAATACACGACCTGCTATCACAGCTTTCTCCGCCTTAAATTTCTCCTCCACAACGGGCAACCCACCCGCATCTAACCACTCATACCGCCGCCAACCCTGCGTCATCAACAAATAGTCCAATGCCAACACTCTATCTTTCGTCTCCCCTGGTTTCGGCGCATCAAAATAGAAATTAGGTTCGTTAATCTCTCCTTTAAGGTCTGATTGCAAGAGAATCTGAGATAAAATATGCCCTTGCTTATCATCTGCGTAGGTCAATAAGTTATCATCAGCCACAGCAACTGAGAATGTTCCAGACATAGGAATTCCACGTTCATCACGGACATCTACCGTCATTTTTACCTTTTCCCGTGGTTGATATTTTTCTTTGTCCGTTCGTACTGTGATGTTTAATTTCTTATCTGCATTGACGAAAACTAAACGCTCTGCACGCGCAATTTCTTGACTATCAAAAAGTGTCAACTGAGTGATACCAATCGGTAAATTCTTCGTTGGAATTGTGACTGTGTGTGTTCCTGATTTTTCTGGTGTAGATTTATGAAAAACAGCTTGGTCGCGGGCTTGTGCTATTAGGTGCAATTCTTCGTTTTCAGTAGTGTTTATCTCTGCGATAATAGCATCTTTAGTCACTTCTTTTATGGAGAGAGAATAGCCTCTTTTTTCTGTTTTTGGTAAAGTAAAAATCTGTTGTATTCCTGCTGGTTTTGTGATTTTTGCAGTATACGTTTCATTCGTTTGAGGCGTCCAATTAAACGCGCCCATACCTTGGTGATAGCTTTTAAATGTTGTTACTACTTCTCCTAACTCATTCGTCACAAGTCCTTCTATATCAGCAGGTTTTCCAAATTCATTGACGGCTTTGAATGCTATTCTACTTTTTACATTCGCTATATTCTGTCCTCCTTCTGGGAAGAATTGCAAGTCAATTTTGTTTAAGATAATTGGTACGGCACGTGAGATTGATTCTGTTTGTCCGTTATAATCTATGAGGATGTTTATTAGTCCGTCATTGGTATCTAAAGTAGTCGGTAATTGCAGTTTTAACTCCGCATGTCCAGCCGCATCCGTTTTGCCATTCAATTCAGAAATTTGTTCTCCATTTAGATTAAAAACATAGCTAAATTCGTACTCCTTTAAAGGCGCATTTTCAAGTGTATTTAAGTCTAATTTTGCAATAACTTCATCTCCTGCACCGTAAGCTTTACGTTCAAAGTCTAACTCCATTCGCAAGCGTGGTAAAACCGTTTTCTGTATCTGTATTTCTTTTTCAAAATAAGTTTCTGTATTCTTCTGCCAGTTGGTGTACGCTTTCAGTTTGTAAGTACCGCCAACCATTTCCTTCGTCGTCAAAATATCTCCTGCGACTACGCCATTTTGAGCGATTAAAGTCAATTTCTTCTCCGTCTTTCCATTTGGTGCAATCCATTCTACATAAACCATATCACTCTTGCGACTTGCCCTCAAATCGTCGGCATTTCGTACATAAGCAGCAAACCAAATCGACTCGCCTGGCTTGTAAAAAGCTCTATCCGTGTGGAGGTAGGTCTTTTCGGGATTTGATTGAGTGCTCCAGGTTTTTAGGGTTTCTGCGATTTTTTGGAAGAAGGGGTTTTTCGGGTTTTGGGTTGGAGAGTTAGGGGTTGTGAGGTTTTGGGTTTTGGGTTGTGTGTTTGTTTGATTTGTTTGATTTGTTTGAGAGTTATTAGTATTTTGTTTCGTATCAAAATTATTAACAGTGTTCTCATTCGGTACACGTCTCGTCTCCCCCTTAAGTGGGACGGGGAGTCTTTCAGACGTATTCTCAACACCTACAACATCCTCCATAATCACCTGACTATCAATAACATCAGTGTCATTAACCACAATACCACTTCCCTCTTCCTTAGATAGGAAAAACAATCCTCCTACAAATCCAACCAACAACAAAACCACCGCCGCAATAAACCTAAATCTCTTAAAAAAAGGCACGCGTGGCGAACTCGCTTCGGGAAGCAATTTCTCCATTTTATCCCAAGCGACAGAGTCAAAATCGACTTCGTAATTGTCGCTGAGTTCCTTTAATCGTTTATTATCTTTCATTCTTTGACCTTGTCGGTTTATTCTTGACTAATCCTTGCACTTACGTACAAGGCTGAAGGCTGTCGTGCCGTTGGCACTTTTAAGTTAGTATTTCTATTTTTCGTAGTATCCTTGATATTCTTTCATCCCACTTAGTAGTACTTTCATTTGTTTTTTTGCGCTGGCTAAATGCCATTTTGAAGTATTGATATTGATATTCAATATTTCGGCAATTTCGCGGTGCTTGTATCCGTCTAAAACATAGAGTGAAAAAACCGAACGCATTTCTGTTGGTAAACTCTGTACGGCTTTATACAAATCTTCTGCAACTAGATTATCTATCGCTTCTGGCGGAATTTCATTTTCCTTCTCTACCTCAAAATCCATGACTTTCTTGTAACGTGCCTTACTTCTCACATAATCTATCGAAGTATTAAAAACTATTCTCGCCACCCAACCACTAAATGTGCCCGTTGGCTTATAATCAATAACTTTGTTAAAAACCTTTAAAAAGGCACGATTAAGCACGTCTTGTGCCTGTTCTTTATCTGCTGTGTAACGCAAGCAAATCACCAACATTCGCCCGTAAAAGCGCGCATAGAGATAACGTTGCGCTGACTTGTCTTGTCGGCGGCAACCCTCTATGAGTTCTTTTTCTGTACTGTATTTGGTGTAAACCATGCTTTGCTTTGAGAATAACTGAACTTAAATCGTTCCTTTACTTCTACAACGAGTTGTCGATTTGGTTTGGTTGGTGGATTTTGAAAATTATTTAAAATTAGGTAAAATAGTTGAGATAGGAAGAGTTCTTATGGGTTCATTTTCAGAGAGTTAACAAAAAAAAGAGTGTTACAAATTAATGTAACACTCTTCTTATTTTTTATTAAAATTCAGCATTTAATCCAAATTCGGCTGTGGCGTCATACGCAAATAAGGCTTAATAACAGTGTGTCCTTTCGGAAATTTATCAGGAATTTGCTCATTCGTAATCGACGGAGAAATAACGACATCCTCTCCATGTTTCCAATCTGCTGGAGTCGCAACGCTATAGTCAGCAGTCAACTGCAAGCTATCTACAACACGCAAAATTTCATTAAAATTACGACCTGTTGAAGGTGGATAAGTCAGCGTTAATTTCACTTTTTTATCTGGTCCGATAATGAAAACTGAACGCACCGTCGCTTTTGCAGATGCATTTGGGTGTATCATATCATAGAGTTCAGCAACATTGCGGTCACTATCTGCAATGATAGGAAAGTTCATTGTAACATCTTGAGTTTCCTCAATATCTTTTATCCAGCCATGATGACTGTCTAATGGGTCTACACTTAAAGCGATTGTTTTTACACCACGTTTTTGGAATTCGCCATTCAATGCTGCTGTTCTTCCTAATTCAGTAGTACAAACTGGTGTGTAGTCTGCTGGGTGCGAAAATAACATGCCCCAGCTGTCGCCAAGCCATTCGTGAAAATTAATTTCTCCCATTGAGGTTTGTGCCGTAAAATCCGGCGCGATGTCTCCTAGTCTGATTGCCATTTTTATTTAGTTATTAGTCGAAGGTTATTAGTTGGAAGACTGTCATCAGCTTACCCTTTATATCCTCCAACTTTGGTGATTTTTTATAAAATAATTACGGATTGAAAAGGACTGAAGTTCTGTTTTGTTTGATAAGATGTCACTTTTAAGGTTTTGTTTTGAATGTGTTTTACAATTTCTAACAATCTTAAGTAGTCGGACATAAGTTAAGGAACGGTGAAAATATAGATTCAGAATCAAAGTTTCATAAATCGCTAATAATCAATTAGTTACATTTTTCCGATTCTGCATCTATTTCTGCCGCATTCCTAAGACAGAAAATTGTCCTGTATTAACGTTTGAATAATTGTGTCCTGCTACTTATTAGAATCAAAAAAGCTTCCATTCGGTCAATGACCAAATGGAAGCTTTTAACGCCTTGCCAGCTGAAGCCAGCGGCACCAGTTTTTATACTGCGAAACTCTCACCACAACCACAACTGCGTTCAGCATTTGGGTTGTTGAAATAAAAGCCTTTACCGTTCAATCCACCCGAAAATTCAAGTGTAGTGTTGCACAAGTAAAGAAATGACTTCAAATCCGTCACGATTTTCTCACCTTTGTCTTCAAAGATTTGGTCGTTTGGTTGAGCTTCATTGTCAAAATCCATTTGATATGTCAAACCACTACAACCACCACTCGTTACACTTACGCGTACAAAGTAGTCTGGAGTCAATTTCTCAGACTCACGGATTTCTTCTATTTTAGACTTCGCAGATTCTGCTACAAAAAGCATAATTTTTTAGTTGACAATTGACAGTTACAATTTGACTATACAGTCAAAAAATTGCTATCAAAGTATTAAAAAATTGTAGTAAGGCACGGGGACTTACTACTCTGGATAGTACTCCGAAGAGTGCTTCCTTATCTTGAATAACTATGAACTATAAACAGTTTAACTATGAAACTCGTCTCAATAAAATGTTTTTGATGAGACGGGGTTCATAGTTAAAGCGTTCATAATTCATAGTTCTCTTAGTGGTGGTGGTGTTCAGCTTCTGGAGCTACTTCCAAACCATTTTTCTTTTGGTAATCCTTGATAGCAGACTTGATAGCATCCTCAGCTAATACAGAACAGTGAATTTTCACTGGCGGTAAAGCTAATTCTTCTACAATTGCCATATTATCAATCGCCAAAGCTTCGTCCAAAGACTTGCCTTTCAACCACTCTGTTGCCAAAGAAGAAGATGCAATAGCAGAACCACAACCAAATGTCTTGAACTTAGCGTCCTCGATATTTCCGTTGTCATCTACTTGGATTTGCAAACGCATAACGTCACCACACTCAGGTGCGCCAACTAATCCTGTACCAACTTTATTTGAACTTTTGTCCAAAGTTCCCACGTTTTGTGGGTGCTTGAAGTGGTTTAATAATTTTTCTGAATATGCCATTTCAATTGTATATTGATGATTGTCTATTGTTTATTTCCTTCTCAGGATAAGATTTTCAATTATGACAATCGTGGTTTACTTTTTATTATCTATTAGTAGAAGGATTTTCTACAAAAATAGTTCGGTCATTAAAGACTTATTAAGTATTGTTGATTGATATAAGCCATATTAAATAGGCAATTATTAATCAACAATAATCAATTTCTTAGTGCTCTGACCATTCTACAGCGTCCAAGTCGATGCCTTCTTTGAACATCTCCCAGATTGGACTTAAATCGCGCATGTGGTGTACACCTTTTGCGATAGCATCTGCTGCAAAGTCAATATCTTCTTCTTTCGTAAAACGTCCTAAAGACATACGTAAAGAACTGTGTGCTAAATCATCGCCCAAGCCCATTGCTTTCAATACGTAAGACGGCTCCAATGAAGCAGACGTACATGCAGAACCTGAAGACAAACCAATATTTTGATTAAATGTCATCATAAGTCCCTCACCCTCAACGTGTTTGAAAGAAATATTTGAAACGTGTGGCATACGGTTTTCGACGTTACCATTGACTACAGTTTCTTCAATTGAAGTCAAAGAAGCTTCCAACTTATCACGTAATTTGCTCAAACGTGCTGCATCTTGTGCCATTTCGTTTTTCGCAATTTCGGCAGCTTTACCAAAACCTACAATACCAGGAACGTTTAATGTACCAGAACGCATACCGCGCTCGTGTCCACCACCGTCCATTTGAGAAGTTACCTTCACACGTGGTTTTTTACGGTTTACGTACAATGCACCTACGCCTTTTGGTCCGTACATTTTGTGTGCGGTAAAAGCCATTAAGTGAATACCTAATTCTTTTGGATGAACTGGAATTTTTCCGACAGCTTGAACAGCATCAGAAAAGAACAAAACACCGTGTTTCTCACAGATTTGTCCGATTTCTTTCATCGGCTGGATTACACCTGTTTCATTATTAGCGTACATTACAGAGATAAGAATTGTCTTATCTGTAATCGCAGCCTCTAACTCAGCTAAGTCGACAAGACCGTCGCCTTTAACTTTCAAATAAGTGACAGAGCCACCCATTTTTTCTATCTTATCACAAGCATCTAAAACTGCTTTGTGTTCAGTTTCTACAGTGATAATGTGATTCCCTTTACGAGAGTACATCTCAAAAACACCTTTCAAGGCTAAGTTATCACCTTCTGTTGCGCCCGAAGTAAAGATTATCTCTTTTGGGTCAACATTGATTAAGTTAGCAACTTGTTCGCGTGCGTAGTCTACCGCTTCCTCTGCTTGCCAGCCAAAAGGGTGATTACGACTTGCCGCATTACCGGGCATTTGCGTGAAATACGGTACCATTGCATCTACGACACGAGGGTCACAAGGTGTAGTCGCATTATTATCTAAGTATATCAGACGGTTGTCATCGCTCATTTTGCACTTTACTTTTATAATAGACTATCAGTTTTTATATTCTTAAAAAACTACTATTTAGATTTAGTCTAATCATTATTAAGGTCGTGCAAAGGTAACACAATAATTTGAGCTTAGTTTAATAGAATCTTCAATTTTTTTTAATATTTGAGGATTCTTCTTACCGCCAAAAGCATTGCAAGGAAGATAAGGAAAAGAAAGAAGACAATAACGTCCCCATCACGACGGT
The DNA here is from genome assembly GCA_937923465.1 of uncultured Saprospiraceae bacterium. Taxonomy (GTDB): domain Bacteria; phylum Bacteroidota; class Bacteroidia; order Chitinophagales; family Saprospiraceae; genus JAHDCG01. The sequence continues at coordinate 25,442 of CALDUB010000029.1, forward strand.
TTCCGAAGCTATCATTAAGTTTCCAACCGACGGAAAATATGAAGGCACCGAGTAGGACGATGCCCATGTATTGTTTAAATTTTTCTGGACTCACGATTTTGAGATATTAGATATTAGACGTTAGATTTTAGACTTTCTATAGTAAAAACTACAAGTAACCGTACTTTTCTTAAGAAATTACGAGATATAAACTATAAAATACGACTACTACAAGTCAAAGAAACGGGGTCCTCTGTAGGTAAGAATAGTCGTACTTCGTAAATCGTACCTCGTACTTCCATATGATACACAAAAAAGCCGCCAGAAGTTTAATTCTGACGGCTTAATATTTTTTCACAAGAGCAGAAATTCATATTTCATACTTTCTATTTAGACTTAAGCTAACTTAGCCATATCTCGCACTAAAATTTTACCACGATTAAAGTAAATCAAGTTGTCTTTACGCAACTCATTCAAGACCAAAGTAACAGTCTGACGAGAAGTACAAGTGATATTTGCAATATCTTGATGTGTCAATGAGTGCTTTAAAAGCATCTCGTAGCCAACGCGTTTTCCACGTTGATTGACACTGTCTACGATAAATTCTACGATACGTGTACGTGCATCTTTGAAGATTAAGCTTTCTAGTTTGTTTTCTGCACGCATCAAACGGTTGCCAAATAAAGCCATAACGCGGTCACATAAAGTAAAATTAGTGCGCATCAAACGTTTAAAATCATCCACTTTTACAGCAAAAACATGAACTTCTTCTTTCAAAGCCTGACCAAAATCTTGGCGGTGTGTTTCACCGATTAATCCTAACTCACCAAACATAGCTTGAGGGTGGATAAGAGACTTAATGACTTCTTTTCCTTCGATAGAGTGTGTTCCTATTTTGATTGCACCTTTGGCTAAAAAGAAAATAGTATCCGACACCTCATCTGGTAAGTAAACAAAGCTGTAGCGTGATTTAACGCGCAATTCAGCCATATTTTGCAAACTCTCTCTTTCTTGGTCAGATAAGCAATCAAATAATGGGAATGTGTTAAAAAAATCGTGGGCTAATGTAACTGTCTTCTTCATATCGATGTTGCTTTTGTGGCTTTTCTAATCATAATAATGATTTTCAAAGCCTTGTCCTCGTAGAACTTGTTAGTTTAGATTCAGTAAGTAAGTTTGTGTTTTAATATAAGAACCGTAAGTTATATACACGGTAGCTTAGCAGATTATTGTGATTAGACAATAATGCGTGTTTTGTTTTCTCAATGCGATGTTGTGTAGTATGTAGCCGCTTTTTTAGGAGATAGAGTACTTTAAGTTTTAGCGGTTGTATAGAAGTCTTGAAAAAAAAATCAGTCAGGTGCTTTCATTAACTTAGCCGATATTATCTGTTTTCGACTTAAGAATTTTGGGTAGGAGTTAAATAAAAGATTGATTTCTTGTCTCTTGTTTGTATTATAAAAGACACAATATTTCTTTTGTCCCCCTATGTGATTCTGATTTTTTTTATTTTTTATTTGCTAGAAAGACATTTTCATGGTGAAATATTGCTAAAAAAGGGAAGATTACGACATATTAGATAATCTCAGAGACAATATAAACTATTACATTCTCTCGCATTAAAATTTTATATTTTGTCAGAAGGCGTACATTAGGCTTATTTCAAAATTAAATTTTGAAACATTGCACAACACTAGAGATTATCTTTTTTGTAAATCTAATTTTAAAAATAAATTAAATTTAAATTATTTTTTTTGAAATTTATTTGATTTTGAAACTATTAAGTGATGTGTATTACCTAAATGAAAAAAACTCAACACACTCTTAAAGGAGTGTGTTGAGTTTAAGTATATCTCTATGTAAGAGAATATTATAAGTATTTTTTTTCAGGCTAAAAGCCACGGTAGGCTACAAGAAGTCAACATCCACATCATATGGATATCGCATTAAAAACTCAATGGCAGTTTCAATTTTCAATTCTTCATACATCACACGATAAAGCATCTGTGTAATAGGAACGTGCAGTTTATAGTAATCTGCCAATTCCTTTGCTATTTTTAAAGTTCGTAGACCTTCTGCCAGTTCGGGCATACTAGCCTTTATTTCCTCGATAGTTTCGCCACTTCCCATACGCTTTCCGAAGGTAAAATTTCGACTATCTTCTGAAGTTGCCGTACAAATCAAATCACCAATACCTGCGGTTCCAACAAAGGCACGTGGCGTTGTTCCCATGGCTTTTCCAAAACTAATCATCTCATTCAGTCCACGTGTTATCAGTAAAGCTTGAATATTTTTCCCCATTCCTAGACCGCCTAGAATACCAGAACCCAAAGCTATCGTATTTTTCAAAGCCCCCGCTAACTCAGCTCCCAATAATTCGGCTGAACCAAAAACTTGAAAACGACGACTATTCAAAGCCGTTTTTCCGCGCTCGACAACTTCTTTAAAATGACTTGCAATAACGGTGGCTGTCGGTTGCCCGTCCATTATTTCTTTTGCCAAGTTAGGTCCCGAAAGGCAACCAATTCGCACAACCACGGACTCCTCTTGTATCACCTCTGACATCGTACGAATATGCTTCCGACCTATCTTTTCCCCTTCTTGAGGTTCTTTTACATCAAAGCCTTTCGTGCCATGAATCAACAAATGATAAGGATGCAAATGCGGAGATAAGTCCTTCATCATCGACCGAAAACTACCAGAGGGGACAATTGGGAAGAGCACATTACAACGCTCTGCAATCTCCTGCAATGAATTGATAGCCAATACATTATCATGTAAATCAAGACCTAAATGGTGATGTGTCTTGTTGATTTTTTCAACTAACTTAGCATTGCGACTGTAGAGCAAGACCGGTTCATTGGTTGCTATCAAATTCGCTATTGCTGTCCCAAAACTTCCTGAGCCAATTACGCCTGTCATTCTTTATAAGGTTGTAAAAGTTGTAAGGTTGAAGAGTTGTAAAGATTACGCGTCTTCTTGTTTTTAGGAGTCAGGTATCAGCAGTCAGGCGTCAGGCTGTGTTGATTTAATCATATACAGCCTGACACTTGACTCCTCGCACCTCTCTCCTCTTCTACGGCAAAACTAAGTAATTTTCGGAGAAAAAAGGTCTTTAGGCTGCGAACAAAAGCTTGTGTTCGTTTTGTTTGTATTATTTGATTCTAATTCTAAGAAATCCTGATATATGTCATCAAAACTTCTGCTTTTATTTTTGTCTTTTCTTCCTACTTTTTCTCTGCTGGCGCAAGAACGAGAGAGTAATTTTATTATCGAAAATCATTTTGATTCTACAAAGTATGTCTCGCAAGACATTGACTTTCAGTCTTTTGCAGAGAAGCAAGATGGCTATTGGTTATTTATGCCTAAAAATCCGCAGCCTGATACAGCGCACGTTTTAGTCTTTTTGCATGGTTATGGCGGTTACAATCCGATGATTTATGGAAAGTGGCTGAAGCATTTGACGAAACAAGGAAATATTGTGATTTATCCGCGTTATCAGAAAAATTTGCGGGTACCTCGTCCTAATAAGTTTGGAATCAATGTGGCAAAAGCAATTCAAGATGCAAAAATAGAATTGGAAAGTAGAGAAAATATTGTCGCCCTTTGGGACGATTTGACTTTTGTCGGACATTCTTATGGAGGAGTTGTTTCGGCTGATTTGGCGGCTAATTATGTAGCCTATGATATACCTCAGCCAAAGGCAATCATGCTTGTTTCGCCTGGAACGGCATATCTCAAAAAAGGACGTTTAGAGTCTTATGAGAGTATTCCAGAAGAAACAAAAGTATTAATCACTGTCAGTAATGATGACAAGACGACGGGCGATGAATTTGGTATTTTGGTTTATGAGACGGCTGTAAATACTCCAAATCGCGTTTTGTATCGTCAATTTGCAGATGCTTATGCTCCTGCTCCGATTACTGCGGGACACAATGAAAGTTATTCTGTGGATTTAGATTTTGATGCGGGATTTCGGAATTACACAGCAAAACGGGCTTTGCGTATTTCGCAAGAGAATGCTTTAGATTATAATGGTTATTGGCGACTTTTTGATGCTTTGATTGCTTGTCAGAGAGAAGAGAGAGATTGTGATTTGGCTTTTGGAAAGGAAGGTTTTGATTTGGGGGAGAAAGAGAACGGAGAAAGTTTGGGTTCTTTTCAGGTGAATATTCCAAAATAGAAACTCGAATCCCTACAAATATGATTAAAAAAATGTGACGCAGTCTTTTTTTTGAGAATGATTTCTATGATTATTATGATTTGGGTTCATAGTATTAAGCACCATAAAGTCATCACAACCTTAGAAATCATTTATGAAAAAATTAAAAACTCTGCGTCTCTGCGCCCTCTGCGGTAAATAAATTCCTATTTTGCGCCAAATGAAGATAATACGCAAACCATTAGAGCTTAATGGTGATTTCAAATATGTTTTAGATGCTTTAGAAAAAGACGGTAAATCTATGTTCGTGACAGGTCGAGCAGGAACGGGTAAATCTACACTCCTCAAACTCTTCCGCAACACAACACGTAAACGGGTCGTCGTTCTCGCTCCCACAGGTATTGCAGCCTTAAATGTACAAGGTCAGACTATTCACTCCTTTTTTGGCTTTCCAGGTCGCCCACTCATGGCGAAAGACATTAAAAAACGTAGACAACGCGGTGTTTTTAAGAAAATGGATATCCTCGTTATTGATGAAATATCTATGGTGCGGGCGGATATGCTGGACAATATAGACCGATTTTTGCGAATAAACAGGGATATTCCTAAGCCTTTTGGTGGTGTCCAAGTTGTATTTTTTGGAGATATGTTTCAATTGCCGCCTGTAGTTGCGTCGGATATTGAGAAAGCTCTTTTTGAAAGGTATTACGATTCTCCTTACTTTTTCTCTGCTAAAATCATGAAGGATTTTGATATGGAAATGTTGGAGTTGCGGAAGATTTATCGACAAGAAGGACGGCACTTTTTGCGTTTATTAGAGGCTGTCCGTTTGAATGTAGCAGATTATGATGACCTCGAAGATTTAAATGAGCGTTACGACCCAAACTTTGAACCAGACGATTTTTGGATAACTTTAAGTTCTACCAATCGCACCGTTGACCGCATCAATGAGCGCGAACTCGGACAACTCGTAGGTCGCGAATATATCTATCCAGCCAATATCGGTGGGGAATTCAACCCGCTGCACTACCCTACTGATGCGCTTTTAAAATTCAAAGAAGGTGCACAAGTTATGTTTATCAAAAATGACCATGAAGGTGGTTTTGTCAATGGGACAATTGGTAAAATCGTTGAATTAGATGAAGATTTGGTACGTGTGGTGACTTTCCAAAATGGTAGAGAACAATTCATTGACGTGCTCCCCATGGAATGGGAAATCCTGAAATACACGGTTAGCAAAGAAAATCCTGATGAGATAGAAACGGAGGTTATCGGTACTTTTGAGCAATATCCTTTGCGAGCTGCATGGGCGGTTACGATACATAAATCACAGGGAAAAACCTTTGACAGAGTCATTATTGACTTGGGGCGTGGGGCTTTTGCACATGGGCAGACTTATGTGGCGCTGTCGCGTTGTCGGACTTTGGAGGGGGTAGTTTTGAGTAAACCGATTGCGCAGAAGGATATTATTGTGGATGAGAAGGTGGTGGATTTTTATGAGCGGTATTTTTGAGGGGATTGAAGGCGAAGGGCGCGGAGATTTTTAACAATCTATTCCAAAATTAACACTCAAAATAAGACAACCCACTTTACGTTTATTTATCAGTGTTAAATAAAATATTCACCAATAAAATCTCTTATGAAAAAACATTTTTTAAAAACCAGTACCCCTTTCGTCCTTCTTTTTCTCTTGACATTACTTTTCAGCAGCTGTCAAAAAGCTGAAAATTTCGATGATTTAGACCTGTTAATTAACAAGGATTGGAAATTAATCAAAGTAACGGAAGGAACTTCGGACATAACGAAAGCGTGTGATGTTGACGATATTTTAAAATTTACCGACACCGAAAGCTATGAAATTAGTTTCGGAGAGAGATTTTGTGACGAAAACATTGAGACAAATACAACATCCGAAAGTTGGAAGTTCAGAGAAAAATTTACTCAACTGAGATTAAAATCGAAACAAAATTTTGATAGTGGCTCAGCTGTTTTATTTATGTATTGGGAT
>CALDUB010000030.1 GCA_937923465.1 uncultured Saprospiraceae bacterium
TAGCTGTAATGAAATTGAAATTAATAAATACATTTAAAATCTACGCAATGTGATTTCAAAAAATCGAGTAAATTTATACTTGACTATGATGACTTGAATTCAATGATTAGGAAATAATGACCTACCTTCGTCCAATAATTAACAATCAAAAGCAATCTTGAAGGTGTCGGACACTTAACTCATAAGAATGAAGAAATAAGTAAGAAATTACCACAAAATCAAGTAGGCTCAAGTGTCTGACACCTGTCTCATGCTTTCAAATAATAGGTGTCAGACACTTATATGTGTTTGAATCCTTGGTCATTCTATGATTTTCTATTCTCTTGCTTATTTAAGTGTCCGACACCTTTGCTCAAAAATAGTGTAATATGCGCATCATAGGATACATCGAACATCCAACTTTAAAAGTCACAGTATTCAAAGACGGCGGACGTGTTTCTCTCAAATTAGAAAACGGCATGTACGAGCAGGTCTATAAATTTAGAGACGGCAGCGGAGTCGAAAATTTAGCAGAAGCAACAGCATTTGCTGATGCAGAATTTATCAATGAAGTCCAGAAAACCTTTACATTTATGCACCGCAGCAAGATGCAAGGACATAGCCGACAAGTAGTAGGAGAGGAGAACGAATTTGATGAAATTATTTAGTTCTAAACAAGACTTGATTTTTGCTGTTAAAACTTATATTGTACGAATTTTTTGTCAATCTTATTAACCAATCAATAAAAGCATGTCCAAGTCAAAAGAACAAGACCCATTTCTTGAAAAAGCATACAATCCTATCATTCAAGCAGCAGTAATGTTGGGTGGGTCTATCGCTATTACCATTCTTGCAAAAGGACTGGCAGCAATAGGAATCATTGACATATCAGACCGTTTTCCATGGATGTCAGCAGCGTCTTTTATGCTTTGTTTTGCCGTTTTTAATAGTGTTTTTAGCTTGTCTGCGCCTAATACGATGAAATATTGGGGCAAATCTATCTATTGTTTTATGGGACTGGCAGCATTAGCTGGACTTTTCGCATGGTTTGTTTCTTCTCTTTCTATAGGAGAAGCAGGTTCTTATAAATGGATTTATTTCGTTGTCACAATTGGCTATATGGTCTTTTTGTCGATGATGGGCTTTATGAAAAATATAGTCGACTTTGCACAGAAAGAAGATTGGTCACATCCGCGTTTGCGTCGTAAAGGAGGAGGTGGAACCACGAAAGGGGAGCGGAAGAATTAAAGTTTTATTAAAAGTCCCAGTGCGGACTATCCGCAAGAGCGTTTGACGTGTTATTTGAGTAAATATACCAGTTATACTATTCGAATATCAAATAACTAAAAACAAAGAAAAATGAAAAACTTATTTGTTCTCCTCCTTTCTACTTTTGCATTGATTTCTTGTAATCAAGCACAAAGCACGAAGGCTTCAGGAGAGATGTCGAAGGATGATAAATCAGAAATGGTAACTAAAGGTCCATTTTATGATTTGCAAGGAAATGTGTTGAACAAGGTCGAAAAAACAGAAGAAGAATGGAAAGCACAATTGACTGCGGAGCAATTTAATGTCTTGCGTGAAGACGGTACAGAGCGCTCTTTCACGAGTCCTTTGTTGAATGAAAAGCAAGAAGGAGTTTTCACATGTGGAGCCTGTTCTTTGCCTTTATTTACTTCTGAGACTAAGTTTAAATCAGGTACAGGTTGGCCCAGTTTTTATCAGCCGATTAATAAAACTAATGTAGGTGATGTCGTAGATAGTCGCTATGGTATGCGTCGTGTAGAGGTGGAATGTAATCGCTGTGGTAGTCACCTTGGACACGTATTTGAAGACGGTCCTGAGCCTACAGGCTTGCGCTCTTGTATCAATGGTGTTTCTTTGGGCTTTGAGGCTGTTAAGTTGAAAGATGTGGATGAGAAGGCTAAGAAGCCTTAGTTTTAAATATGAAATAGGAAGTATGAAATATGAATGCTCATTACCTTAGTGAAAGGTAATGGGCATTTTTATTTTGTTCTCAATTATTCACAATAAGTAATGAATTTACAGTTACTCAGGATGTCAAAAAATAAGCAATTTTCGATTTTTTGCCTGTCTTTTTCAATCCCGAAGGGTTGAAAAAGTCGCCTTCGATACTTTTTGACGTAGGCAAAATTTATCAGCGAAAGGTGAAAAGTCGAAAATGTGCGTTTTTGATGCTCTTTTGCTTCTTTTGTAGCGACAAAAGAAGAGGTGAAAACTGAAAGTTAGAACTGCAAGACTGATTTTACCACTTTTAAGTAAGTTGTTGAACATAAATAATTCAGATTATCCATTCCCTATCTAAAACCATACACCAAATCCAATCTTCCCCGCATCTAACCTACCAGTCAAAGAAAAACTTCCGGCATTCGTTCACACAAAATTTAATACGATGCCTAAATCAAAACACGCACGCCGCGTAAAAAATGAAGTCAATGCAGGCTCAATGGCTGACATCGCCTTTCTGTTACTTATTTTCTTTTTAGTGACCACTACCATTGTGGAAGAAGAGGGGATATTGGTAAAATTGCCGCCATTTGAGATTATTGATACACCAATTAATGTAAATCAAAATAACGTGTTTACAGTGAAGATAAATGCCGCTAACCAAATCTTAGCAGAGAATAAAATCATGGATATCGGGAGGCTAAAAGAGGCGACCAAAGAGTTTATTTCCAATCCAAATCAACTGCCTGAACTAGCAGAAATACCAAGAAAAGCGCTGATTTCTCTACAAAATGACAGAGGAACGGATTATAAAACCTATCTCATGGTTTATAATGAATTGCAAGCTGCCTACAGGGAATTGCGAGAAGCCGAAGCGCAAAAACGTCATGGAATGTCTTTTGAATTCCTCAATAATGAGAAGAAAAGAGAAATTAGAAATGAAATTCCATTGGTGATTTCGGAGGCAGAACCTACTGAGTTCTAGTTATTGGTTGTTGATATTTTATGTCTTTAACCTTAAACTAAAACTCATGCTCAATAAACTACTTATACTTTTACTACTGTTCCTTGTTGGCTGTGCAAATAACGAAATAACGATTAGTGCGGAAGAATACGACCACTTGAAACCTACTAAAAAGCGCATGAATGTTTTTGATAAAATGAAAGAATACTCAGATGAGGAATTAAACTGGAAGAGAGAAAATGAAATTCTGCAAGTCGTTGTTGATAAAAACAATCAAGTTTTTGTACGTGGACAATTAATTTCTTTGAAAGATTTAAACAGAATAGGGAAAAACTTTTTCTATGATTATGAAAAGGTATCAGATTCTCCTTTTGCTGATGAAGCTATGATTTCACTCAGGAGTAATAAAAAGACCGAACAACAAGTTCATCTGGCAGTTTACAATGAGTTGCGTCAAATATATTCCGAATTGTGGGAAGAAGAAGCGCAAGCAACCTACGAGACTTCTTTCGGAAATTTAAAGATGACTGATAAAAAAGTAGTTCGGCAAAAAATACCTCTAAATCTTTCTGAGTCAGAACCAACAGAGTTTTAGTAGAAAGCGGAAAACATCCTAATCAGTGTTTTCCGTTTTTTTTGTGTAAAAAACTAAGCTTTGTACATTGAATTTTCCTAAAACCGACAAAAAAACTAACTTTGCAAAAGTAAGAAGTAGCGGTTACCTCATAATCGATACAAATAGAAAATAAAGCATGAAAACAAAATTATTAATACTTGGACTTGCTCTGTTTTTTGCAAGTTGTGGTAACGACCAGACTGTAGCAGAAGGCGGTGTCGAAGAAATTCAAACAGAAGGCAAAATTGCTTCGATTATTCGTAATCCCGTTTCGATGCAGAATGCTGATACGACTAATGTAGCGCGCTTAACTTTTGAAGATGCTGAATATGATTTTGGTGAAATAGATGAAGGTGGGGTTGTGAAGCATACTTTTGAATTTACCAACACAGGAAAAGCGCCATTGCTCATTACGCATGCACGCTCAACCTGTGGATGTACGATACCTGAATGGCCAAAAGAGCCTATTCCTGCGGGTGAGAAAGGCGAAATTTACGTCGAATTTGATACCAAAGGTAAAGGCGGTTACCAAGGAAAACCAGTAACAATAACAGCAAATACTTTCCCTTCTCAAACCGTAGTAACGGTCAAGGGAAGAGTGAATACCAAATAAGATGTTGGATATAAGATGTTAGACATTAGACCTGTAAGGTCTGAAATATCTAACATCTAAAATCTAGTATCTAAAATCTTAAAAAAAAACTATGTACGAAAACTTACTATTACAAGCCGGCGGATTTTCAGAAGGATTGCCAACTTTCATCATGTTGATGAGTATCTTAGTGGTGTTTTACTTCTTTATGATACGCCCTCAGACACAAAAGCAGAAAGAACAAGTTTCCTTTATGGATAGTTTGGAGCGAGGTACTGAAGTTGTGACGGCTAGCGGAATTATTGGTAAAATCAATAAAATGGAAGGCAACATCGTGACACTAGAAGTGGGAACAAAGACCTACATTCGCATGACACGTAGCGCAATTTCAAAAGAAATGACAGAGTCTCATCTAGGTGGTGACGGTGAAGCGGAAGCTGAAAAAAGCTAAGTTTGAATAGCTTTTTAGACTTTATTTCATTTTAGCGGAGAACGTTAATTGTTAGATAAAAACGTTTCGTAATTGCTTGATTACCAGTCTAGTATCTGACATATGGCATCTAATATCTTGTTTTAGAAATGAAAGTCAAAATCTTAGATAAAGAATACAATTTCGCCCTCGAAGGCGATAAAGCTATCTTCGCAGTATGTGTGGGGATAGCTTTTATATTTTGGTTTTTTACGAAGATGAGTAATGAATATACGACAGAAAAAGTCGTAAAGGTTGACTACATCTTGCCAAGAGGAAAGGCATTTGAAATCTTGCCCGCAGAAAAATTAGTAGCCACATTTCAGGGAAGTGGCTGGGACTTAGCAAGAGATTATTTATTTGGAGCAGAGAAAATTGTGAAAGTAGATTTGAGTGATTTACGCTCTCCTGGATTGGATAAATCCACTCTTTTGGACAAGATTTCTAACTTGACTTTTGATAAGAAGAAACTGGAAATTACTAAGACTGTTCCTTCTAATTTGTACATCAAATTTGTGGACGAAGTCAATAAAGTTGTTCCCGTAGTTTTAAATGCGAGTTTTACCTATGACGAAGGGCATTATCCTACTTCTTTACCTCAGTTGAGTCCTGACAGTGTGACGATTTCTGGCGCAGCGATATTGATTGATACGATAGACGAGTGGGTGACTTTGCCTATCGAGTTGCTTGACCAAAAGGACACTATTTCTGGAGAAATTGAATTTGAACCCAAATTAGAAAGATTGGTGACTGTGTCTGCAAGTAAGGTTTTTTTAATGCTGCCAATAGAGAAATGGACAGAGAAAAAAGTCTATCCAATCGTAAAAATATTGCACCCTCAAGATTCAATCTTACAGGTGTTTCCTCATAAGATTGAAACGACCTTTTCAGTTCCTTTGAGTCGATTTAACGAAGTGTCTGAACGCTCATTCGCTTTGGTTGCAGACTTAAACAATACACCGATGAATGAGGAAAATAATACGGTTCCTGTTCAAATAGAAAATCAACCTACTGACATTCGTGGCTTAACTATTTCTCCTAAGTCTGTCCGATTTTTCTTTGCAGACACCACCGCTCAGACTGCTGTTAAAATATCAGAGGAATGAATAATAGAAGCGCCTGCTTCTTCCATCGCCTTGATAGCGTTTTTAGAGTCATCTTCCTGTATGTTTACACCTCTGCATGCATCTTCCACTAAGTATGTCTTAAATCCTTCCGTGATAGCATCTAGAGTGGTAAATTTGACACAATAGTCTGTTGCTAAGCCTAGTACATAGACTTCTTTTACACCTTTATCTTTTAAATATTCAGATAAACCCGTTGATTTGCGGTGACCATTATCAAAAAATCCGCTGTAAGAATCAATCTTTGGGTCTGTCCCTTTTGGAAAGACTTTTGTGATTTTTTCAGTATTCAAATCTTTGACGAATAAAGCCCCAAAACTATCCTGTACACAGTGTATCGGCCACAACATTTGCTGCAATCCGTCTAACTCCACAATCTGCCCTGGCTTTGACCACATTAAGTTTGCCGCAAAGCTACCGTGATTAGCTGGATGCCAGTCTTGAGTCGCAACAACGAGGTCAAATTGTTCCATTAATTGGTTTGCAATCGGGATAACCATATTGCCTTCCTTTACTTCTAGGGCGCCGCCCTGACAGAAGTCGTTTTGTAAGTCTACTAAGATTAGTGCTTTCATGTTATTGTAATTTTGCTTGTTGTTATTTTTGACGCGTTCCTTATGTTTAGCTCTTAATTAGAGGTGAATAACCAATAACTAATTCAAAGTCTGAATCCGCGCCAGTCCCTGTGAAAAGTCACGCTCATCTTTCCGACCATTGGGCGGAATGATTACTTTTCCCGTCGTATCAATATATCCAATACCTTCTAAAAAAGCGGCGCGTGCCAATCCTTCTTCAAAAGCCCAAACCAAGCCAAAACGAGGAGGCGTAATTGGCTCTCCATTCACATTCATATAACCCCAGAGGTCATCTTCTGCAAAGCCAGCATGTCCCTCTGCGAAGGATTGAACTTGGTCATATTTTATTGCTATTTTCTCTGTTCCGTCAGCTGCGATGTATCCATATTTTCCCTCCTTTTCTACTGCCCATAAATCTTCTCCTGCATACCAAAGTTGATTGTAAATAGGGTCAAAAACGAAATCTCCTTTTTTGTCAATAGTACCCCATTTTCCTTCCTTTTTTGCTGCTGCAAAACCATTGTGAAAATCTTTTGCATTCTTTAATTCGACAGGAATGATTACTTTATTTTGTAAGTTGACAAAGCCAAATTTATTTCCTTTTTTAACTCTGAATAAATCTTCTCCGAACTTGCTAACTCTCTGATAGTCAGTAGGTATTATGAGCTTTCCCGTTTCATCAATCGCACCATACTTTCCATCTTTTTTAACAGAAGCATAGCCATTAGAAAAGTTATTTACCGCATCATAAATTGGTTTGACGATTACTTCTCCCTTTCTATTAATAAAACCAAAACGCTCCTCTTCTCTAAAACGCGCCAAGCCTTCTTTAAAGTCAAAAATCTCTTCATATTGCGCAGGAATAACTAGTTTTCCTGTATTGTCAATGAAGCCATATTTTCCTGATTTATCTTGAACTCTAGCCATGCCACCCGAGAAGTCCCAAGCCCCCCGAAAAGTAGCCGGAATCACTTCATTGCCTGCGCGATTAATGTACCCCCAAAAACCTCCTTTTCGAATTACCGCAAAGTCTTCTTTAAAGTCTCTCGCATCGTCGAATTTTGTTTCGATGACCGTATTTCCAGACTTATTCATATAGCCCCATTTTATGCGCGGGATTTCGTAGTCGTCCTCTAATGGGGGGAGTTCAATGTTTGATTTGTCGGCATCGGCATCATTGACGCAAGCCGTGAATAGGGTAGCACTAAATAGAATAAGTAGGCTGATTAGTAAGATATTTGATTTCATATAATAATATTTTAGGAACGCGGTATAAGTGCGTTTCTTAGCTAAATTTTAGTTTATCTCACACCTCAAAATCCATCCCCCGTCTCAATAAATCTCCTTCTCGCTCTGCCACCAATTTCTCATATTTCTCCTTATCAAAAGCATACAGCTTCGCAGGTCGATGCGCTACATTTTCTTGCATACCAACCTCATTCAGGACATTCATCTTAATAATTCGGGTACGGAAGTTTCGTTTATTAATGTCTGTAACCCCTAAGATTGTTTCATAAAGAGATTGCAACTCCGACAGCGTGAAATTTTCGGGTAAAAGCTCGAATCCAATGGGTTGATAGCGCAATTTTCCTCTCAAACGTGCTGTTGCCGCCGCCATTATTTTTTTATGGTCGAATGCCAAGTCAGGTAGTTCTTTGACGGCAAACCATTGTGCATCATCCGCATCATCTGCCGCAGCAATTTTATGCTCATTTAAATTGACCAAGGCAAAGTACGCGACACTTACCACACGACCACGCGGGTCTCGATTGGGTGCGCCAAAAGTAAATAACTGCTCGATGAAAACATCCTTCATACCTGTTTCTTCCTCCAATTCTCGGAGCGCAGCAGTTTCCAAGTCTTCGTCCATATCGACAAAGCCACCAGGAAAAGCCCATTGACCTTTATATGGCTCATTGCCTCGCTGTATCAACAAAACCTTTAGTTCACGCGTGCCGTCCCAGCCGAAAATGATACAATCGACCGTAAGTGCAGGGCGCGGATATTCGTAAGTATAGGGCATATTTTAGTTATCAGTTGTTCGCTTATCGTTGTAGTGCAGTGCGAAGATAATAGTTTGTTTGATTATTAAACTAAGTTAGGCTTGAAAAAGTTCTTTGGAGTGTTAGAAAATTATTAATTCTTTATGGTTTTGGTTGATAAATCACAGATATATACTCAAAAGGTGACTCAAAGTCGAATGTCGTCAACTTAGGAAAGATGAAATAATAACTTATAAAGGTTTGACAGTGAGTCAATTTTCTCAGTTTGGGCTTGGAAGAAGGATAATTGTTGATACTTTGACTGATTTCAAGTGAAAAAATGAGGACATTTAATCCTGTCAAATGTTATAAGTTATTGTTTTATTGTTCCTTACGTGTCCGTATAGGAGTGGCAGCATACTGTTTTGTAGTTGCTAAGAATGTATGATAGAAAAGCGGATTTGGCGGATGATGCGGATTAGGGCGGATTTTTTGGTTAACACTTGTTCAAAATCTGCTTTAATCCGCCAAATCCGCCAAATCCGCATCATCCGCGTTTCAATCATGTATTCTTTGGATATTATCGTTAGAAAGTTCTAACAAATCGCTTCCTCCATGCGGACACGTAAGTTGACGACATTCGACTCACGTGTCCGTAAGGAAAGTCACCATTTGAGTAATTAATGGCAATATTTACCAACTGATTTCATAAAGAACCAAATTATTAGAAGAGTTAGATTTGCTTAAAAATGGTTTGAATTGTCAGAATTTTATGCAAAAAAAGAGAAGCACCAAACTGATGCTTCTCCATTTATTCTCACTAAAACTGAATAGTTTAAATTCGTCTATGCAGCTACCAGCTTCCCCGTCATCTCGTCCAGCGTTTTCCCATGCGCTAGAGGACGGTCATTTTCATCTACATTAACGAATACTATTTTTTCTAATCGGATGATAGTATTTTTAGTTATCAAATTACGCACTTCACAGCGAAAAGTAATCGAAGTGCGTCCAATTTCAGAAAACTCTAAGCCAATCTCAATTGTATCTGCCTGCCGTGCTGAACTAATAAAATTTATTTCACTAATATACTTAGTCACAGTACGACGACTATCTAATTTTGTCATGGCATAGATACCTGCTTCTTCATCAATCCAACGCAACAATTGACCACCGAATAGGGTATTGTTGGCATTTAAATCGCCTGGTTTTATAAGTTTGCGGGAGTAAAATTTCATAGTTTAACTTTATTTAGACTTTAGACTTAAATATGAGATATCATTAATCGTTTTGCTTTGACAATCATCAGTATAGACAAATTTTTTTACTGTATTTAGCATTACTAGTATCTTTCGTCCAAAGCCCTAACTTTATGCTGGGTTATAGAATTGAATTAATTTTTGTTGGTTGTGCAGAAAATCATGCGCATCCTTTTTTAGAGTATATATAATTTTAGAAATTGAACTAGCTTGTTGTTTTAAAACAATAGTCTCGGCTACGGTCCTCAATTTTAGGACAACACGAAAGATGTTTTTCTTTGGATTTTCTTTAGTTATTATCAATTCACTACTTTTCAGGTTAGAGAATTTTACCTCTAAGCGGTAAAGTTTCCATAGTGCCAATCGTATAAACTTATTTTCGACACCTGCTTGATTGATTACTGAAATATCCATATTGTTTAGTTTTAAATAGAGATTATTCTGAAATGTGTTATTTGCTTGCAAAATATCTTGTTAAAATTCTGCATCTATTTTTTTCGCGCTCTCTAATTCTGCTTTAGGACTCTTGGGTTTCCCGTTCTGACTTGCTTTTTTTACCTCTTCTTTTGTCGCTACAAAAGAAGCAAAAGAGCATCAAAAACGCACATTTTAGACTTTTTACCTTTCGCTGATAAATTTTGCCTACGTCAAAAAGT
>CALDUB010000031.1 GCA_937923465.1 uncultured Saprospiraceae bacterium
ATGGGTTCTACAAAATCAGCACTTTTCACAGCAGAGCAAAATAGAATTGCCGAATTAGCGAAAGCTATTGGGCATCCTGCGCGTATCGCTATCTTGCAGATACTAATGCAACGCGGCTGTGTCTGCGGTGAATTGGTGGAAGAACTCCCATTGTCTCAATCTACAGTTTCTCAGCATCTAAAGGCTTTAAAACAAGCCGAAATTATCAAAGGTGAGATTACTGGCGCACGCACTTGCTATTGTATCAATGAACAAGTATGGAAGCAATTGAGTAGTATTTTTGGAACATTTTTTCAAAAGGCAAACTGTTGTTGATTTTTTTTGATTACACCTATCGTAATATTGCGATACAATAATAAATTTAATAAGCAGTCTGATAATACTCAACTGCAAACCAAAATATAAAGACATGAAGACTAAAGATTTTCTAAGCGTACTACGCGAAAATGGCGAAAAAGAACTCAAAATTGAATTTCGCACAGGTGAATTTTTACCGACAGCTTTTCACATTACAGAAATCAAAAATGTACATGTAGAAAGTGTGGATTGTGGTGGTCGACCAGATAGTTATGACCAAACAGTTGTGCAGCTTTGGTGGGACGGTCAAGAACAAAAAGACCGCGCGATGTCTGCTGCTACGGCTCTCAAAATTTTTGATATTGTCGATAAAGTAAAACCAATGAAAGGTAGTACCGATTTGTTTTTAGAATGGGGACATGGTGATTTGCCGCCGTCTAATTATCAAGTACAAGACATTGATAATCAAGAAGATAGTATCACATTTAAATTATTTGCTCCTCCGACGGTTTGTAAGCCGATTTTTGAATTGGGACTGTCTACCTGTTCGCCTGGAGGCGGGTGTTGTTAGTGAAAAAGGGGTCAAGAGTGAGGTGTCAGGGGTCAGGCTGCTTTAATGAGCGCATCTGACTCCTGACTCCTCTCCCCTGACGCCTATTTAGAAGTCAATCTGGAAACTCAATATCGGAGTAAGCGGAGACTGAATTCTATCTACCCAAGTTTTTAAATCTGGGTCATATCTGCGCGCCAGTCCGTCCACA
Source organism: uncultured Saprospiraceae bacterium (assembly GCA_937923465.1). Classification (GTDB taxonomy): domain Bacteria; phylum Bacteroidota; class Bacteroidia; order Chitinophagales; family Saprospiraceae; genus JAHDCG01. Next base: position 1,059 of record CALDUB010000031.1, read on the forward strand.
TTTTGGATATTTGCGACATTTTGCACATCTAAAGCTAATTGCCAACTCGTCTTTTCACCGTCCTTACGATAAGCGATACGCAAGTCAGGACGGAAGTACGGTTTTACTTTTTCTGAGAAAGGATTAGCTTCATCCAAAGGTGGATTTTTTGGATTACCAATATCGCCACTTGTGAGTAAGGGAGTAATTGGTTGTCCGCCATTATAGAGCATTTTCAATCCTAATTGGAATGTTCCTTTCTCTTTTACCTTCCATTCTTTTCCTCCGATAAATGTTGCTGCTGTTCCACTATTATAATTTGTATTGAACTCGCGCGTTTGGTCAAGTGGACTGTACTTACTATCAAAAACACTTCCTGACAAGATAAAGAAGGTTCCATTTTTAAAGAACTTCTCAATGCTCAAGTCAATCCCCATATTGCGACCTGTACCCTCGCTCACTAAGGCACGACTCGCGTAACCTTGAACATCGTTTAGCAACCAGTAATTTTCGTTCATATCAGGCGAAACAGGCACATTAAATAGACGTTGATAATACAATTCTGTATGCAATTTCCAAGATTGATTAAAGACGATATCATGTGCTAAAATGGCGTGATGCGCTTTGATTAAATCCAAGTCTAAATTGGGCTGTGTCAGGACTCCATTTTCCTCTACCATCGTGTAGTATGTTCCAATCGGAACTGTCTTTCCGTGTATCCCGTAAGCCAAAGAAATCGACTGGTTGTCTGCCAATTCATAGCGCATACTTAGACGCGGTTCGACAGAAGTAGACTGATTTAACGCCAGATACATGAAGTGTAATCCTGCATTAAAAGACAATTTTACATTTGGTCGATAGCGTAGTTGCACCCACGGTTGCACTAAAAATGTATTGTCCTGAACATCAATAATTTGTCTATTGATATTCGTGACATAACTGGTACTGTCCCACTTTAAATCATACAGCAAATTACTCACAAAAGCGCCTGCTTTCATCGTCACTTTCGGGCTGATTTTCCGACTATAATGTGTCGCTAAAGAGTAACGTCCATTTGTAAAAACTTCTTTATTAATTTGGGTAGCAACATTTGCCAAAGAGACCGTATCATCCTGAACATCAATCTCTTGCCCCATTCCTGCAATCGTTGTTTTGAGGAATGATTTATCATCAATCAACCAAGTATGTGCAAGTCCAACTGCGCCCATATCCGTCGTAAAATTGTACTGTTCGCGGTCACTGAAAGTTTCCCATTCATCGGGTTCGCCATTAGTGTTAAACGTCTCGCGACTGAGCCCACCAATTCCCCACAACTTGAAGAGATGTTTGTTATTTTTAGAAGAAGAATTAAGAACAAATGAGAAGTCTTGAAAGGTATTATCTGTGCGTTCTCCGACTAGATAAATACCTAATTGGTTCAAGATACCAAGTGTTGAATAACGGTAATTAATCAAATAAGAGCTCCTCCCCTTTTTAAGTGGTCCTTCAGTAGAAAAATCTAAACCTAAAAGACCTGCACGGAAAGTATATTCGCGTTGTTCCTTATTTCCATTCCGAAATTTGACATCCATTACACCACTAAAAGCATTGCCATATTCCGCAGGAAATGCGCCTGTAGAAAAATCAGAATTTCCCAATAAAGAAGTACTAAAAACCGTGATACCACCACCCGATGTACCGCGTCGCGCAAAGTGATTAGGATTAGGAATATCAATGCCCTCTAATCGCCATAATAGACCTACGGTTGAGTTACCGCGCACGACAATATCACTGCGACTGTCTCGACTCGGCTGTACGCCGGGGAAGCTCATTGCCATGCGCCCAGGGTCATTAGCTGAGGCGGCATAACGTTGCGTTTCTTCTACCGAAAATGAACGGGTAGAGACAAGTGAGGCAGCATTTAAGGGTTCATTGCCTCGTTTTTTCGCGATAACGGTGATGTCCCCTTCTAACATAACGGCAGACTCAATTAAACTTAGGTCAAGGAATAATTCTTTGGCAGAATTTAAGACGACCCCTTCGACAACTGCGGGGTCATAACCGAGGTAACTTGCTTGAATATCATGTCGTCCCGTTGGTACATTTTCGATGACAAATTTACCGTCTATGTCTGTGGTCGTTCCTTTACTTGGCACCAAGTCTATAACTTCGACTGTTGCGCCAATGAGTGGTTGACGCGTGTCTTTATCTAAGACGGTGCCTTTGATATTTTGGGTAGTTTGGGCTTGAATTTGGAGAAAGGTAAAACAGAATAAAATACTGGTTATTGCTCTCATGATTTTTGTTGTTTTGTTAATCCTATAGTAATTCGAAGTAATACTAAAGGAAGTAATGCACAAATATAGACGGACAGATGTATTCCTTTTTATCGAAATGTGCGGCAAACGTATTTATATTTATCGACTTTCGATAATAAAAAATGATTAAATCGTAAAGAACTAGACTTTATTCCAGAATGTGTTGTGTGTATTGGAATTTGTATTTTTTCATCAATTGAGGCAAAAAGCACAGACATCCCGATTTATCGGGACGGCGAGTATTTTTAACGAAAAGTGATGGAAAAAAGCCTGTCCCGATTACTATCGGGGACATTTTCAAGGTATACAAAATATTTTGGAATAAAGTCTACTATCTTTGCATAAAGCGAATTACTATGCAAAAAGAAAAACCAAGACTCGCCCGCCTGACTGCTATTTTGACTCAATTACAATCAAAAAGCTTGGTCACTGCACGCGAAATTGCAGATAAACATGATGTAAGTATTCGTACAGTTTATCGTGATATAAGGACTTTAGAATCTTCAGGGATACCAATTGTCACAGAAGAAGGAAAGGGATATTCTATCATGGAGGGATATAAATTGCCTCCCGTGATGTTTACCGAAGCAGAAGCCAATGCGCTCATTACTGCCGAAAAAATCATCAATCAAAATCGAGATAATTCTCTAGTTCAGCAATACCAAAGTGCAGTCGAAAAGATAAAATCGGTTCTCAAAAATACGCAAAAAGACAAGTCAGATTTATTAACAGAGCGCATTCAAATCCGTCATAATTTAGAAAATGAAAAGACGAGTGATTATCTGATTATACTACAAACTGCGATTACCAACTTTCAGATTTATCGCTTAGAATATATGTCTTTACAAAATAAAGGCAGCCAAAGAAATATTGAACCATTTGCCTTATTTAGCACGAATGGAAATTGGATTTTAGTGGCTTTTTGTCAATTAAGACAAGATTTTCGTGCTTTTAGATTGGATTGTATGCAGTCGTTAAAGCCCACAAATACTAGCTTTTCACCACATGACATGACTTTACAGGAGTATTTTGAGCAATGTCCACGAACTTGGTAATCTACCCCTGACATACCCTTGTCACTAGCTGCTTTTACCTTTGCATTACATTAGGAGAGAGCAGCGAGGTGAGAGGAGAGAGTCCAATATGACTTATTCAAATTCTCACCTCTCACCTCGCCCCTCTCTCCTATTATCTACTGCCCAGAAAGTATCAAAAAAATATTTTCAAAGCAGACAATAGGACAAATAACAATAAAAAAGAAAACAATGCAAACAGTAAAAATCGCAGCATTCAAAATTATCGGATTATCTGTCAGAACGTCAAATGCAAACGGACAATCAGCTCAAGACATTGGCGCTCTTTGGGGTAAATTTATGTCTGAAGGTATCTCTTCAAAAATTCCGAATAAGATAGAAGACACCGTTTTCAGTATTTACACTAATTATGAGGGCGACCATACGATGCCTTATGATACTGTTTTGGGTTGTAAGGTTGATTCTTTAGATGAAATACCTGAAGGAATGATTGGACAGTCATTTGAAGGTGGAGAACATGTAAAGTTTGTGGCGAAAGGCAACTTAGCGCAAGGTGCTGTTTATCAGACTTGGGGCACAATTTGGGGCTCTGAATTGGATAGAAAATATACGGCAGATTTTGAGGTATATGGCGAGAAAGCACAAAATCCTGCGGATGCGGAGGTGGATATTTTTGTGGCGGTGAATTAGCCGTCCCGGCTGCTTTAGTTGCCCTGGTCATTTTAACCTTGGCAGCTAAAGCAGCTGGTACTACTAACGCAATACGATCTTCCCTACTCCAATAATTTCGCCTTTCTGCACCACTTTTAACATATAAAATCCACTCAATAAATCACCGCGTCGCAAAGTCGCCTTTCCATTTTCTAAAATAAGGGTTTTAAGTATTTCTCCTGTCAAATCATGTAACTCAACCTGCGCATTCGCCTCTAAACCTTCAATCGAAATAATCGCCTCTGCAGAAATAGGATTTGGACTCACACTTAAACTAAGCAACTCATTATCAATAAATTGCACCGCATTCACAATATCAATAAAATTCACACCAAGCGTATGAAATGCTGTATTTGTGATAATAGGTGCATTGAAATCGAAGTAAATACCTGCACGATTTTCGATAACGGTACCGAGCGGTAAATCAAATTGTTGCTTTACTTTATAGCTCAAATATCCTTGCGAAGCAGCTTCGTCCCATGCTTTTGGCAGTAGATTAATATCACTAAAAGTAAAAGTCAATTCATGCTCATCGCCAAGTGAACGAATAGCCAACTCGTAAGGAAAACTACGTCCTTCGAGCAATAAACTATTTATATCAAAAAGTGCTGTCAAAGTATCTTTTACAACAACTTGATAGGCTGTATCGTTTCCTTCATTCTGAAAACGAATAAGGTAACTGATATCAGTATTTGGCTCAATGAAATGTTCATCGCCAAAACCTCGTGGACTTGCCGTTTTATCATTCGGGTCATAGCTGTCCACATTCTCATGACAATCTACATCAATAAAAGCATCGTTGTCATCTAATGGAAACCAAGTCACCGTAGACTGCCCGTTAAATCCACCACATCCTTCGACAAAAGCAATCGGCATACTAAAACCTGGATGCCCTGCTTCTTGCTCTGCAAAAGTAATAAAACTGTTACCCGTTGCTGTATAATCTAGAGGCAATATCTCTCCCGGATTAAGGTCAAACGGCTCTTGTCGCAATATCATTTCATCTTCGATAACGATGAATTCTAAA
>CALDUB010000032.1 GCA_937923465.1 uncultured Saprospiraceae bacterium
GCAACGGGACTAATTAGCTTTGTACTTTAGTGCTTAGCTTAATGAATGCAAAAATTGTCAAAGAACCCTTATTTTTTCACTTTTTTTGATTTTTTTGCGCGGGTCTTCCGATGTATTATTAATCAGTTCTTGGAGTTGGCGGTAGATATTGCGAAAGCGGTATTCTGTAATGACAAACTCGCGTTTGTGGGGGCTATCCATCCATTGTAGTGCCTTTTCTATTTTATCTCAAAATAGGCTTACGAAGTCAGGAATAATTATGATTTTGTTAGGGAGATATTTTTACTTTTTTTCATGTCACTTTTACACGATTTGGCGGAGAACCATTCATAGTCGTGAAAGGAGTTGAATTGAATCAACTTAAAACAGAAATCCCCTCAACCAGTTTTAGATAAAACCAATTGAAGAGATTTGAAGAGGTCAGTAGCGGTAGCGGTTTTTTTTGACGTAACGAATTGACAATAAATTTATCTTCATGTATAAAATTATCTTTTGGACTTTCAATAAGCCTAATATCATGCATGAAACAAAATCAAAAGTAAAAGAACCAATTTTGAAATACTAAATCATAGAATGTAGGTACTTTTCACTTCCATTATTAAACTAATGAAAAGTCTATCTATGAAGTACTTACCTCTTCTTTTGTTTCTTCTTTTCCAGACGACGATTTATTCTCAAATTGATCACTGGGAAACGGCGGTCTATGCGAATGATGTTTGGAAATACCATTCGGAAGTAAACGCACCTCCCAGCGATTGGAATGCCATTAGTTTAAATGATACGGACTGGGAAGAAGGCGAAGGAAGTATTGGTTATGAAGATGGAGATGACAATACCATTATAGAGCCAACAGAAACTTTGTACATGCGTCGCAAATTTGAAGTAGTTGATAAAGCTAAAATTGCGTCTATTGTGTTTCATGCGGATTATGACGATGGTTTTGTAGCTTATTTAAATGGCGTTGAAATAGCCCGTGCCAACCTCGAAGGTAATCCACCGCCTCACAATGCTTGGACGCCTGACTTTAGAGAAGCGCTTATGTATGAAGGAGGACTTCCCGTTGCTTTTCATTTAAGTCAAGAAAATATTCAAGAATTACTCATCGACGGTGAAAATGTCATTGCCATTCAAACCCATAATTTTGAAGGATTAATCAGTTCAGATATGACTACTTTGTACTGGTTGTCATTTGGAATCACAGATAATTCTGAGGATTATGGACCAACGCCAGATTGGTTTATTTCAAATGACTTTGACTCGCCTTTGCCTATTGTGAAAATCAATACTTGGAATGAATATATCCCTGATGAGCCTTCTATTCAAGCTGAAATGGGCATTATTTGGAATGGTGACGGACAACTCAATAACGCAACAGATAGTATCAATGAATATTTTGGAAATATAACGATAGAAAGGCGCGGACAATATTCTCAAATGTACTACCCCAAAAATGGATATAGTATTGAGCTAAAAGATGCTAATTGGGAGGATATGGATTCTTCTTTTTTAAACTTTCCAAAGGAAGAAGACTGGGTCTTGCATGGACCTTATGCAGATAAGACGCTCATCCGTAATGTATTAGCTATGCAAATGGCGAATAGTATCGGTCAGTATGCTGTACGTACTCGACTTGTAGAACTCCTCATTAATGAAGAGTATGAAGGTGTATATGTGTTAATGGAACGAATCAAGAGGGATGAAAATCGAGTAGATATTGCCAAGTTGAGGGAAGAGGATATTAATGGTGATGAACTGACGGGCGGCTATATTATCAAATGCGATAAAGGTCCTATTGATTGGCTTTCTCAATATGATATGGTTAATCATCCAGGTGAAAAATTACGCTTTCAATATGTTTCTCCAAAGCGTTCTAAGATTCAACCAGAGCAAGAAGCCTACATCCAGTCTTATGTTGATAGTTTTGAAATAGCCATGAAGTATCCTGAATTGAGCGTCGGGGACAAATTTTACTATGATTTTATTGATTTGGAATCTTTTGCTGACCACTTTATCTTGCAAGAATTGACAAAAAATGTAGATGCTTATCGTATCAGTTTCTACATGTATAAAGATAAAGACAGTAATGGTGGCTTATTAAAAGCAGGACCTGTTTGGGATTTTAATTTTGCTTTTGGAAATGCAGATTATTGTAATTCATGGACTAATTATGCTTGGGTTTATGAGGAACACTGTGGTATTTTTAACCCGTTTTGGTGGGGAGAGCTTTTTGAGCAAGAACGCTTTGCTGATTTAGTAAAATGCAGATGGTACGAGTTACGTGAAAATGCCCTATCTCTGGATAATATTTTCTCATTTATTGATGACAAAGCATTATTATTAGAGCCTGTTGTAGACCGAAATTTTCAACGATGGCCTGTTTTAGACACTTATGTCATGCCGAGTCCGTTTACCCCAGGAACTTATCAAGGGGAAATAGAAGCCATGAAGGATTTTATATCTGAACGTATGACTTGGATGGATGAAAACATGATTGGGCTTTGTAGTTCTGTAGAGGTAGAAGACATTAATTTCAATGAGAATTTTATTGTCAGCCCAAATCCTACATCGGGACAATTAAAAATAACAACGAATGTACATCAGTCAGGAGATTTTAAATTAACACT
>CALDUB010000033.1 GCA_937923465.1 uncultured Saprospiraceae bacterium
CTGTTTGATTATAGCACGAGCAGGACTCATTATCACAATACTGACTGGACTTTAATAAGTCAAATTCTGTTTTACTTAACATATTTTTTCTCTTTTGAAATAATAGCTACAAAAACCATACTTTAATCGAATACTACTAAAATTTCCATTCTTTGACAAATCCCCCCGCGTTGCGGGACAAGCAGTGATTGAGAAAAAATAAGAGTTCAAAACTCAAGCGAAATTTGAGCTTCTTATTTTTTCTCAATCACATTTCACCGCTTGTCCCGTGCAACGGGGGGATTTGTCAGAGAACCAAAATTTCAAAACAGAGTAAGCAATTAAACCCTTTCGGAATTCAAAAATTGATTTCCATAAAAATCTTTATCATGAAAAAAATAATATTCTCATTCGTTTTAGCTTTTAGTTTTACCAGTGCTTTTGCACAATACCTTCTTCCTAGTGGACAAAATTGGGGTAACCATACTAACTCCTGTGGAGAAGTTTACATCGGAACTACGGGACCAATAGCCCCATGTACGACTGGCAGTGAAGTCCGAAGAATGATGGTTGATGCAGGTGTCATCAATTATTCTGCGGGTATAGCCATTAATGCCCGTGCAGAAACTAATGGAACTACAGGGCAAACTCAAGGTGTTGCCACTGCATCCATGGCTACAGCTACCGATTATTTTGCACAAGGAGTTGTTGTTGGACAAACGGGTTCTGCTAGTAATGTCAGTTTGTTGAACGTGACTGTACCAGACAGAACGACTGCTGCTCTTGGTGGTGCTTTCACCGCAGATATTTCTGACCCGATTGCAAGTCCGACAGTTGGGCGTTACGAAATCGCAGGAGTGCGCGGTAGATTAGACGGAACGATTAGTACCTATCCTGTTAATGGTGTCGTCTCTGCTGGTTATTTCGCAGATAATATTCAGGGAAGCGGTACTTGGGCAGGTTACTTCGAAGGTCGCGGCTATTTTGAAGATAATGTAGGTATTGGAAATGGCACACCAAGTTCAATGCTTTCTGTAAATACTGCGGGCGATAATAGACATGTCGTTAGCGCATATTCTGCGTCGGCTTCAAGTGGCGCGACGGCAGTTTATGCAGAAGCAGCTGCGGGTGCAGGTGCTGACCACGTTGCTGCAATCCAAGGAGTTATCGAAGCGGGTTCTGGCTACACTTATGGTGTAAGAGGTAATGCAACAACGACTTCTCCGTCTAATGCAGGACGTGCCTATGGCGTATGGGGGCGTGCAGGTAATGCGACTACTGCGACTAACTTTGGAGTTTATGGAGAGTTAACTGGTTCTAATGGCGGTACTGCTATATTAGGATATGACCGTATCAAAGACGGTGGTGCATGGGGTGGTATTTTGCCGACAACGGATACTTATGCAGGTTTTTTCTACGGAGATGCACATGTGACTGACCGCATGGGTATTGGTTCTGGTGCCTTGTGTTTAAACACTTTGGCAGCCGCAGCGCCGACTACTTCTAATTATCGTTTATTTGTTGACGGTGGTATTGCCGCAAAAGAGATTTTTGTTTCCAGTGGATTGCCTTGGTGTGATTATGTTTTTGAAAAAGATTATGAATTGACATCTTTAGAAGATGTGGAAAAGCATATTGAGGAAAAAGGTCATTTACATAAGATTGCATCTGCGAAAGAAATCGACGAGCAAGGTGGTTTTGAAGTTGCGAAAATCACTGTTAATCAACAAGAGAAAATCGAAGAAATTTTCTTGCACTTGATTGAAATGAACAAGAAGATTGAAATTTTAGAGACTGAGAATCAAGCTCTAAAATCTCAAATTGCTGCACAGAAATAATTATTGATAACGCCTTGTAAGGTGCGGAGATATTGTGTAAAACAATTCTTCGCGCCTTCATTTAAAATATTTTCATTATGAAAAATAAGATAAAAATTCTTGGAGCGGTGCTGATGTTCTTCTGTTTTTCTGGATTAATCCATGCACAACAAAACCTCTGCGATACTGATGCTGATTTTTTAGCTCCCGAAGCTAATTTGACGGAAAGTTATACAGAACTCTGTGGAAACAATGTCACTTCTAATCTTACCGTAAATGAAGACCAGGAAGTTATATATAGAAGTAGAACAAGTTTGCGACTAACAGACGGTTTTCAAGTAAAAGAAGGAGGTATTATGCAGACCGCAGATTGTGACGAGCACATTATAATTTCCAATCGCAATATCCAACTCTCTGAAAACATGCTCGTCACTCCTAATCCTACTTCTGGAAGTGTTCAAGTTGAAATTGATTTAGATGCCAGTACCAACTTACAATTATCTCTAATTAATCCTTTCGGACAAATTGTACAGACCTTTGGTCAAGCGCAACAATACAGTCTTGGATTGAATACTTTTACTTTAGAAATGGGTGAATTTCCTGCTGGGATTTACATTATACAGGCGACGGATGGAAAGCGAACATCAAGTAGAAAAGTTGTTAAACAATAGATTTTACAGTTTTAATCATTAAAAAATAAACATTAGGGACTTAGAAAATAATAACCTACGCATCTGACTTGCTCTTTTTCCTTTTAGCTTCGTTGCTCATCGGTCAAAGTATCCCTCTTCGCTCCTTGCTAAAAGAAAAAATAGCTTCGTCATTTTGCGTAGGTTATTACATTCTAAGTCCCTTAATCAAAACATTAGAATGATTAAACAAAAATAACAACTATATTTCGGAAGGTTTGGTGAGGAAACGAATTGATAGTATATATCTTTGTTTTCTCACCCTTTCCAATTTTACAGACAAATCCTTTTCCTCAAAAAAAATAATTACAATGAAAAACCTATTTGCATTTTTTTGTCTTTTGCTTTTCTCACAAGTTGGATTCTCACAATTTGAAGAAACTTTTGATACTGGTTTAAATGGCTGGCAAGTCAATAATCCTAATTCCAATTGGTATTTTTCGCAGGAAGGAACGGCATTATCTCACAATTGGGATAATCGTCTACCTATTAATTCTCTATCCAATACGGGGATGAGTGGCACCGCTGTTTTTAATGGAGATTCATTAAGCGCCGCTGGCACAATAGCAGATACCTACATGTTAACCTCTCCTCTTTTAGAGACAAATGGATTTGAGAAACCCATTCTTAGTTTTTATCAATATTTTAAAAACTATGAAGGTAATACAAGAGTTGAAATATCCTTAGATAGTACAAATTGGGTTGAATTTCCTGTCAATCAGAACTATGGAAACTTTATGGAAAGCACTGAAAATGACCGTGTCTTTGTAGATATTTCAAGTGCTATTTTTACAGAACCAAATTTTTGGATAAGGTTTGTCTATCAAGGTATTGGTAGCTTTTGGATAATAGATGATATACGCGTCGAAACCATTACGGACTTAGCGACTCCAGGTGACGGAAGTCTTAGTTATCCAGAAACTTTTCCTCCCCAATTAGCCGATACTTTATGCAAATATAATTATCCATTCTTAACAGATGTCGAGGGCGGTGCTTATGCGCCAAATGAAGTCGTCGTTGAATATGTCGACCCAACTACAGATGCAGAGCGTGCTGCTGTTCGCAACATGTTTCAAATCACAGACTTTGAGTATTGCGAATGCGACACGCTCGAATTATGGAAAAGTCCAATCGTTTTAGAGCCTATAAAAGTAGAAATTACAGATAGTGACTTCCCTGATGAAAATGCGAATTTTATATTTCCTGCAGGTTTTAATGTTGCCACTACTGATTGTCCCTCAGCGAGTTCTTACAGTTTTGCTTTTCAGATAGAAGACTTTTGTGATACTCTGCCTAATTTTGTCGAACATACCATTGGAGACTTAACTAGTTCAATGATGTTAACGATACAAGGTGGCGTAAACGCAGGATTCACCATTCCCAATGTCAACTTACTCGCTGATAGTTTATATGTTCTTTCGTTCTACAGTAGAGTTGTATCTGGTACTGGTTTTCCTGATTTAGAAATAAGTGTTGGCGGCACAGCATTAGATACAGTTGTCGTTACGACAGACGGTTCGGATTGGGGTCGATATGATGTAAAATTGGATATCCCCACATCTGGTGGAGGACTTATCAGTTTTTCTCAGATTGATGCCGAAGGTATTTATGCTATTGATGATTTATGTTTATCGCTTTATCTTTCGGGAGAGGCGACGATTGTTGATTTGAATGGGGTAATAGAAAAGACTACAGGTTGCGCAAAAGTAGAAGAAGTAGATAAAAATTATTACAATTTTGACTTTATTGATGTGGCGACTCCTCCTTCTGTAATTCCAGTCAATTTCCCCAATATAGACCCTCTCACGACTCCATATTCAAATGAAAAGGTAGTCGCAGTTCTAGATACAGGAATGGATTACGAATTCGCAGAAAATAATGGAATAAACCTCAAAGAACACTTATACTACAATGAAAATAACCTTTGTAAGCTCACAGATGTCATTGGATACAATTTTGTCGATACGCTCAAATCTCCCTATGATGATAGTCGCGGCGGTCATGGTACACATGTAGCAGGAATTATAGAACAAAATCTACGACTCAATAATTTCACTTCAACAAATTGTGATTACAAAATAATGCCTGTCAAAACACATGACGCACTCGGCATGGGAACACTTTATCGGGTATCCTGTGGTATCAGTTATGCCGCTCAACGGGGTGCAAATTTCATCAATGCCAGTTGGGGATATTATGGAGAAGAAAAAGAAATCTTAGAAAATGTTATTCGGAATGCTGGAGATGGCTTTGACGTGATGGTAACTTGTTCTGCGGGTAATGATAACATCAATATCGGAGATAAAAATCATTGGCCCTCCAGTCTGAGTTTACCAAAACTAATTACCATAGCGGCAGCAACAGATGGAACATCTCCTGCCTTAGCTGATTTTTCTAATTACAGCACTACTCTAGTACATTTTGGGACTTTGGGCGAAAACGTAAACAGCGCTGTTCCGCCACAAACGCAACTCGGTGATGCTACAAAAAGTGGGACCTCTATGGCTGCACCTCGTGCTACTGCTGCGGCATTAATGACAGATTGTAATTGTATGCCAAGTGAAAAAAAGGAGTTAATCGGTATTCTAAGGACTATCGCAGCAAATGAAACGATAGAAATAAGTCATGTAAGATATAATTATTACTTTGATACAAATGACTTTACAACGGATTTAAGTAACAGCAACTGTAACACAACAAGCTCTGCAAAAGATTACATAATTGCACCAGACTTAACTATTTATCCTAATCCAACTACCCACGAATTAGTAGTATCTACTGAGTTTTTGAACACCGAAAATTTGACTTACCAAATCGTAAATATAACAGGGCAGGTAAAAGTAAGAGGAGAACTCAAGCTAAATTCTCAAACTTTAAATGTTCATGCTCTTACTAGAGGAACATACTATTTAAAAATAGTCCATAAAACGGGTACAAGAGTTTTACCATTTGTAAAATTGTAAAACTCCAAAATTTATTGTAATTATTCATAAGCACCCTTCAGAAATTAGTTTTTCTGAGGGGTGTATTGTTTTCTATTTATTAGACTTGTTACCCTTATAAAACACTCTTCTGAAAATGTCTTTTTCCTCTACTTTCCTCCAAAAAATAATTCAATAGAGGGACTATTCAAGGATTTTTTGAAGAAAATTAGAGAAAAAATCCAAATTTCAGTAAAGCATTTTATAAAAGTAACAAGTCTATTAGACTTATTTACAAATAACGAACAAGTCAATTAATTCCACATTTTTCTTATCTTGTGTCAAATGCTAATCCTTTCAATCTCCTTCAAAAAACATTATTTATTATAGAACAAAGTCATTATGCGTGCTTATCTTTCTTTCTTAATACTTTTTTTTCCTATCATTATTTTCTGCCAAGAAAGTGAAAGCTTTGCAGCTGATATATCCCACTCTAATAGCTTAGAAAAAAAAGAAGGAATTCAATATTTAAAGACTGTCATAGCAAGTTCACCCACAATTAGTCCTGATACATTAGCTCTTATTTATCATAAAATTGGAGTCAAATATTATCAAATTCAAGATTTTAAAAACGCAATCAAAAATACTACTGTCAGTAAAAACATTAGAGAAAAGCTGGTACAAGAAGGTCATTTAAAAAGAGAAGAAGGATTAAAAAGTTTATCACAATCTTATGGTAACTTAGGGGCAATGTACCGAGTTCGGCAAGAATTATCAAACAATCCAATCTATCTTGATAGTTTAGTTTATTTCTTTCAAAAAATCATTGATTTAGACAATTCACAAATCAACAACAGGTATGTAACAGCCTGTTCTGAATTAGGGAGACTATATACTAAAAGTGCAGATTATACAAAAAGTGAGTTTTATTTTCAATTAGGAATTCAATTTTCATTATCTATAGACTCACTCCAACTAAGTCAAAAAAGTGACTTAGCTAGGTTGTATTTCGAACAAGCAAACCTTTTCACCACACAAAAAAAGAGTGCTGAATATCAAAATAGTATCAAAAAATTAAAATTTGCAGTAGAAGTTTTCGAAGAAGACAATCAATATCCTATGCTCGCCATTGCGTATGATGCATTAGGAGATTTATACGAAAAATCAGATAATCCTGAACTTTCGGTTAGCTCTTACCAACAAGCTATATATTGGAATAAAGAGTTAATCGCAGCAGATTACCAAGGAAGAACAGAAGAATGGAGACTACGTTTAGCAAGAGTTTGGAATAATTTGGGCCACTTTTATAATACACAAAGAGAGCATTCGAAAGCATTAGATTGTTTTTCGAAATCTTTAAAAATAAAAGAGCAACTCTATAGCGGCGATTACCATCCGTCCAAAGGTGCGTATTTTTCGAATGTCGGAGACACATATTTTCAAAAAGGCGATTATGTCGAAGCTGCACAATTTTATCATACCGCTGTCAGTCATTTCCTAAAAGATTTTAAAACAAAAAATCTCTCTGCGCAACCCAATAAAACTCAATTAGAACTTGGTTCCCAAAAAGTAGACTTGCTCAACGCCTTAGAACGGAAAGGAGAAGCTCTAGCTATATTAAAAGAAATAGGCATAGCTTTGCAGACCTTCACCACCGCCGACCGCCTCATTGACATCATGCGCAAAGACCACTCAGAAGCAGGCTCTAAATTGTTTTGGAGAGAAAAAACGCGTGGACTTTACGAGAAGGCATTGGATTTAGCTTATCAAAAAAAGGACGCCAAACAGGCATTCTATTTCTTTGAAAAAAGTAAGTCTGTATTACTCTTAGATGCTTTGAACGCCTCAGATGCGAGACAATTATTACCAGATAGTTTGGCAGCGCGCGAAATAGCTTTATTACAAGCTTCTGATGCTGCGCGAGAAGCGGCTTCTAATGATAAAACACAGCACCCAAAATACATACAAACTAATACAGAACTAGAAGGGTTTCAAAAATATTTGTCAGAAAAATATCCAAAGTATTATGCTACGCGTTACGAGATTTCAGTTGCAGGTTTAGAAGAAAATGGAGAAGTCTATTCCTACTCAGAAAAGACAGAATATATCCACTTTTTCTACGGCGAAAACTACATCTATGCCATGCGATTCGGTGCAGGAAAATCCAAACTAACACGCATCAATCGCGACACCCAAACAGACGCTTTAATCGAAAAGTATCTCCAACAATTTAGTTCGCCAAATATCATCATTAATAATCCCGAAGAGTATAATAATCTAGCATTCCAAGTTTATGAATTATTATTAAGACCTCTTTTTTCTGACGGAAAACTCCCAGAAGAACTCGTTTTTCTTCCAGATGATTTCTTAAACGTTTTACCTTTTGATGCACTCAAAAACAAAGCTAACTCGACTAGCAATTCAGATTACCTTTTACAACAGACAAATATTCGCTACGCTTATTCTATCAATATTTTAAAAAACCAGCAATCTATTGATAATCAAAAAGTTAGGACCTTAGGAATGGCGCCCTTTTCAGAGTCAAATGACTCTCTTACCTTAAATTATAGTGGTGAAGAACTAGATATGGCAGAGAAAAATGGAAGAGGTTTATTTGCGAAAGGAAGTATCGCTACCAAAGATTTCTTTTTAACAAATGCTGCTAATTATCAGTTTTTGCATCTCTCTACACACGCACGAGAGAAAGGTCAAAATGGCAATCCGGAAATCTTCTTCACAGGAGAAAAATTAGATTTGAGTTCTTTATACTCAACGGAATTCAACAACAATTTAGTCATCCTTTCGGCTTGCGAAACAGGTTTAGGAGAAGTCAAAAAAGGAGAAGGTGTACTCAGTTTAAATAGAGGATTTACTTATGCTGGCGCGAAAAGTATTATCTCTAGTTTGTGGCGTGTAAATGATAAGTCAACGGGTGATATTTTGTCGGGATTTTATGAGAATTTGGATGAAGAAACGAGCAAAAGTAATGCGCTTTATTTAGCGAAAAAAGATTATTTACAAAATGCGGATGCACTTTTTCAATCTCCTTATTATTGGGCGGGTTTAACTTACTCTGGTTCGGATAATACGGTCGCTTTAGAACGAAATAATTCTTGGTTATATTTACTTTTAGGAGGAATTGGATTCTTAATTTTAGGTTTCTTATTTTTGCGCAAAAAGAAATAATGATGCCGCATCCGACCAATAAAATATTACCTTCTCCCCTCCCCTTTTTACAAAGACTTTTTGTAGAAATGCAAGATGTAAAGGCAGACTTTTCAGATTTGACTATCGACCATATCTGCTATCGAGTCGAGACGGAAGAACGTTATCTTGAGTTGAAAGAAAAGCTATCAAATTTCGGTAAAATACTCACCGAAAAACCTATCAGCGGTCGCCCAATTGCGACTTTTAGGCTCAACAAACCTTTCATTTTTCAAGACCAAAAAATTTATCTTTTAGAATTACCAGCACCAAAAGCAGGACGTTTTTACGCCGAAGATTGGGAACATATAGAAATGGTAATAGAACCTTCTTTCGAAGATTTTATGGCGCAAAACGCGCATTTGGATTTTGATACAAAAGCTATCACGAAAAAAGTCAATCCCGAAGTGAGATTGACTTTTCCAAGTGGTTCGGTGAAATTTCACCATTATCCGCTGGACTATGTGATTAAGTATTTGGATTAGGAACTACTGCAATAGAACCATTAGTTTCTGATAATAAAATTGAACGCTGAGACGCAGAGGCGCAGAGAACATTTTTTTTGGGAGCCTAGTTGAGCAGAGTTTAAGAGTAAAAAGAAGTCTCTTTTTTTATCAAAGATTATGATTACTACTTATTTCTCTGCTACGTTCTCATCATCATTAGATTCTTCTTCTACGGGTTTCTCTTCATTAGTTTCTTCCGCTGGTTGCTCTTCTTCTTTTGTCTCTTCTAGCTGGTTTTCATCTTCACTTTCTATAACGACAAGTTCTGCTGGTTGCTCGTCTTCAATATCCTCCCATTTAGTCGCTGAACTTATTTGGTCTTCTATCAAAAGTGGCATCAATTTATAACGCAAAAATAGTTGCACCGTTGCCAAGACATCCTTTTCACAGTAAATACCAATACGCTCCAAATCCTTATCTGCCCAATACACACGACCAACTTCGCTACCGTCAATATCATCTTTGGGAGAAGGAAATCCGAGTACGCCAGCTAAGAGTTTGAGCGAAGTCCACGATTTGCGGTCACCAAATTTCCACAATTCCATAGTATCCAAAAGGTGCTTCGTCTCCCAAGGTTTTTTACCAGCAATATTCATCGTTGGTGGCAGCTTCAAATAATTAATAATCATCCGACGACACATATAAGGTATATCAAACTCCTTGATGTTATGACCACAGAAGTACATTCTATCTGGATTTGGATAATATTGCGCTAACATCTGATTAAAATCTTCGAGTAATTTTTTCTCGTTGTGGTTCGCAAATGTCTTGAGGCGCAGTTTGAGTTCTTTATCTTTATCTCTAAAAACAATACCGACAGAAATACAGATAATTTTTCCAAACTCCGCATAAATGCCCGCTTTTTCAACATAAGCACCTTCAGCATCTTCGTCGCTAATTTTTTCGCCGTAACGTTTAAGCGCAGTTGCAGCCTTTAATTTCCACAGATACTGCATATCTTCGCTGAGGTCAGTATATTTTTCGGTAGAGGAAACGCACTCTATGTCCAAGAAAAGGACTTTGGCAATGTCGATATTATCTAACATAGTTTGGATGGTTTTGTGTAGTTTTTTGTACTCGGATTAAGATTGAAGTCTATCAATCTTATCACAATAATACTTTTTATTTTTGCCAACAATGTATAATCAGAGAATATTTTTTACTTTTGTAGTATAATAGAAACACATCTTTTTCGAATTTCCCACTTCTATCTCACTGACATTCAATATTTTACCATTGAACATCTTCTTTAGTTACCATACTAAAGACAAAAAAATAATATGCTGAAAAAAAATCCGTTTTATCGAACATTCTTTTTTTCAGCAACATTATACCCTCTAAACACACAAAGGAATCGTTAAATCACTATTCTTTTTATGCTTTTTAGAGGAAAAAGTCATCTGAATATAAAATACTTTCAAAGATTACCGGAGACAAAGCTGCACATAACCAACTGAATAACGTGCTTTACTCCAAAATAAAAAATGTAAATAATCATGGCAGAAAATAATTCAAAGCAGAGAATCATTGCAATCGCAGCCGTTATCATCGTTGCGCTTTTAGCAGGAAACGCTTACTTGTTGTTCAATAAAATGAGCCAAGACACTCAAATCACTGCTCAAGCAAGTGAAATTGATGAGCAAGAAAAGTTGAAAGCGGAACTAGAAAAGCAATACTACGAGTCTTTATCTGAGTTGGAAGAAATGAAAACCAACAATGAAGATTTGAACAAAATGATAGAAGAGCAGCAAGCAGAATTGAAAGACCAAAAAGACCGTGTCTCTCGTTTGCTACGCGACAGCAAAAACTTGAAGTCTGCACGCTCTGAAATGGCTAATATGCAAACGCAGTTAGACGGATACATTTCTCAAGTAAATGACTTGAAGGAGCAAAATGCACAATTGGCTGACGCTAATAATCAATTAGCTGGCGAACGTGACAAATTGCAAACTGATATTACGACATTGGGTGAAGAATACCAAACAACAAAGGCAACTTTAGTTAGTGAGAAAGAAGAATTGACTTCTAAAAATGCTAACCTGAGTAAGACTGTTGTGCGTGCATCTGTAATTAACGTACAAGGTGTAAGCGTCGAAGGATTGAAAATCAAAGGTAGCGGTAAAGCAAAAGAAACTGACCGTGCGGACAAAGTACAGCAGTTGAAAGTTTGTTTCAATACAACTGAAAATGCAGTAGCTAAGCCAGGTAAAGAGCAGTTTTACGTGCGTATTATCAATCCAACTGGTGAAACTTTAGCTATCGAAGAAATGGGCAGTGGCATCATGAGTGGCAGCGACAGCAAAGAGCAAATTCGTTACACTAAAGTAAAAGAATACGACTATAGCAACGACGAGACACAATTGTGCTTTTTGTGGGAGCCTAAAGTTGCTTTTGAGTCTGGTACTTATAATGTAGAAGTTTACAACAAAGGCTACATTTCAGGTAAAGGTACTTTTACTTTTAAGTAAGTTTATAGTTGTTCGTTAACGGAACACGACTAATAGAAAAGCCGCAAAGATTAAGTTCTTTGCGGCTTTTTTTATCTATTTTTAAGCGATTTTTTATAAGAATTTACAAAGTTTGATAACTACTCCACTCCCGTAACGGTCATTTTTTTGACAGACAGAAACAGTATTAAGATTTATTAAATCTTTTACAAACACAAATGCCCGTTACCTTATTATGGTCAAACTATATAAAGGTAACGGGCATTTCATTCTGTCTAAGTCTGATAATTTTATAGACTTCCTCGAATATTTTGAAGTTAAAATGACCGTTACCAGAGTAGTTAAGTAAAGCATATATACAAGAAAAGCCACAAGAACTAATGTCCTTGCGGCTTTTCTAATAAATGAACTAATTAAGTGTCCTGTGTCATCCTAATAGCTATTGGGACAACGGACAACTAATTATTATTCTTAGAATTTAACATTCATAGAGAAGTTCACCATTGTACCTAACTGGCTAAAGTGGTAACCATCGTAAGTCATTTGAGCATAACGTTGGTTAAAAGAAATCAAGTTTAATTGATTTTCTCTTGGAGTTACACCGTACAAGTTAGTCGTTGCATCATCCAACAATCTTTGACCTTCGTCGTTCAATGCTACGAAATCCCACTGTGGCAATACGTTCAATAAGTTATTCACGTTTAACGCGATACCTACTTTGTCAGAAATCTGGTAGTTAAGCGCTAAGTCAGTAACGACTGCTGGCTGAAATTCAGTAGAAAGATTGATATCCATACCTTGTTGACGGAAAGTTGTAGGTCCGAATAATGTGTTGTTTAAAGACACACCGAATTTACCAACTTTGTAATCTATACCCAAGATAGCTTTGTACTGTGGACGTGAAGTAAAGAACAACGCTTCTTGAGTTGCATTTACAACAGACTGACCTGACTCTTCTACCAAGGTAGGGTTTTTCACATCACCTTCTCTTTCGTTTTGTAATGTGTAGTTACCTGATAAGTTGATACCAACTTTACCTGCACCTACTTCAATGTTACGGTAGCTAGATACGAAATCAATACCTGCAGTACGTGTGTCCAATGCGTTTACGAAGAAACTCAAATCAGACAAGTTATTTTCTGCTAAGATACCGTTGATAGCATCTGCTGGGTTATCAGTAGAACCAATCTCAGTACTTAAAACGATACGGTCAGTTACTGCAATGTTGTAGTAATCTAAAGTAAAGCTAAAGTTGTTGCTTGGACGTACACCAACACCGATAGTGATGTTAGTTGATTTTTCTGGCTCTAAACCTGGTAAACCTAATAGACGTGCCTCACGAGATACGTTATTAATCAAACCACCAACTTGGATACCTTGACCAGGTACGAAGCTATATTGTGCTTTTTGCGTGTAGATTTGGTGCAATGCTGGTGCTTTGAAACCAGTAGAAACCGAACCACGAATAGTCATTTTGTCATCAGCTACTTTGTAACGTGAACTTACTTTCCATACGAATGCATTTCCAAAATCACTGTAATTTTCCAAACGAGCTGTAGCATTTACCAAGAAGTTGTCAGTAAAGTCTAAAGCAACATCTGCATAACCACCAAAGTTATAACGGTTAAATTTACCAGAGTTACGTGGGTCATTACCTGCAAATGAATCCGGTCCACCGTCTTCATAAGAAGCTACACTACCAGGAATGATAGTGAAAGTTTCGCTACGAAACTCAGAACCAAATGCGAATCCGAACATATCGTTCACACGACGAGTGATGTCAATGTTACCTACGTTGTGCGTAAACTGTGTACCACCCACATCAAAAAGAAGTGGAGAGTTTTCACGGTATTTGAAAGTGCTATCTGCATTCAATGTACCATTACGGTTGTGAGAGTTACTTACAATATAAGTTTGTCTGTTACCACCAGTTGTGAAACTTGCATCAGTAATCCAACCGTTCTTTTGGCTTCTGAAACCAATAGTACCATTGTAATCATTCAAGTCACCGTCGAAAGTTGGCACATAACCAATGTATTCGCCGTTGTCACCATTAGGGAAAAAATCCGCTAAGTAAGGGAAAGATTCTTCTGTTCTCCAGTAAGGAGTACGGTAGTTAGCGAAAGAGTTTACTTTTTTGTAAACGTAAGCTGCGTTACCGTACATTTCTGTATTTTCAGAAACTTGAGTACCAAAGTTAACTGCAAATTTCGCAGCAGTAGTCTCAGGAGCACCGTTTATGTTGTTTGCATCTGGATACTTGCTTAAGAATTCGTTTACAGTAGCAATCTGTGCGTTAGCTTCTTCTACTGAAGTAGCTCCACCGATGAAATCCGCTGCTTCACCAGCTGCACTTACATCGTTTGGACGATTAGCCAATTCTGTTTTTGATAAATCAATCGTGTAGTTAATGAAACCGTCTTCACCTAAAGAAGAACCATTGTTCATAGATACGCCGAAAGACTCACCGTCACCTTCAGTTGTAGTACCTGTACGTAAAGTAACACTTCCTTGGTCATCGCTATCTTTCATGATGATGTTCATAACACCCGCGATTGCATCAGAACCGTACTGTGCAGATGCACCGTCACGTAAGATTTCAACGCGCTTGATAGCGTCAGTAGGAATAGCAGAGATATCAGCACCTGTTTCACCACGACCTGGAGAAGTCTGAGTGTACAATAATGCAGACAAGTTTTTACGCTTACCATTAATCAAAATCAAGGTACGAGATGGACCCATGTTTCTGATTTCGTAAGGGTCTAAAAGAGACGTTGCATCGTTTACCGGAGTTTGTACAGTGTTAAAAGACGGTACACGGTATTGTAATGCTTTGTCAAAAGTAGCTTGACCAGTAGAAATCAATTCTTCTGCACGGAATACATCAACAGGTAATGGAGATGTCGTAGAAGAACGTGCTGCTGTACGAGAACCAACAACGATTAACTCTTCTAACATAGTAGCATCACCTGCTAAAACTACATCCCAAGTTGCTTTTTGACCAGCAGTAAGAGAGAAGTTCTTTGTTTGAGTAGCGTAACCGATGTAACTAATAGCTACAGAGTAATCTCCTGCTGATTTTAGGTTAAGCATGTAAGTACCGTCAACATCAGTAACAGTACCCATAGTACCTACACTTACTGTTGCGCCAATAATAGCACCATCTGCGTCAGTGACTGTACCTGAAATACTTTGCGCGTTTACCATCATTGGTAATGCCGCAAGGATTAAAATTAGACTTGTATAAAGTCGTTTCATACTAATTCAGTTTTAATGATAAAAAAAGGTTCCCAAAAGGGGAATTAGTGAACTTGTTGGTTTTAAAAAAAATAGGTCGATTTATTGTTTATAGACAGCAAAACAAACCTTACTACAAGGAAGGGTCATTTCAACTGTTTCTTTTTGTCGAGTTTGAGAATTGGTTTAAATCCATAGACTTAATGTCTAAGATGTTTAAATAACAGAGGCAAGTGGAGTTTTTTTAATACTCCTTGATTTCATACTGGGCGACAAGGTACATAAAAGATATAAAAAGAAAAAAGATATTTTGCTTTTAGCTTCAAACTAAATATATTTATTTCATAAAAAAGCAACAAACACCAAATAATAAATCGTATTATTGGAAAAAATAATTTGATAGAATCCTTTTTTTTGCAACTCCATGTCATTTTATTTTCATATTTAGGGATTCTCAAACAAAATGACTTTACACTATAGTAATAAAGTGCTTATATTTGAATTTCAATAGAAAAGACCATTCATTTTAAGAAAAACGACTTGTAAGTATAATTCAGAAAGGAACAAGTCTATTATTTTCTTCCTAGATTTTCATCTTTACCAAAAAATTAAGTAGCGTAAAATACAATGTATAGAAATAAACGTTATAGCTACTAAAATTCATACAAATGGACGCGTTTTTATCTTTTTTCGAAAACTTAACTAGCCTCGAAAAAGTGGCTTGGATTTTTATCTGCTTATCTATCAGTTGGATTATGGAAGGAGCTATTCCTCTAATTCAATTAAATTACGAAAAGTGGAAACACGCAGGTAGAAATCTTATTTTTCTCTCTACATCAATGCTGATTAATGTTTTGTTTGGTCTAGCAACCGTAGGCATCTTCCTATGGACTTCACAAAATGAATTTGGCTTACTCTATTTAATTGATTTGCCTGTCTGGGCCGAGTTACTCCTTTCAGTAATGGTGTTAGATTTCATTGCTCAGTACATGGCACATTTTATATTACATCGTGTGGCTTGGATGTGGAAATTTCACATAGTGCATCACAGCGACACAGAAGTAGATGCGACTACGGGTACACGTCATCATCCAGGCGACTATATTATCAGAGAAACGTTTGCTTTATTTGCAATTGTTATAATGGGAATGCCTTTGGCTTTTTATCTAGTTTATCGCATTACGAGTATTTTATTCACTTATTTTTCTCACGCGAATATCAAATTGCCGCTGTGGTTGGATAAAATTTTGAGTCTGTTTTTTATCACACCGAGTATGCATAAGTTTCATCACCACTTTGAGCGTCCTTGGACGGATACAAATTTTGGGAATATCTTTTCTTTTTGGGATAGAATATTCGGGACTCTAGTATTTGGTGATGCTACCCAAGTCAAATATGGATTGGATATCTTGGACGATAAGAAAGCTTCAGATGTGCTTTATCAGTTTAAAGTGCCATTTGATAAGTCGATTAAGACGGATTAAAAGGGTTTAGAATTGTGAGGTTAAATCCACAGAAAAGGCTTTGTCTAATGACAAAGCCTTTTCTTATTTATAGAGTTCGTAGCGTCGGTCGATACAGTTATCTTTTTCGTTAAAAAATTCTCGAACTGGTTTTAGAAATTTACTTAAAATCTTAGCAGACGCAATATTTCGGATATCAACATCAGCAGTTATTTTTTCTAATTTCAAATCTTGAAAACTGAAATCTATCAAACCTCTAGCGATTTCTGTTCCATGGCCTTTGCCCCAATATTCTACTCGAAAGCGATATCCTAATTCGCGGTCATTTTCATCATTAGTTAGCAATGCACACAAACCAATGACCTCTTCCCGCCCCTTTTCACAAATCGCCCAGATACTTGTTTCGTTGTCCAAAATCGTCCCCTGAGGGTTGATTGCTTTAGCAAATTTTTCTTCTATTTGTTTTGCTGGCATTGGTGATTGAGGCACGGGTTCAATGATTTCAAGTTTAGTGACAAGCTCTACAAAGTAGGCTTTGTCTGCGGACTTAAAGTTTCTAATGTCTAATCTTGGTGTTTGAAAAATTATCATATTTGAACGTTTTGTTGCCTGCAAAACGCGGATAGGGTTTTGTTAGTTCCAATATTTTGATAAAAAAAGCCTGATAACTTTTGTCATCAAGCTTTTAAAAAATTGAGTTTATTTATCTTAATCTAAAAAATAACTTTAGGTTTACACCATAGCATATGCAGACTTTTGTTCTTCAATTTCTTTGGCTATCTCATCCCATAAATTAATCCTTTGTAGCAAGGCAGCCTTCGCAATTTCTAAAACATCATCCCACTTCTCATTACTTTCTCCACATAGTTCTGTTATCATTTCAAGAGATAATGGACCGTGTTCATCTCCGTCTATTTCAATATGTCGTTCTAGATAATAACTTAGCTTTGGGAAACTATCTTCTTCTTTTCGATTCGCCTTTTTAATAATTTCGATAAACATATCAGGAATTAAGTCTTCTCTTCCAAAAGTAAATGCTGATGCGATTTTATGGACCTCATTTGTATTGATAGTGTCAAACGTAAATTGCAAAAATTCCTTCTCTGCAGGACTTAATTGAGAGTTAGATATTTTAATATTAATATCATCCAAACCTTCTAATGTGTCTATAAAATTTGATATTTTTTCTGTGTCAGCATCAACCTCTTGCATTGCCTCTAGGTACATCACAAAATGACTTTTAGGGACTTTATTTTCGTTTATATCGCTTTCTTCGCCAAATACTATTTCATTTATAAAACGTGAAGTTTTTGCATTTTTCACGGGTTTCCATGGAATAGATACACAAGTCAGATGTTTTTGCAAAGCTTTTAGCAAAGACATAAAATCCCAGACAGCATATACATGCTTTTCCATGAAAATTTTAACATCATCTATCTCAGATAGAAAATTGTACAATTTATGATTGGTTAACTCATTCCTTAATGGAAGAATTTCTTTCTCAATATATTCAATACGACTCATTTGTTCACTTTTATTAGAAGATATAATTCTAACAAAGGTTTTGATTTTTTGATTAGAGATAAACAAAATTTTTAATCAAAATCGTAAAAATAAATTCAGAAAGTTATTTTATCATTTCCCTAAATCATAAAATACGCCCACACTATAAGAAGGCGCCGCCGCAATAATTTCTCCGCGAAAAGCAGAAGCAAAAGAAGCAGAAACTCCTACTTGTTTCGTTACATAAAATGCAGCTTCTACGCCGTACGAAGAGAATTCAGTATTATTCGCAAAAATACTGGTACTGTTAATCGTTTCAGCGGTCTCGCCATTCTTAAAAGACTCAACACCATTCAATCTTCCTATCAACCACAATTTCTGATTAAACAAACCTGCGCCATACTCAATACCGTATCTGAATTCTTCAGAAAAGCCATTTGTGCGATTATTAATACCTACATAAGCACTCACATAGCTATTGATATTCTTTCCAATTTTGAAACCTTTACCAGCGTCGATTTGAAATATCTGATTGAATTCACCGTCACCTGTTTGTAAGTTTCCTTGCTCTCCTCCCACTGATTTTCCAGTCGGCAATCCAAAAACGATAGAAGCTGCAATGGGAAATGCGCTACCTGGTTTTGTCAAACCATATTTGATACCCAAGTCAATATCTCCAATGCTATTCAAGGCATCTCCTTTTACAATCGTCTCCCCTGTCGTACCAGAGATTAGGTTATTGGTAAAGTTTCTACTGAATATAGGAGCATTAATAACTCCTGTCAAACGGTCTGTAATACCATATTCACCATAGAAAAAAGTATTGTAAATGCCTGTTGTTACATTGGGGTCAATCAAACCAGAGTCCGTATAATGTTGGTCAAAATTTAACCACCATTGTGATAATTTATAATAACCAATCCCTTTTTGTTGTGGCCATGGTCCGCCTGCATTTGCACTGATAGAGAAAAAGAAAGAAACTGCGAAAAAGATGATATATCGTTTCATTTTGACTTGATTTTTAGTTGGTTTTAATTTAATATTTTCGTTTTGATAAAATCAGTTATCCTGAATTTCGCCGTCGCCGACTTTCACATTAAATGGTTTACAAAAATAAAGAATGTGACTATACTCGTTGATGTCCACATCTGCAATTGAGTAAGAGTGCGCACCTGAGAAAGTCTCTACTTTTCCAATCTCTAAAGCTCCAGAAATTGTACTCGGATTATTCGTCAAATAGACATACAACCCAGGCAAAGCTGTCGAAGCATTATAATTTTCATCAAATACTAAGACCAAATTATTCTCTTCTGCAGTCAATGTAAAATCTCCACTCAATGCATAAGTACTTGTTGTGTTTATTTGTCCAGATTTTTCTTGAGTTTCTTCTACCTCTACAGTCTCATCTCCGACTACAACTTCGAATGCGTCGGTCAATAGTCCATTTTCATCTTGATATTCAATAGAAATAGTTGAGTTGCCAGTACTCAGTGCTGTTGCCAATCCTTCTTGTGAAATACTAATGACGTCGGGTGCAGAACTACTCCACGTTACCGCGACACTTTCTTCTCTTCCTACATTATTTAGATAAATAAATTCAAATTGAAAACTCTCGTCTATTGCAATTGCCTCTGCTTTTTGTGTCAAGCGCAATACAGGGTCAACTGTGTCTGATAATATATCGTCTTTAATACAGCCTATAAATAAAATTGGAATAATAAGGAAGATTAGATTTTTCATGTTGGTTGATTTTTACGTTTTATAAATAGAAAATGGTTCTCTGACAAATCCCCCTGTTGCACGGGACAAGCGGGGTGATTTGTCAAAGAACGTAGAAAATAAGGGAAGACTTCATGGATAATAGGTCATAAAGCATTCCCTAATCTTCTAGCTAATAATTTGAAAATATTAAGCTGTAGCCTCCGCTAACTCTGGTGCTGCTGGAAAGTCAATTGCTACCTGAGTAATACCGTGCAAGTAATTTGTCACTGTAATCTCACCAATTAATAGCGCGATATCCACTACACTCCCTGCGGTGTATCCCGCTGCTAAAAGTGCATCCGTAGTTACTGCTGCTGGCTTACTGCGATTGATAGATGCACTGCGTACAAATTTTGCCAAGGCATCATATTTTGCATTAAATACTGCTGAACCTCCACGAATTTCAAGAATTTGATCATCGTTAAAACCATTATTCTTTCCGATTGCCGTGTGTGCTGCTTTACAGTATCCACATCCGTTTACTTCACTAACTACTAAGTTTATAACTTCTTTCTCCTTACCAGTAAGTGTTGACTTGCGTTGTCCTGCGTTCAAAAAATCGCCAAGTGCGGTTTCATTGTGTGCAAGGGTAGCATATAAATTTGGTACAAAACCTAAGCCTTTTTCAAGATTTGCAAAGATTGCTTGGTTTGCTGCTGATACTGTCTCTTTTGTTGGAACTGTGAATGTTGCCATGATAAATTATATTTTAAAAGGTTTATTATTTATTTTTATAAATCCCGTCTGTATGGCAAA
>CALDUB010000034.1 GCA_937923465.1 uncultured Saprospiraceae bacterium
GCGTCTAAGTCTGGGTAATTCTCTCCTGGTGCTAATGTAACTACTGGTGTAACACCCATTTCGTTGGCATCACTTCCTGTTACATCCGTGCCATTTCCTGTTGGGGAAGGTGTGTACATGTCTGTTCCGTCAGTAGCGGTACTATTGTCGAAGACGACGTAGTAATCGCCTGGTACTAAATCTGTAAACTCATAGAAACCCATATCATCCGTAGTCGTCGTCATTCCTGTTGGTGTGCCGTCGCCGTTGTATAGGGTTACTGTTGTTCCTTCAATACCTGTCTCGCCTGCATCTTGGATACCGTCTGCATCTGTATCATTCCATACATAATCTCCTAAACTTGCTGGAAAAAAGTAACCCGCGTCAATGTTTGGATTGTATTCGCCTGCTGATAAAGTAACTGGGTCAGTTGCGCCTGTTAATAGGTTTGTGATATCACTATCTCCAGCTTCTCCTGCGCCTGCTACATCTTGCATCGTCGCAGTCATACCTGCTGGTACTGAACCTGGTACAAACTCTACATAGTAATCGCCTGGCATTAAACCGATGAAGGTATATGCACCTGTGTTATCTGTTGTGTCGCGAGCAATTTCATTATCCATGCCGTCGTACAAGATAACTTCAACTCCCGCAATCCCGTCTTCCGTTGGGTCTTGAATACCGTCATTATTCTCATCCAACCAGACATAGTTACCCAAGCCTGCTGCTTGGTAATAACCTGCATCTATGTCAGGATTATTATCGCCTGCGGCTAAGGTCACAGTCTGACTCTGTCCCGTGATTGGGTCAGCATCACTATCACCTGCCTCGCCTGCTGCTGCTATATCTTGTTGAGTTGGTAAGAAACCGTTATTTGTTAATTCTGTACTTGCGTGGTCAAAGACTACGTAGTAATCGCCTGGTACTAAATCCGTGAACTCGTAAAAGCCAGTTCCGTCTGTTGTAGTCGTTGCTACGAAGTTACCTGCACCGTCAAACAAATCTACACTTACGCCATTGATGCCTGACTCCGTTCCGTCTTGGATACCGTCGTTGTTCTCATCAAACCATACATAATCTCCTAGACTCGCTGGATTGTAAAAACCTGCGTCTAAGTCTGGGTAATTCTCACCTGCTGCTAATGTAACGACTGGCGTAATACCCATTTCGTTGGCATCACTTCCTGTTACATCTGTTCCATTTCCTGTTGGGGAAGGTGTGTACATGTCTGTTCCGTCAGTAGCTGTGCTATTGTCGAATACTACATAGTAATCACCTGGTACTAAGTCTGTAAACTCATAGAAACCCATATCATCCGTAGTCGTCGTCATTCCTGTTGGTGTGCCGTCGCCGTTGTATAGGGTAACTGTTGTTCCTTCAATACCTGTCTCGCCTGCATCTTGAACACCGTCTGCATCTGTATCATTCCATACATAATCTCCCAAACTTGCTGGGAAGAAATATCCTGCGTCGATAGAATCATCGAATTCTCCAGGAGATAAAGAAATAACATGTGACAAACCTGTAGTTTCATCTGCATCACTATCTGTTGGATCGTCAGGATTTGTATTTAATTGAGTAGTAGGAACATAATCAGTTGGAGCAGTTGTGTGATCAAATTGAACTTGATAGTCACCAGGGATTAAGTCTGTAAAAGAGTATTCTCCCAAACTGTTGGTCATAGTTGAATCTATAATATCTCCCATGTCATCTATCAAGTAGACTGTGACATCTGAGATACCTGTTTCAGCTCCATCTTTGATACCGTCATTATCGACATCAAACCAAACAAAATCACCCAATCCTGCACATTCGCTGAATTGAGCTATAACTTGACAACAAAGTTCTGCAGGACAGTTAGTAGTCCCGTCATTTAAAGTATAATGATAAACTCCAGAATCCGTTATTTCATAAGTTTCGGCAGTAGCACCAAAAATTTCAAGATTATCTTTAAACCATTGATAGTTCGTATGTCCTGTAGGAGCGGTAGCGACAAGAGTATCTCTACAGACAAGTTGAACAGGAACACTGACACATGAACTTCCAAAATCATCCTCAGATAATATACCATTTCCAGGTGTACTATCTGTATCTGTTTCTGTCATTGATGAAATCTCAGGCATAATGGTATAAATACCATCTGTCCCTGCATCTATTTGGTAAGTAAGTTCAATGAATACACTGTCAGTAATGGCTGTTAAAGTATTACCAATACTCCAAGTCGTTCCAGCAAAAGAAGTACCTGATGTAGCTGCGCCTGCTGACTGAAAAGTCATATTAGGTGGCGTGGGAACATCTACATTCACCGAAGTATTATTCTGTGCTCCATCATTTTTCACGACGAGCTTAAAAACAACATTTTCACCCGCAGCCCAGTTTGTGGCAGCAGGTGTATTGAATGTTTCAGCAGTTAAGGATAAATCATTTTGGGCAAATAATCCAATACTCAAAAAACAAGAAAGCAGTGTAAGAAAAAAAAGTCTTCTCTTACTGCTAGTACTGAAAAAATTAGCCATAATAAATTTATTTTTAGAAAACATCTTGTAGAATGCGCTCATACTCGTCTTTTTTAAATAGTCTCTGTGTTTCGAAAAAAACTTGCTTATTTGGGAATATAAATCTGAAAAAACTATACCGACACGAAATTTTCATTCGCATCGGATAGTTTTAATATCTCTCAAAACGTGTTAGCGCGTTCGTTGATAGTCACTGTTCATAAGTTGCAATTAACTTAGAAAGTACGTAAGATGTAGACATCTATGATGTTTCACACTTTACGATTTAGCCGGTTATCCAACGATTGAGGATATCTATACTTTTTTGCTCAGCAGTCCTATCCTCACCAAGGGGAATTACGGACTACTAATATTATAATCAAGTTGAGGATAAATATCTGTGAGGATTTAGTATATTAATGTAGTAGCTATTAGGAGGGGAATAATATTAACTTACATTTCTTCTTTGGTTAAGAATATCTATCTTAACCATAAGAACCAAATTCTATACCAAAAGAAAAAGATAGATTTTGACATGAAATTATTGACATTAATTACTAAATTGTTTTTCATGAATTCACAAAAAAAAATACTATTAATAGTTTGTCTATTTTCTGTTACAAACTCTTTATTTGCTCAAAAAAATATTGATTTAAAAAATAATATAGACGATTTAGTCTACAACCAATTGAATATAGATTTTGATAGGAGTCCTAGTTTCATAGTGGGCTTAATTGAAAAAGACAGTACTTTTATCTTTCCTTATGGTACAATTGAAAAGGATAATAGTATTCTACCACGACCCGATAATTTATTTGAAATAGGAAATTTAACCAATATTTTCACTGCTAGATTAGTCAATATTTTAGCAGGTAATAATATATTAGAAAAACATATTCCTATTAATAATTACCTCCCCGACAGTCTACAAAATACTACTGCAGAATCAATTACAATTGAACATTTATTAACACACACTTCAGGTTTGCCTCGCGTCCCATTAGGCATTGGCTTAACTCAAAAAGAGGACAATCAGCCTTATAAATATTACACGAAAAAAATGTTAGCAGAATACTTCAAAGCATATGACTTTTCAGCAGTGGAAGTAGGCAAGTACAATTATTCGCATTTAGGATATGCGTTAATTGAGTTAATTATTGAACACAAGGCTAGTTTAGACTTTGAGGAAGTATTGCAAGATAATTTACTAAACGACAAATTTACGAGTACTGCTATTAGCTTAACAGAAGAAGAAAGAAGATTATTAGTCCAAGGTTTTGACAAATCTCATCAAACGACCCAAGCATGGGAATATGAAAGTTTTTCAAGTGCTTTAGGTCTTAAATCAAATTTAAATGACTTACTCATTTTACTAAGAGACAATATTGACGATAACAGCTATGAAGAGATGCAAGCCCCTCTCGTAGCTACAGAAATGGAAAAAAACATCTTTGTTGGTGAGGGTTGGCATATTATACAGCCTAAAAAATACTACCCTATTGTGGTACATACAGGAGCAACTAGTGGCTATCGTGGGTATATGGCTTTTGTAAAAGAAACACGTACTGGCGTTGTTGTATTATCAAATTCGGAATATGCTCTGCGCGGTCTAGGTTACTTTATTTTGAAAGATTTGAATCGTAATTTCAGAAAAAAAAAGAAATAGGTTTGTTAGCGGTTCTATCATTGAAAATAAAAAAACGGTGTAGAAAACAGATTCAAGTTTTCTACACCGTTTTTTTTAGAAGTCATTCGAATTTATTAAGCCATATCAGCCAATTCCATCCAACGCATTTCTTTCTCTTCTAATTCATCATTGATTTTACCTAATTCTTTTCCCAAATCACCTATTTGCTCTGGCGTAATTCCTGGTTCAGAAAACTTTGCTGAGATTTCATTTTTCTTCTCTTCGAGTTGTTCAATCTTACGTTCTAATCGTTTGACTTCCTTCTTTTGTTCGTGTGTCAAACCGCCTTGAGCCGCATGGATTTGCTCGTGTTTTGAAAGTTTTTTATCCTCGTTGACTTTTTCGTTCTTGCGTGTTTCACGGTCTTCGATTTTCTTAATTTCTCTATAATCACGGTAACTCCCATTGTAATCTCGTACGACTCCATTTCCTTCTAGGATGAATAAATGGTCCACTAATTTATCCATAAAAAAGCGGTCGTGACTAACGATGATAACACAACCTTGAAAACTAACCAACCATTCCTCCAAAACATTTAGAGTAACAATATCCAAATCATTTGTTGGCTCATCCAGAATTAAAAAATTCGGATTTTGCATTAAAACGGTCAATAAATACAAACGCCTCTTCTCTCCGCCACTCAATTGACTAACATAAACCTGCTGATGCTTACGGTCAAACATAAAACGCTCTAGCAATGCGCCTGCCGTCAACTTATTTCCTTTTTCTAATGGAATATACTCTGCGATATCGGTGATGACATCAATGATACGTTTATCGTCTTTGAGTTCAATACCTTCTTGTCCGTAATATCCAAATTCGACCGTCCCTCCGACTACGACTTTTCCGCTATCAGGACGGATTACTTGCGTCATTAGATTAAGTAAGGTCGTTTTACCCGTTCCATTTTTACCAACGATACCGACCTTCTCGTTCTTTTTAAATTTATAATCAAAATCTTTTATGAGCAATTTATCGCCATAAGATTTACTGATATAATGACATTCTACAATTTTGCTACCCAGACGTGCCCCTTTTAAATCAATATGCAGCGTATTATCTTCAATATCTGCTGTCGCTTTGTCTTCTATTGCATCAAAAGCATTAATACGACTTTTTGCTTTAGTTGTACGTGCTTTAGGTTGACGACCGAGCCACTTCAACTCTTTCCTCATCAACTTTTTTGCTTTGTCTTTTTCTATTCCTTCAGTCTCGTTGCGAGTCGTCTTTTTGATAAGAAAATCACTATAATTACCACTGTACTTAAATAGATTTCCACGCTCTAATTCAACGATAACATTACAAACTCTTTCTAAAAAATAACGGTCGTGCGTCACCATAAACAAGGTGATATTCGGTCCACTAAGGTATTCTTCTAACCACTCAATCATCTCAATATCAAGGTGATTGGTAGGCTCATCCATAATGATAAACTCTGGGTCTTCTACTAACAATTTAGCGAGTGCAATCCGTTTTCTTTGACCACCCGAGAGTGTTCCTACTGGTTGGTCGAGATTAGTGATATTTAATTTAAAGAGAATTTCTTTGATTTGTGCCTCGAAGTCCCATGCCTTATGCAACTCCATTGCTTCTAAGGCCTTCTGCATACCATCCGTATCGGAGGGATTCAGCATTGACATTTCATAGTTACGAATGGCAACAACGACATCATTATCACTATCAAAAACCGTCTCCATTACTGTCCGTTCAGGACTCATAATTGGTTCTTGAAGCAGATAACCGCTTTTAATGCCACGCGCTAAATGAACATTTGCAGTAAGACCTTCTGGTGCTTCTTCATTTGCAATGATGCGCAGTAAACTCGTCTTTCCTGTTCCATTTTTTGCGACGAGCGCTACCTTGTCTCCCTTGTTGATGTGCAAGGTGATGTCAGAAAAGAGGACTTTTTCTCCGTAAGATTTGGAGACGTTTTCGAGTGTTAGATAGTTCATATTATAGTTGTCGGTTGACAGTTGACAAGGGTATGCGTGCAAACTGGTTATTTGCCTGCAAGGTACAAATAAGAAGGTGAGGAATACGAAAAAATGAATTTAGAATACACTAGAATTTAAATATCTTCTTTTAAATGAGCGACACGACGGTAAATATCTCGCATCTTTATCTTGAGGGCAAAATTTGGTAAGTGAACTTGACTTTCTAATCCCATGACACCCAAAGTTTCAAAAGCTCCTTTTTCATTTTTAGAATGTATAACAACAACAGGGCTATCTGTCTGAATAATGATATATTCTAAAAGAGATGGGATGGAAAAATAATGCAACATTTTCGCGCCTTTATCAAAATTGGCTGTAGATTTTGACGCAACCTCAACAATGATGCTGGGGTTTTTAATGAAGTTGTTGTTAACCGTTTCTTCTTCGCCGCAAACGACAGCAATATCTGGAAAGTAATATCTTTCTTGCGCGTCTATATAAATTGCTAAATCACTGTTGAAGACACTGCATTCTTTTTCTAATAATGCATTGTACAAGGCTGCTTGAGTATTACCAGCTATTCTTGAATGTTCTGGCGTACCACCAGCCATAGCACGAATATAACCTGCATGGTATTCTAACTTCACATCAGAGTTTTCGAGAAGTTCAAAATACTCCGCTTCTGTATATTTTTTATCTTCTAATTTTACTTCGCCCATATTCCAAAGTTACAAATATTTGAATAAGCAAGCAAGAACTTACACATAAACGGTATCTTTCCCAATCCCCTTCAAACGTTTAATCGTATCAACAGGGTCTTTAGATTTAAATACAGCACTACCTGCCACTAAAACATCTGCTCCAGCTTTCAATAATACTTCTGCATTTTGTAAACCTACTCCACCGTCGATTTCAATCAAAGTTCCCGTATTTCTTACGGTAATCATATTTTTTAGTTTGCGCGTTTTTTCTAGGGTTTGGTAAATGAACTTTTGTCCACCAAAACCAGGATTAACGGACATCAAACAAACTAAATCTAAACCTTCCAACAAATCTTCTAAAACACTGACAGGCGTTCCAGGATTCAAAGCAATACCAGCTTTTGCACCAGTTGCTTTAATCTGCTGTAGCGTACGATGAATGTGCGGACATGCTTCGTAATGCACAGTGATTACTTCTGCACCAGCTTCCCGAAACTGCTCAATGTAGCGTTCAGGTTGCGCGACCATCATGTGTACATCTAGTGGTTTTTCTGCCATTGAGTGCATCGTTTTCACGATGTCCATACCAAAACTAATATTTGGGACAAAAGTTCCGTCCATAATGTCAATGTGAAACCAGTCAGCGGTGCTACTGTTGACCATTTCAAAGTCTTTGCGGAGGTTCGTAAAGTCCGCTGCTAATACCGAGGGTGCGATTAAATGCTTCATGGTGCAAAAGTAATTGGTTCTTTGACAAATCCCATGATTGGTGATACAGAAAAAATAAAAAACAAAGCAGTTATTTAAGTTTTGTTTTTTATTTTTTCTCTATCACGGGATTTATCAAAGAACAGTAAGTCTTTAACTATGAACTATGAACCTTTTAACTACGAACTTTTATTGAAATGTTTTCAACTGGTCACGCGCTTCCATTAAAGCATAACCTAACAAGTTTAGTCCCTGCCATTTTTCTGGATATTGTGCGCGGGTATCATCTGCTTTCAGACCAATTCCCCAAATTCTATCGTATGGACTGGCTTCTACTAAAATACGGTCTCCCGTTTTCAATAGAAAATCTTGCAGTTTTTCATCTTGCGAAAATTTGAGGTAATTCCCTTTGATGACAATCTCCTCTCTGTTTTCATTCCAAATGGCATTGTCGAAGTTCCTTACCTTTCTCCCAAGTTTCTTGGCTTCAGCAGCGGTGCGCGCTTGAATGATTTCTTCTAAAATTTCGGTATCCTTAAAAAGTCTTGCCTTTTCTGCCATCATCCAGTGTTCTGCAGTTGGATAAGTAATCCCGTCTTGTTCGAAAGGGCTTTCGTACCATTGGCTGAAACATGATTTATTGATACTTCCGTCTAGGGCTGGTCTATGCCCCCAGAAAAAGATGTATTTCAAACGTTCGCCAGCTTCGATGCGTTTTAAAAGAGTTTCGTTGCTATATTTCATTTTTAGATATTTTGATATTTGTAAAAAAACAAACGCTCTATTTATTTAGTTCCTTTCTCTCCTTAACAAATGCCCCCGGCGTCTTACCATATTTCTCTTTAAAAACTTTGTAAAAAGTGGCTTTAGAAGCAAAACCAGATAATTCTGCTAATGCCATTATGGTATAATTTTCAACTCCTTTTTCTGCTAATTGATTTTCAAATTCAACTAAGCGATGTCTGTTTATTATTTGATAAAAACCAGACTTGTGATACTGTGTAAATACTTGCGAGAGTTCATTTTCTGAGATGTTGATTGCATCTGATAAATCTTTCAATTTAAAGTCAGATTGACGATAAGGTTTGGCAGAAATCAGGTAGTCTTCAATCTTCTTTGCGTACTCTTCTAGAACGCCGTCATTCCGTTGTGTATGTCGATAATTGTCATTAGACATCATGCTGAAATAATGAGAAAAGCGTAGAGAAAATAATATCAAACTGAAGACAAAAACAGCATAAAATACCAGTAGAATATATTCGAAATTTTCGTAAAAATAGTTCGCATTTCCCCAATATAAAAGTAATAAAATCA
The DNA here is from genome assembly GCA_937923465.1 of uncultured Saprospiraceae bacterium. Lineage (GTDB taxonomy): Bacteria > Bacteroidota > Bacteroidia > Chitinophagales > Saprospiraceae > JAHDCG01. Next base: position 8,819 of record CALDUB010000034.1, read on the forward strand.
GACAAAAAAGAATACCTGAAAATATTTTCATCCAGAGTAATAACCAATTGATTCGACTTCGGTGTTTTTCAGAAATTTTTGCTTTGACCAAGACTCGGATAGATAATAAAGAGAAAATCAGGCTATTCACTAGATAGCTCAAAATCCAAAAAATGGAATAAGAATTCCCGTCTTCAAACAATAACCAAAACCCATAATAAACTCCAAATAGCACCAAAAATATCTGCACAAAAAGATATAAGCTAAAGGGAAAATAAAGCAAATTTCGCCATTCCCATTTTCGTTCCAATCCAATCAATGAACGACAATAAAGATACAACAAAGGTGAGACAGAAAGCCATGCAATCGCACTGATACTGACAAACAAACGGGCGATTGAATCTGGAAATATTTGATTCAAAATACCCACATAACTCACTAAGGTAAGTGCCAATGCAACTAATACCGCCACCAGATATTTTTCAGAAAACAAGACGTTTTGCTTTCTAAGAATCACAAAAATCATTAGGCTGGCTTGCACCGCAGCTAATAAATAAACAGTTGAAGTCAGGTCAATTTTCATACATCCGAAAGGTCAAGCTTTTTTATAGAAAAATCTAAAATTTGGGTTGAAAAACTATCAAATTTGTTCGTTTGAGCTTAGATATACCCTTCTATTTTTCATTTCCTATTTTCTTCTTCTCATTTCTCTACCTTTGAAAGGTTCACTTTCACTTCACATAATCATCTGATTTACAATTACTTGAAAATCAAAAACTTTAATTTAGCTATGAAAAAAATTCTAAACATTCTTTTCTTATTCTCAATGGTCTTTAATCTTGGTGCACAGACTGTTTCAACTTTTGTAGCACAAACTGGTATTAATTTCGAAGCCATAACATGGGCAGAGGACGGTCGTATTTTCTCAGTAGATTACGTTGACGGAGACATTTATAAGATTGACGCGCAAGGCAATTTAAATTCTCTCGGCACCTACAGTACGCCCCTCGGTGGAGCAATGGACGCCGCTGGAAATTTTTACTTTTCAGAACTCAACACAGGCAAAGTGCATCGTGTTGATATGAACGATGCCATAACCGAATATGCAAGTGGTATGATTGGTCCTGCGGGCATATTGATAGACAATGAAAATAACCTCATGTATGTTGCCAACTACAGCGGAAATAGCATTTCGGTGATAGATATGTCAGCGGCTAATCCTAGTCCGACGACATTGGCATCTGGTGGTGGCATTAATGGTCCAGATGGCTTGGCATTTTCTCCCGAAGGAGATATCATATCCGCAAATTTTAACAATAATAAAGTCAATAAAATTACGCCGACAGGAGAGGTTTCAAATTTTGCAACTTTGACAGGCAGTACAGGTTCGGGATATCTTATTCCTTGGGAAAATGGCTACATGATTACTGGCGCGGGCGGTCATGGTTTGTTCAGTCTTTCTGCGACGGGCGAGGCGACGAAACTTAACGGAACGGGTGCCTTAGGTTATGCCGACGGAGACTTAGAAAATGCGCGTTTTAATTTGCCAAATGGTATTGCTATTTCGCCTTCTATGGATAGTATTTTAATAACAGAATCAAGTGCTGTTGGACGTATTCGTCTATTAACTTTTGAAGACATGATATCTGATACGAATGAGGAAATGATAACTGTAGAGAACATCGAAATCAGCCCTAATCCAGCTTCAGAAAAATTACATCTTATCTTTCAAAATAAAGAAAGTGGAAAAGCAGAAATTTCTCTCTTAGACATTAGAGGGGCTGTTGTAGATTCTTTGTTTTCGGGTCATATCAATACGGGAACTTTTGACCAAACATTTATACTGGATAAGCAATTAATGGCGGGGATTTATTTGTTACAGATTTCTGTTAATGGAAGTATTTATAGTCAAAAAGTTGTGTTTTAGCTTTTTGCCTATCCTAACTTCATAGGGGTGCTGTACTCAAGGGTCGGCACCTCTACTTTATCAGTGAAACATCTCCTTTATAAAGTCCTATTTCCCCATCCAAAAACAAAACTTCGACCATATAAACATAAACGCCGTCTGCTAAAGACTTTCCTTTGAAAGTGCCATCCCAGCTATTTGAAGTATCATTGGGTAAGAAATTTTCGGCAGTATAAACCAATTCTCCCCAACGACTATAAACCGAAAAACTATTGATTTGCTGCACATTAGGCGTCTTACCAAAAATAGTGAAGAGGTCGTTCACTCCGTCATCATTAGGCGAGAAGGCGTTGGGAATGTAGATTTTTCGGACATCTCTGACATTGATATTTAGCTCATCCATTGAGATGCAGCCGACGCGAGCGGTTCGGGCTGTGATTATTAAATCTAATGAATTTTCAGGTGTCAGTATTAAATTTTCACATTCTGCTTCGCACAATACAGCATTCAATGTTTCCCATACGATGCTATCTACTGGCTCAGAAAAAAAGGCTTCGATATCGATAGAGTCTCCTAAATCTATGAATAAATCCTCTCCAATATCTACAATAAAAGGCTCTGGAATGAGGAGATTTATCGTCGTATCAAAGTAGCAATCGAATCTATCCTCAATGTGATAATTATACGTTCCTCCCGCTAAATCAAATTGGTCTTGTTCCGTTTGTAGCACATCATTAATAAAAACACGATAAGGTTCTGCTCCATTAATCAAAGTATCAATAAGGATTGTTCCGTTGTCTTCGCCAACACAACCGGGGTCTGTTCCGCTTAATTGTCCTTGAACATTCGTATTCGGCACCATAGTCAAATCTAAAGTGACAATACTATCGCAGCCAAACGAAGTAAACAGACTATCTGTATAAACTCCTGTTTCGTTGAAGAAATTTTCACCTAATGAAAAAGACAAGCCTGCGCAAAGAGTATCAATAATGGTATAAAATTTAGGCGCGACATAGATAATTTTCACATCAGAAGTAATGCGACAAAATGGACTATTCACATTAGTCGTCCCGTCTCCCACAAAGAATCGATAGTAATAATAACCGCCTGTTAAATTAAAGAAAGGATAAGTCAAACCAGTTTCCCCAGGAATATCATTCCATGTCTGCCCCTCATCCAAACTTTCCTGCCACTGTATTTCAGGATTATCAAATTGTTGTCCCGATATTTCGGCAAAAAGGTCAATGGGCGTGCCGTCCCCTTCACAGATATTTGAGACTTCTTCGGGGAGAATACGGGCACGTGGTCCACAAGGGCGAAAAGAGATATTGTCTAGTGCTAAATCATTGCCGCTACCTCCTGGCGCATTGTTTTGCAAAGCTAGTACGACCGATGTTTGGTCAACTCCTGTCGTAAAACTAAAACCGTAAGTATTCCAGATTTGATTGGTAGGAACATCTCCTGTTTCGAAAACAATTTCCCCGTCCAAAAGAAAGGAAACATTGGGTTTTGTGCTGCCTTCGGCAATGAGATTATGTACATCAGCCGAGAACACGTAAAGGGTATTTTCGCACAATCCTTCCACCTCTCTTCTGTAAAACAAACCTGGTTCGTAACTCGCATTGACGACCATCATGTAGCCGTTTGGGTCATCACTATTATCTCCGATATTGAGCCAGTTTTCGGCAAAATTTCCCCAACCTGTTGTATTATTTGCAATCGTATAATTGCCATCAAAGGGCGGCGGACTTGTGGCGTAACCATATCCGGGAGCGATTTGAGGATTGCTTAGTAATATAGTAGCTTCACCAGAGCCAAAATCTCCGTCGGGAAAAATATTTTCTCCTAATTGACCATCACATAGTTGGGCAAGTGACGTGGCAGTCATTCCCAGAGAAAGTAATAGAGTGAAGAAGTATTTTTTCATGATGATGCTTAGCTCGATAGTTTTCCAAATTTAATACAGAATACAGAGGCCACATAGATTTCATTCAATAAATCTCATTTCTACTTATCCGCGCGACATTTCGCCTGCTTTCTCTCCCTTAAAAAACAACACATAAACCAACCAACTCAACAGTATAACTATCGCCGATGCGAACAAAGGATACAAACTACTCATCGCTGTCAAATAACCTCCAATAATCGGAGGAATCGCAGCTCCCAAAGATTGCATGGATTGGTTAATACCTAAGATTTGACCTTGTTGACTAGCATTGGCTTGATTAGATATGACACTGATTAAATTTGGTGCAGAAATCCCTTGAGAGAAAGCAATTAAAGGCGCTATCGCATATTCCCAAGTGACGTTTTCAGGAAAGATGACGAGAAAAATAGAAGCGCCAAGTGTAAATATTGTAACCTTAAGCAAGGTAGAAGGTGCATATTTTTTGGCTAGACGTGGCACTATAAATCCTTGCGTTATAACCAACCAAATGCCTACCCAAGCATAGAAAAGTCCAATATCTGACTCAGAAAAGGAAAATTTATCAATCAATGCGACAGCAAAAAATTGAGTAAAAAAGCCAAATCCAAGTGTTAAAAGCAAGGAAACAGTAAAAATAACGCGCAAATTGGGCATCTTAAAAGAATAAGCAATATTCCTAAATCCTGTTAAAAAACTAACCGCACGTGTTCCTTTTTCCTTTAGGGTTTCAAAGAAAAGCGCTTGTACGAGAAGGATATTTATCAAGGTCAAAATCGTCGTAAACCAAAAAGGCGTAGAAGAATTAAACCACGAAACTATCGTCTCATCTGCCAAAAAACCACCTATCGCTGGACCTAAAATAAAACCTAATCCAAATGCCATTCCCACAAATCCGAAGTTTTTCGTCCGGTCAGAACCCTCACTAATATCAGCTATGGCAGAATACACAATCGAAATATTCCCACCCGTAAAACCAGGAAGCATCCGACTAAAAATAAGCAACCATAAGTTGCCATACATCAAAGCTACCGCAAATAGAAAATAACCCACCATCGTCCCTGCCAATGAGACCATCAGCATCGGTTTACGTCCATATTTGTCAGATAATGCGCCCAATATCGGCGCACCAAAAAACTGCATAACAGGAAATGCCGCCAATAAAAAACCGTAGATAATCGAACGGTCTTCATAGCTCATAGTCCCATTAAAGAAGTCTGAATTGGGTTCAAAAAACAAGGCAGGCAGTACTGGAATTATTATTCCAATACCAAGCATATCAATAAAGACAGTTAGAAAAATGGGAAGAAGGAGAGACTTTTCTTTCATAGCTAGCAGTTTAATTTTGTGCAAAAGTAGTCACCTTTCTAGGTCTTTTATCTAAAAGTTGTATTTTTCCGAAAAATCAATTCTTATGCTACAAAAAATACTTTTCACGTTCTTAACTCTCTCTCTTTTTGCCTGCGGCGATGCCCCTCAAGAAGCTCAAACGGCTGCTCCTGTAGAAGAGAAAAAAGAGATTACAGATGACTTGGTCATGCGCCTTTCTATGGAAATGATTGCCAATCCCACTACGCAAGCGGAGCAAGACAAGAACACCATTTTGAATTACGCGATTGATAATAATCTGGAAGTACAAATGACGCAGAAAGGTTTATTTTTTCTTATTAAAAAGGAAGGAGAAGGCGATTTATTAAAGTGGGGAGATAAGATTTCAGTCAACTATAAAGGACAATTTTTGGACGGAAAAATATTTGATAGTACTCAATCTGAACCAATGACTTTTTACATCGGCAATATGATTGACGGTTGGAATGAAGGTTTGCAACTTTTACGCACTGGAGGAAAGGCTATTTTCTTAGTTCCTTCCGCTTTGGCGTATGGAGAAGAAGGACTTAAAGATAAAAAAGAGCGGAGTATTATTCCAGAGAATGCCGTTTTGAGATTTGATATTGAAGTGCTTGAAAAATTAAAGAAATAAAACATCCAATTTAGACTTACCAACATTGAATTTACTTTATCCACATAACTAAAACACTGTAAATCAACACATTGTTAAAGTTATCAACACTACCTTGGTAATAACTATTATTTTTAACATCATCTACTTCTGAGCCTTAGCAACTAAATAAATGGCAATAGACCCAAAGACAATATTGGGCAGCCAAACCCCTAAAATTGGAGTAATAGCATCACTCATCGCAAAAGTCTGCGTAAATCGAGATAAAAATATAAAAATAGCTCCAATCCCAATTCCAATAGCCAAGTGCAGACCCATTCCGCCCCGCACTTTCCGCGCAGCGACAGCCATGCCGATAATCGTCAAAATCAAAATAGAAATAGGCTCAGAAGTACGTCGATATATTTCAATATCGTAGATTTTCGTATTTCCCAGTCCCCTATCCATTTCGCCTTGAATGAATTCTTTTAACTCTGGCGTCGTCATCATTTCCTTTTGGTTATGAAAACGTACAAAATCCTCTGGTCTTAAGTTAAAAGTAGTATCAATCGTCTTTCCGCGCCCTTTTATAAAGGTTTCATTCATCCCGTCAAAAGTCCTCATTTCATAATTCTTAATTTCCCATTTATCTGGGTAACCTAAAAATTTTGCATTTGTAGCTTTAGTTAAAGAGGTCAGTTGATTATTTTCAAAATGCTCTAAACGAATATCGCGCATCGTTGTATCTTTCGCATGATAAAACCGAACATAAATTTTATCCGTCGGCGTGATAAACATGTGAATATCCTTGTCTATTGTCCGATTATGGTCCGTGACAATATATTTATTCTCAAAATCAATCCGCGTTTTATTGCCATTAGGAATCAAATAATGATTCGCCACAAAATGAAAGCCTGCAATAGCCATTCCTGCTACTAAATACGGTACCATCAGGCGCCGAAAGCTAACGCCAGCATTGAGTATCGATATAATTTCAGAATTAGAAGCCAGACGAGAAGTAAAGAAAATAACCGCGACTAGCGCATACAATGGCAGTAAAATTCCATTGATATAAATCAAAAAAGTCGAGTAATAATCAAAAATAATTTCGTGAACAGTACAAGGCTTTTTAATAAACTCCTCCACCTTTTCCGTAAAATCAACTATCAAAGTTATCATAGAAAATATCAGTACCGTGAACAAAAATGTTCCGATGTATTGTCCGATGATATATTTGTCTAATTTTTTCATTTAAAAAAGGTGAGAGGAGTCAGGAGAGAGGTAAGAGTTAGTTATCTTTTCATTGAAAAGTCTAACGTCTAACATCTAATATCCAACATCTCCTCTGATTAAAGTCTTCTAGCCAGTTTCACTACCATTTCATTTTTCCATGGCGTAAAATCGCCTGCAGCAATGTGTTTGCGGGCTTCGCCAACCAACCAAAGATAAAAACTCAAGTTGTTCAGAGTCGCCAACTGAGGTCCTAAAAGCTCTTTGGCTTGGAACAAGTGACGCAAATAAGCTTTAGTATGATTGCGACTAGTACTACACGCGCCATGCTCATCAATTGGACTAAAATCTTCTTTCCACTTTGCATTTTTTGCATTATAAAAACCCTCAGCAGTATAAATAAGACCGTGACGTGCATTTCGACTTGGTAGTACACAATCAAACATATCAATACCTAAAGCAATACATTCCAAAATATTGGCAGGTGTACCAACGCCCATGAGGTAACGGGGCTTATCTTTTGGCAAATGGTCTGTGACAATATCTGTCATTTCATACAATTCAGGAGCAGGTTCCCCTACCGAAAGACCTCCAATTGCATTTCCGACACAATCTTGGTCTGCAATAAATTTCGCAGACTCTACACGTAAATCTTTATACGTACTCCCTTGTACAATTGGGAAAAAATTCTGGTCATAACCATACAAGCCACCGTTTGCTTTATGGTGTTTTATACAACGTTTGAGCCAGCGGTGCGTCATATCCAATGATTTTCTTACATAGCTATATTCACACGGATAAGGCGTACATTCATCAAATGCCATGATAATATCACCGCCAATTTCGCGCTGGATATCAATGGCTGTTTCAGGAGAAAAAAATTGCTTAGAGCCGTCAATATGCGAAGCAAAAGTAACTCCTTCCTCTTTAATCTTGCGACGTGCTGCCAAAGAGTAAACTTGGTAACCGCCACTATCCGTCAATATCGGTCTGTCCCAACCAATAAATTTATGTAGACCACCTGCTTTTTGTAAAATATCCGTTTTCGGACGCAAAAAGAGGTGATAGGTATTTCCTAAAATTATCTGCGCATTGATTTCATCCTTCAACTCTGCCTGATGAATACCCTTCACCGTCCCGACGGTACCGACAGGCATAAAAATAGGCGTTTCGATATTGCCATGAGCTGTCTCGATAGTACCCGAACGGGCTTTAGATGCAGGGTCTGTATGATGCTTAGTGAATTTTAACATAAAATCTTAGTTGCCAATTGTCAGTTGTTCGTTGTCGGTCAACGGGCAACCGATAACCGACAACTTTTTTTTTCAGAGCGCAAATGTAAACAGCAGAACGGGCATATCGTAATAAACGATATGCCCGTTGCTTTTTATTTGCTTTTTTAACCTTATTGTATCCCGAAACTCCGTTTAGGAGACACATAGTTAATTCGAAACAAGAGTTTCGAGAGACTTAAAAGCGTACACCAATCTTGATAGTCATAGAGTTACCGATTGCTTTAATATCATTTTCTTCTACACCTCTCGCTGTATCATCTCTGATAATAAAACCGTTATCATCCGTCACATCAGTAAAAATGCGTTGATAGTAAATACCTGCGATGATAGCAGTCGCTGTGCTGACGCTATATTCTCCACCTATTCCAAATCCCCAGCTCAAACCTAGAGCGTTGATTTCTTTTTTGATATTCAAATCGGTCTCGGCAATAGCCAAGCGTGCAGGAGCATCAGCAGTTGCTGTTGTTGCTGGAGCTGACAAATCACCCAAAGCCTTTGATTTAAAAGAAAGAGCAAGGAATGGTTCTGCAAATCCACGAATATGTCCGAATTCACGCGTACGCAATTTCAACCCGATTGGAATTTCTACATATTGAATGCGGTGTTTTAAATTCGCACCTCCTTGAATAGTATCGATAGCAACAGGTAAATCTTCTGTTTCTGTCCAATAGCTACCCGCTTCGTCATATTTCAAAGTTCCACCTTGACCAAATGCAAAGCCGATACCCGTTGTGAATGCATAGTTTTCTTGGAAGTAATACTCCCCAAAAACACCCAAACGCATACCTAAATTAGTACCATTAGAATTGACAAATTTATCATCGCTATCTAACCAAGAGAAACTTGGACTAGCTTGTACGCCAAATCGCAAATCGCCTTGTGCCATTGCGTTAAAAGAAATTAATGCTAAAAAAAGAGCAAGTACAGCAATTTTTTTCATGCTTTTTTAGTTTTGAAAACCGAAAATATAAGATTTTAGATGTTAGACACTAGATGTTGGACTCTCATAAAAGTCTAATATCTTTAATCTAAAGTCTAATATCTTTCCGTTCGATTTGATTAGTTTTTAATAGTTGTGGTTTTGTACCTGAGATTACTTCTGCCAATAGCAAAACGTTGAAATTTATAAAACGCTGACTACTATTATAAAATGGTCTTATTTTCTATAAATTTTCACGACTTTTGCATTTTCTACTAGATATAAGATTCTACAATAATATGTCTAAGGTCTAAAATCTAATGTCTAACATTTCAAATAAAAGTATGACTCGTCCAAAGTGTTCATTTTTTTTCGCACTTCTTTTCATTTCTCTATTCTTCATTAGCTGCGACAAAGGTAAAAATATTCCTGATGTCAGTGATATTTCCATTGATTTGGATTTTCGTCACTTCGAAAAAGATTTATTTGCCATTGATACCAATGACATCGCCAAATCTTATGCCGAATTGAATGCGAAGTATCCTGTCTTTGGAGATATTTACTTCAATCAAATTTTAAAAATCAATGACCCTCGCTACGCGCCGCAGGGAAAAGAGGCTTATTTGAAAGGCTTTGTAACGCACCCTGCCGTTCGTAAATTATACGATACGGTACAAATTCTGTATAAAGACCCAAATCGTGTCAAAAGTCACTTTACAGAGGCATTCAAATTTTATAAACATTACTTTCCTCAGGAAAAAACGCCTACGGTGACGACTTTTCTATCTGAATATTCTGTTGCGGCATTTATTTATGGAGAAAACGACTTGGCTGTTGGTTTAGATTTCTTTTTAGGAGATGAATACCCTTATCAAAATTACAACCCAGGAAATGATGCTTTTTCTGCTTATTTGACGCGTACTTTTAATGAAGACCATTTGGTTTCAAAAGCCATTCGGACCATGGCAGAGGACAAATCAGGACGCATCGAAGGCGATAAGTTATTGGACTTCATGGTACATAATGGTAAGCAATTGTATTTTTCTAAACAAATATTACCACATACGCCAGACTCTATTTTAATGGAGTTGTCAAGTAAAGATATGGCTTGGGCGCGTGATAATGAGCGTGAAATTTATGCTTATTTGCTCGACCGCGAATTGCTTTTTAGTACTGACTATCGGGAGTTTAATAAACTCATCAATCCTTCGCCTGTAGGAAATTCGGATATGCCTCAAGATGCGCCAGGTCAAACCGCCAATTACATCGGTTGGCAAATGGTGCGTGCTTACATGAGACGGAATCCAGAAACAGATTTAGCCGCTTTGATGAAAATATCTAGTGCACAGGAAATTTTGGACGGGTCGAAGTATAAGCCTGTGCGAAAATAGTTTGAAGAGTTGAAGAGTTGAAGAGTTGAAGAGTTGAAGAGTTGAAGAGTTGAAGAGTTGAGTTAATACCTTTTCTTATTGTCTACAAACTCTCCAAGTCTAAACAATGTCAAAATTTGATTGTTAACAAGGGTAGAATTTGAGTATTCAGAACAATTCTAACTACTCTAACAATTTTAAAAATTCTAACTAAATTAAAAGATAAATGGCATTAAAAGTAGGCGATAAAGCCCCCGATTTCACAGGCGTCAATGAGAAAGGCGAAACAATCTCACTTGCTGATTACAAAGGCAAAAAACTAATTTTATTCTTTTACCCAAAGGATAATACGCCTGGCTGTACTGCGGCGGCTTGTGATTTGCGTGATAATTATGCAGAATTGCAAAAGCAAGGTTTTGAATTATTAGGCGTGAGTCCTGATAGTCCTAAAAAACATGCTAAGTTTATCGAAAAGTTTGAATTTCCTTTCCCTCTTTTGGCAGATGAAGACAAAACAGTTTTAAATGCTTTCGATGCTTGGGGTTTGAAAAAATTCATGGGTAGAGAGTATGACGGCGTATTGCGTTCTACTTATATCATTGATGAAAAAGGTGTTATTTCTCACGTTATTGAGAAAGTAAAAACTAAGACACACGCTTCTCAGATTATGGATTTAGTGGCAGCTTAAGTTAATTGGTTGATTATGTTGATTACTGAAAACTAATCAACATAATCAACCAATCTTCAAAATATTTCTTGCCTTCTCCCTAACACTTACCTTCTTTCATTTCTCGCTTTAACTTTTATTTAATACCATATTTTGCAGCAACCTACAACTGCAATGCCTTGTCTTTCGTTTGATTATCCTATTCTTCAAACAGATTCCTTCTATTTATCGCGAATCGCAGAAAAAAGACACACAATATGAAAAATCCTGGCTTATTGATACTAACAGTCGTTTTTACGGCATTATTGAGTTCTTCTGCCTCCTTTCTCCTGTTCAAGAGTTTATATCAACCCGACATGGTAATGATACAAGAAGTCGCAGCCAAGCCAATGCTTGCCGCTTATGAGCAACCAATGGTGAATAGCAAACCAATTACAGTTCCTACCGAAGATTTTGTCGAGACCTCTAAACGAGTCACCAATTCTGTGGTGAATATTACATCGTATTCAGGTCAATCTCGTGCATCTTCGGGTAGTGGCGTTATTATTTCGCGCGACGGCTATATTGTGACTAACTATCATGTTGTCGAAGGAGGCAGTGAATTCACTGTGACCTTGGCTAATCGTCAAGAGTTGACAGCAAGAGTGATTGGTACAGACCCCACTACTGATTTGGCTTTAGTAAAAATAAATGGGGATAATTATACGCCCGTACGCAACGGGGACTCGGACAATGTAGAAGTTGGACAATGGGTCTTAGCAGTTGGTAATCCTTTCAATCTTGCATCGACAGTGACTGCAGGTATCGTCAGTGCAAAAGGTAGAAATATCGACATTATCGAAAATGCTTACGGCATCGAAAGTTTTATACAAACCGACGCCGTTGTTAATCCAGGAAACTCTGGTGGCGCACTTGTCAATGCACGTGGTGAACTTATCGGTATTAATACGGCAATCTTATCTGAGACGGGCGCTTATGCTGGTTATTCCTTTGCTATTCCTTCTAACTTAGCTATGAAAGTTATTATGGACTTAAAAGATTATGGAGAAGTCAAACGCGCACTTTTAGGCGTTTCTATTCGTGATTTGAATACAGGTTTTGCGGAAGAATTAGGTTTATCTTCTTTAGACGGTGTTTATATTTCGAGTGTAAATTCGGGTAGTACAGCAGCTAAAGCTGGTTTGCAAGAAGGAGATGTTATCACTAAAGTAAATAACGTTTCAACTAATTCTACTCCTGAGCTACAAGAACAAATTGCACGTTTTCGCCCTGGCGATTTAGTGAGTTTGACTTTCATTCGCCGTGGAAGAACATATGAAACAGAAGATGTTCGGTTGAGAGGCATCGAGCCTGCTTATGGAGGACGTTAGTATTCTTAATTTTGGATTTTGAATGAAAAATTTTGAATACTACAAGAAAGCCGCTTGATTTAACATCAAGTGGCTTTTTTGACTCTATACTTGTAGTATCTTTGTGTTGAAATTCTCGTTCACACAATATTTTGAAATGAAATCATTCCTAACAACATTCCTTCTATTATTTTCCTGTTCAATTTTTGCTCAAGATTATTTTCAACAAGAAGTTAATTATAAAATCAAAGCAAGCTTGGACGATGAGGCACACACTTTAACAGGTGAAGTCCTTATCGAGTACGTCAATAATTCCTCTGTTGACCTAACGGAAATCTATTTTCACTTATGGCCAAATGCTTATAAGAATACAGAAACTACCTTTGCACAGCAAAAGAAACGTCAAGGCAGTGGAAAATTCTGGTTTGCGGAAACAGACAAACGTGGAGGATTTGATGAAATTGCATTTTATTCTAACCAGAAAGAATTGCAATGGACAAGCTATGACAAACAGCCAGATATGGTGGTCGTTACTCTGAATGAGCCCTTACAATCGGGCGCGACAACAGAGATAACTATTCCTTTTGTCGAAGATATTCCGTCTTCTTTTTCACGCCTTGGACATGTCGGACAATCTTATCAGATGACACAATGGTATCCTAAACCAGCTGTTTTTGACAAAGAAGGCTGGAAACCAATGCCTTACTTAGACCAAGGAGAGTTTTATAGTGAATTTGGTCGTTTTGAGGTCTATATCACTTTACCTGAAAATTATGTTGTCGGTGCGACAGGAACTTTAAATACTGCAAGCGAAAAAGCATTTTTGCGAGAAAAAGTCGCGGAAACGGATGCTTACTATAAAGATTACACAATACCTGTTACAAAGGTAAAACCAGAATTGCGTGCTATTCAAACCGCTTTGGATACCTTTCCTGCGAGTAGTACAAAAATGAAAACGCTACATTATTCTGCTAAAAATGTGCATGATTTTGCGTGGTTTGCGGACAAGCGATTTAAAGTCAGACAAAGTGCCGTAGAATTGGAAAGTGGCAAAAAAGTAGATACTTATGTGATGTTTACGCACACAGAAGAGCATTTATGGAAAGATGCTGTTTCCTATGTTGACCGTTCTGTCAAGTTTTATTCGGACCATGTTGGAGAATATCCTTACCCGCATGCGACGGCGGTACAATCTGCCCTTTCCGCTGGCGGAGGTATGGAATATCCGATGATTACCGTGATTGGTCTATCTGGTAATGCGAAACAACTGGATGATGTCATCACACATGAGGTTGGACACAATTGGTTTTACGGAATTTTAGGAACGAATGAACGCATGCACCCTTGGATGGATGAGGGAATGAATTCTTACTATGAAATTCGCTATATGCGCGAAAATTATGAGAAAGGTAGATTTGATTTAAATGAGGTCGGCATTCCTAAGTTCCTTATAAACAAGACGCCTTATGGCGCAGAACAATTAGGTCTTATGCACCTAAAATGTACGCACCGCGCCCAAGCACCTGATTTGGATAGCGATAAAATGAGTAGCATTAATTATGGTTTGGGAGCATATTCAAAACCTGCGATTGCCTTGCGTCAATTAGAACTTTCTATCGGTACAGAAAGCTTTGACCGTGCGATGAAAGCTTACTATGAGTTGTGGAAATTTAAGCACCCAACTCCTCAGGATTTTAAAGCCATCATGGAACAAGAAACGGGGAAAGATTTGACTTGGTTTTTGGAAGATTTCATGATGACGACCAAAAAGCAAAACTATAAAATTGGAAAAATAACGGACAACGGAGACAGCTACGTTTTAAGCATTCAAAACATTGGAGAGACAAACGCACCGTTTCCATTAAACGGAATTAAAGACGATACAACGACTGTCATGACCAAATGGTTTGACGGTTTTGCAGGAGAAAAAGACTTAGAGATACCAAAAGGGGACTACACGAAAGTACTGCTTGACGGTGAATATGAGACTCTAGAGTTTGATTATCGCAACAACATCATCAAAACAACGGGCAGTAAAATGCGCCCGCCCAATTTGACTTTCTTAGCAGGAATGGAAAACCCTGAGAAGCGATATATGGCTTATTTGCCCATTGCCGCTTACAATGCTTATGACGGTCCAATGTTAGGTTTAGCCTTGCACAATTGGCGTTTACCTGAGCGACCATTCACCTTTATGATTGCACCTACTTATGGATTCAAATCCAAAGAAATCGGCGGACTGGGACATGTATCTTATCGCGCAGGATTGAGTGGAAATACTAAAGAAAAAAGTGGAAGCTGGGTAGAATTTGGTTTAGATGCAAAATCATTCAATTCCTTCTACAATGAAAATTTTGACGAGCAATTACGTTTCACGAAACTAAAACCTTACGTCAAATATCGCGCTGAAAACACGGTTGACAATAACTTTTTTGAGATAGAATTGCGTTCTAGTATTATCACTGAAGAGTTTTTAGATTTTGATACCTCTGGAGTTGCGAGCGTTGCGATTGACAATAATAACTACGTGGAAGGGATTATCAGTTTTGAAAAAAGACAAAAAATCAATCCTTATTCTTTTAAGTTGACAGTAGAATCGGGGAAACGTGATATCTTCTCTGACCTCGACCAATCTTACATTTTGATTAAGCCCGAAATTAACTTTTCCTATACTTATGCGAGCAAGAAAAATATAGATTTCAGATTATTTGCAGGTATTGGAATTAGCGACTTTACGGACAGAAATACGAGAGGCTTCTTCAATCTGGCAGGACAAGGTCATTCAGGTTTTAATGATTACAAATACGAAGATTGGTTTTTCGCGCGCAATAATGATGTGGGCCTTTTTTCTCACCAAGTTAGTATGCGTGACGGTGGTTTTAAGGTCGCTATTCCAAGCAATCAGTCTGCGAATGGCTACAATAGCAATAGTCTATTGGTTGCTTTAAATTTGAAAGCAGACCTTCCTCAGGCGTTCCCTGGCAATCTGCCAATTAAGCCTTATTTTGATATGGCATTCATCGAAAGAAAAATTGACCGCAATCGCGACGGTATGATTGGAGAGGACGAGCAAAAAACTTTTAAAGAGCAGTTTTGGTGGAATGGTGGTTTTGCATTGGAATTGGGAGACGGGATTTTTGGGATTTACTTTCCTGTTGTGAGTTCTGATAATATAAAACTATTCAATTCGGACGAACGTGCAAGCTATTGGAATCGCGTTTCGTTTATGTTGGATTTGAAAAAATTGAGCCCGAAACGATTGACGGATAGAATTTCATTTTAGTATCACGGTCGTTCTACGCCGTGCTTAATCTGGCACGGCGTGGAACGACCGTGATACTTTACTTTCCATTCAAAAACTTCCCAATAAAAGTCGAGCGTACAAAATATTTATAAGTCCAAAAGCAAAATACCGTCGTCACTGCTAAGGTAATCCCCCATTTCAAAAATACAGAAAAATCATATCCGCACAACAAGCCTGGAATAAAAATCACAACAGGCAAATGCACCAGATAAACCCAATAAGAAGCATCTGAAATATAGCGCATTCTCTCCGACGCCTCAGCAAATGACGTCAAAAACCAACCTGTCAATCCAAAGACAAGAAACCAAACGCCCAAAGAATTGCAAGTGACAATTGGGTAAAACATCTCCTCAGGAGTAAAAGATAAGTAGAGATAAGCTTTGATAAAAAAGCAAACTAAACCTGCCAAGATAAACCACCAATATTGCTTTTTGAAAGTCTGCAAAATGTGCTTTTCTTTAAAAAGTAACCAGCCATAAATATAAAAGATACCATAGAACACAAAAGTACGCCAGTCAGGAATCATCGAGACAGAAGTATAAGCATCAACGGCATTCATAAGGTGAAAAAGTATAAAAATTGGAAGCGCGAGCAGAATTACTTTGAACCAAGCATTCCTATGTATCCACAAGAAAAAGGTGCGTATCTTGTCTGTTATTGATTTTTTATTTTTCAATAATAAAGCTATTCCTCCAGTAAAAAAAGTCAACAAAGCGAGGTAATACAAAAACCATAAGTGCGCCGTCGTTAAAGGAAAAAATGAAGAAAAGTGTAAGGCATCCCAAGTCTTAACAAAAGCATTTTCGACGCCGTGCATGCGCGCAATCGCAAAATTAAAGGTCAAATGTATCAAAGGCGTTAAAACAATCATAGCTGCCAAAAAAGGCAGTACAATTCTTTGAAAGCGATTGTTAAACATTCGTCGAGGACTGCGTTCATAAAATAATAAAGCGCCAAAAAATCCAGATACCACAAAGAAAATCGGCATTCTAAAAAGATGTATCAATCCTAAAAAGACATCAAATATCAGATGTCGATTCAAAGGGTCCAGAAAGCCCCATTCGTCTAATTTATCTATTTCGCCATAAGAGGTCGAAGTATGTAAAACTAAGCCTAGCAACATCATAACGGCGCGGAGTGCGTCTAAGGCATGGATTCTTTTTGTTTTGGCTGACATACGCGCGAAGGTACGCTGAAAGGTAGATTATTTCTATTAAAATGGCACTATGGTGAAAACTGTGGGTTGGGTAATTTCTGAAGTTATGGTATAGAAGGGGTCAGGAGAGAGGTGTCAGGGGTCAGGCTGCTTTAACGTGTACGTTATTTGACTCCTCGCACCTGACTCCTGACGCCTAAAATTTAGCAAATGGAAAAATAATTTACGCCCCGACGGTTTTCACCCTAATACTCAAAAAACAACTAATTCTCCAATTGAAACTTAATCGGCAAATTGAAATAAACCGCTACATTTCGTCCGCCTTGGCGTCCAGGTTTCCATTTTGGCATTTTATTGACTACACGCAAAGCTTCTTTTCCACATCCTCCCGCTAC
>CALDUB010000035.1 GCA_937923465.1 uncultured Saprospiraceae bacterium
ACTATAGTTTTGCCGCGTAGTTCTTTTATAGCCGCAAAGGAAGTAGCAGCAGGCGTAACTAAATCATTGTAACTAATATTAACAAGAGCATTCCCGTCAAATCTCTTCGCAAAAAATATAGCATCATAATACTTTGACGCTTCGGCAGTTAGAGCCAAATGTTCAGGAGTAGCAAACTGTATGGACGATGTGTACTGAAAATAAGGAAAACCCGTCGCTCTATCTGTGTCATAAGCTCCATGACGAGATAAGGCAGGATTACTAATAGATATCGCTTTAACTCTATCATCCAGTCCGGCTACTATTAGAGATAGTCCTCCGCCTTGACTAGCTCCTGTCAAACAAAGATTTTGACCGTCAAAGTCTTCTCTGGTAAATAAATAATCAATAATTCTTACTGTCCCTAATATCGCATAGCGGTAATAATAATCATCGCGACTACTGATATCATTAGGAGAATAAGCGTTAAGGTCAACTGCATCGGCTTCTACATTATGAATAGAAAGAGATACAGATATGGCATTGGTTAGATTAGATATGAGTTCCTCTGGGGAAGCCACATTTGCATAAGAACCATGAGCGGGTAAAGTAATCATGGCAGGAAAATCATCTCCCTCTTTAGGAATGGTGATGTAACCATACATTCTACGATTGTCAGGTATCGCAATGTTTATTCTATAACTGGTTACGTTTTCATCTTCTGAGTAGTATGAAATTTCTGTATCCAAATCAATTTGCCTTGCGAGTGCTAACTGGTCTGACCAAAAAAAATCAAAATCTTCTGGCTCTTCAGATAGTGTCGGAATATAATTTGCGGAAAAGACCGCCGCACTTGTTTTTTTATTGTTATTAAGCGTTGCTTCGCAAATAACCACCTCTGGACTCATACCTAAAAAAGGTATCGAGACGGTTTCTCCTGAGACAATATCTACCGTTCCCGAGGATATAACCGGAGTATTATTGTCATATTTAAAGAGATAAGAGACTGTGCCGCTCTGTGAAGAGGTAATTTCGAAGAGAGCAGTCTCTCCTAGTTCATAGTTTGCGTTACTTCGGTCAGTTGTCACCTCTATTTGTGCAGAGAGACTTGAAAATGAAAGTAGAAAAACGGTAGAAAAAAACAAGCGGAATACACCAAAGAGTTGTCTTTGTTGAGATATCATAATTTGTGTTTACGAGAAACCTATGTAATAGAATTTATAAATTTTCAGGTTTCTGGGGGAAGCGTAGTAACAATAAAATGATAAGCGAGTAATTAAGTCTTGGCTAGTCTAAAGTAATAAATAACATTATAAAATAAATAAATTTCAACTATATAAAATACTCACAATCAATTCTTAACGTTATGTTTTCACGAAAATACTATAGAATAATGAATAAGAGCGCAAGGTATTAATTTCTAAGTAATTACCAAAAATATAACAGAAAAAATACGGAAGTATTCATTCTTAAATTTGCGAATTATCAAAGTCAATAAGACACTAATCTGACGACACTATTTCATCATAAAAATAGTTCATATTGCTAGCTATACTCAGCGCACAATATGAACTACTTTTTCAGGTTATTATCAAAATAATAACACGGGGTGTTCAACAGAGTTATTAAAAAGAAGTTTAAAATTAAAGACTATTTATTTACCTCAAAATTCGCCTCCATAGCCTCGATTAAAGCCTCCTCTAAAGAATCATGATGACATAAATAAACCTTCTCACATTTAGTCTTGGCAGCCTCCACTGAAAAATGCTTGCCCCCAGCGGGTAAAGTCGTCACTCCTAAGGCAGTACAAATTGTATCCTGAAATTTGGCAGGATGCGCCGTCGCTAAACAAATTAGTTTTTTGCCTTCTAATTCCGTTGCTAACTTATCCGCCGCCACGACAGCTACCGCACTATGTGGGTCTAAAAGATAAGCTTCCTCTTCATAAATCTGTTTTATCAGAGACAATGTTTCATCATCGCTGGCGCTGTTAGAAAGGAAACCTTTGCTATATGAGGCATAAGTATCTGCATCAAACTTTACGATACCTGTTTGCTGAAATTCTTCTATCCAAGCATTGATTTTCTTTGATATTTTTCCGTCTGTCGCAAAATGTAAAAATCGCCAGAAATTGTAAGGAATTAAAATATCTATGGCATTTGAAGGCGTCTCAATGATTGGCTCTTTTGTAAAAATGCCTTCTGAGAAAATACGATTTAAACAAGCATTGGTATTATTTGCAACAACATAATTAGCGATTGGCAAACCCATTTTACGCGCCAATCCACCCGCACATAAATTGCCAAAGGCGCCAGACGGAACAGAAATATTTATCTCCTCCCCTACTTCATCACACACTTGCAAATAACCATAAATATAATGCACTGTTTGCATCATAATACGCCCCCAATTTATAGAGTTCACACTTGATAATTGTAGCTTTTCTTTAAAAGACTCATTCGCATATAATTTCGCGATAACTAAGTCCAAATCATCGCAACCATCAGGACAGCCAGACACGCCAACAGGATGAATATTCGCATGTGGCAAAGTCGTCATTTGCCTTTCTTGCGCGTCTGTTATCATGCCTTTTGGATAGAGTACCCAGGTGTCTAAATTTGATTTCCCTGCGGCATAATAAGCAGTTGCTGGTCCAGTATCCCCCGTCGTTGCTACGATTAAGGTCAGTTTTTGCTTTTTACGCTCTAAAAAGAAGTTTACCAAATTCACTAAAAATGCCAATCCAACATCTTTAAAAGAAATCGTTGGCCCATGAAATAATTCCATGATATATGTGTCCTTTCTAGACTGCATCTTATACAAAGGAATTACTTGCTCATCGGTAAATGGCGCATAAGCTATTTGCAATAAATTTCTCAACTCTTGAGCAGACATTATCGACTTGTCCATGTACAGAGAAAGCACTTCAAAAGCTAAATCAACATAGCTCAATCCCTTCCATTTTTTTAATTGAGAATGGGAGATTTGCGGCACTCTTTCGGGAACATAAAGACCTCCGTCTCCTGCAAATCCATCCAAAATAGCCGTCTCAAAATCAACAGGCTCAACACCGCCTCTGTTACTGATATATTTTATCATCTTATTTCGTTTTCAGGTATTCTAAATAAACTGCTTTTGTAATCATGATGTCTTGCACCGCTACTCCCGTCAAATCCGCCACAGAAATCTGCTGGTCGTTTGTTCTTTGCAAACTCTTGTCTTGTATCGCTGCACCTAGTTCTACTACTTGTGCGTGCGTAATACTCCCCTTTTTCACTGCTTGATAAATCTCCCCGCGACTTTTGCTTTGAGGAATACTATCCGAAATTACCAAATCGGCTTTTGCTAAAATTTCCGCGTCTAATTCCTGCTTATGCGGCGTATCCGAACCCATAGCGGTGATGTGCGTGCCTGGCTGCACGTCTTTCGCTAGAATCAATGGCGTATGTGCTGGCGTCGTCGTGATAATTAAATTACAGTTTTGCGCCAATTCGGTGGTTGTTTTTGCGATATGAATATCATATTCTCCTCCAAGTTTTTCTTTATATTTTTGTGCATTTTCTAAATTTCTGCCCCACACCCAGACCGTCTGACAGTCAACATATTCTTTTAAAAACTTCAATTGCAACTCCGCCTGCAATCCTGTCCCAACAATACCAATCGCGTTCACTTTCTTCGGCGCAAAATATTTAGAAACCAATGCGCCCGCCGCTGCTGTCCGGATATCCGTCAAACTCCCCTCATCCAGTAAAACACCGACTATCGCACCTGTTATTTGACTAAAAATAAGCATTACGCCCTGACTTGTAGATAGTCCTAATGCGGTATTCCCTGCAAATCCAGAGGCTATTTTTACGACATAAAAATCATCCGATTTGATGTAACCATACTTGATGTGTGTTTCGCCTTTACGTTCTTCAAATATCAATTCTCCGACGGGCGGCACGACGGTTTTCTCGTTGCTATAAGCGATAAATCCTTCTTCCATTGCGGCAACGACATCGAGGTCTTTGACAATGTTGAGAATGTCTTGTTTGTTGATTATTGTTGTCATTTTCTTAGATGTTGGATGTTAGACTATTTAGAATTTTTTCAAAAAAAAACTCCGTGTACCCAATCACTTTCATGATTAAGGTACACGGAGTTTATTCCGTAAGGATTCCTCTTATTTTCCCAATTTCTTCCTTAATGTTGGAAAACAAAAGTGTAGGACGACCTACTTACAGTGCAAATCTAACATTTATTTCTGACTCGTCAAAACAACTTTTTCTGAACCTATTAACTGTCCATTTTCTAATATTTTAGCTGTATAAACGCCCTAAGCTATTTCTGATAAAGAAAAAGACATAACAGCTGCTTTTTGGTCTTTAAATGTGCGTACCAATCGTCCATCCACAC
>CALDUB010000036.1 GCA_937923465.1 uncultured Saprospiraceae bacterium
TGGGGTTACATTAGACCTTATTAAAGAACAATAATTTATTTCTATAACTAATTTTAATATAAATGAGGCATTTTTTACCTGCCCTATTGCTGCTATTAAGCTGCACTACGGGCTATTCCCAAGAAGAAAACACTAATCAAAACCGCTTTCGACAACTATATAATGAACTCCCAACGCCTAATGTATACCGTACAGCAAGTGGCGCACCTGGTCATCAGTACTGGCAGCAGAAGGCAGACTATCAAATGTCTATTGAATTAGATGATGATACACAGCGTATCTATGGAGAAGAAACGATTACTTATACCAATAACTCTCCTGACCAACTCTCCTACTTGTGGGTACAATTAGACCAAAATAGAAGAGCAAAAGATAGTGACACCTATAAAATAAGCACTTCTTCTATTCAAGAAAAGATGTCCTTTAAGGATATAAAGAATCTTGAACCTTGGTTTGATGGTGGTTTTAAGCTAGATTATGTAAAAGGAATAGATGATAAAGATCTGCATTATTCAGTAGTGAAGACTATGATGCGTGTAGATATGCCTCAAGTATTAAAGTCTGGAGAGCGTTTTTCTTTTAAAATAAAGTGGTGGTACAACATCAATGACCGTAAAAAAGGAGGAGGACGTTCTGGTTTAGAATACTTTGCAGAGGAAGATAACTATATTTATACCCTTGCACAGTTCTTTCCTCGTATGGCTGTATACATAGATAATGAAGGTTGGCAGAATAAACAGTTCCTTGGACGTGGAGAATTCACTCTTCCTTTTGGTGATTATGAAGTAAATATTACTGTTCCTGCAGACCATGCAGTTGCTGCAACTGGTATGATTCAGAACGAAGATGAAGTCTTAACTAAGGTACAGCAAGAAAGATTAGCAAAAGCTAAGCAATCTTTTGATGAACCAGTATACGTCATTACACCTGAGGAAGCTAAAAAGACGGAAAAAAGTAAAGCGAAATCTAAAAAGACATGGACATTTAAAGCGGAGAATGTACGTGATTTTGCTTTTTCATCTTCTCGTAAATTTATGTGGGATGCAATGGCTGTTAAACAAAGTGATGGAACAACTGTAATTGCAGCGTCTATGTTTCCGAAAGAAGGTAATCCTTTATGGGAACGTTATTCTACTAAGTCTGTAGCCCACACATTAAAATGGTATTCTCATTATACTTTTGATTATCCATATCCTATTGCTTGGTCTATACACACGGACAGAATCGGTATGGAATATCCTATGATTTGCTTTAACGGTGGACGTCCAGAAGCTGATGGTACATATACCAAGCGTACAAAGTATGGATTAATTAGCGTGATTATTCATGAAGTAGGACATAACTACTTTCCAATGATTGTCAATTCGGACGAACGCCAATGGACATGGATGGATGAAGGATTGAACACTTACTTACAATATCTTACAGAGCAAGAATGGGAACGTGACTACCCTTCTCGTCGAGGACCAGCGGCTAACATAGTCAATTATATGAAAGGCGATAAAAATCGCATTGCACCTATCATGATTAACTCTGAAAGTATTTTTCAATTTGGAAATAATGCTTACGGCAAACCCGCCACTGGATTAAATATATTGCGGGAGACTATAGTCGGGCGCGAAAACTTTGATTTTGCATTCAAAGAATATTCTCGTCGTTGGATGTTGAAGCATCCTACACCAGCTGATTTATTCCGTACGATTGAAGATGCGACAGCTGTTGATTTAGATTGGTTTTGGCGTGCTTGGTTCTTTACCAACGACCATACAGACATTGCTTTAGAAGATGTAAAATATTTTCAGATTAGTTCTGGAAATCCTGATGTAGAAAAACCATTAGCAAAAGAACAGCGTGAAGCTTCTCCCAAAGGTATAGGGTCAATTCGTAACGAAAAAGCAATCGCTCAAACGCAAGATGAGAAAGACCTCAAAATCAGAGATTTCTATACAGACTATGACCCACTCGATGTAGATGCGCTCGATAAAGATAAATATAAAAAATATATAAATAATTTATCAAACGAAGAAAAAGCTCAACTTGGAAATGGTAAGTACTATTACGAAATTTCATTCCGTAACATCGGAGGTATCCCTATGCCACTAATTGTTGAATTTCAATTTACAGACGGAACGAGTAAGACCGAATACATTCCTGCTGAGATTTGGAGATATGATTCTGAAGTAATTACGAAGGTTTTCGTACAAAAGAAGGAAGCAAAGCAAATAATTCTTGACCCACGTTTGGAAACGGCGGATACGGATTTGTCAAACAACTACTTCCCTCCTCAAACACAAATTAGTAAATTTGAGTTGTTTAAAGACAACAAGAGAAAATCGGAAAATCCAATGCAACGCGCTGAGCGTGCTAAGAAAATGAAGAATTAACACAACTAATTGATTATCAATTAGTTATACTTGTATTGAGGCGAATAGATTACAAATCTATTCGCCTTTTTACCTTAACTAGCTGATTATCAGTAAGTTAAGTTGTTTGTTTGATGAGTTGGAAAATAAGGACCTACTTTCACTTCTCATTCATGGAATTTCTCGAAGAACCAATTAACTTTACGGAATAAAAAAATCACGTTCTCTATTATTTATCAGAGAACCAAATATTATAGATGAGCTTAGATTATACAAATCCAAAATTACTAGCGGACACCTCTAAAGTTGAAACAGGAGAATTCACTTGGCGCAGTCCTTCCAATTTGGCCATCGTCAAATATTGGGGAAAGCACGGTAGACAATTGCCGCGCAATCCATCTATCAGCTTCACACTCGAAAATGCATTTACGGATACACGATTAGAGTTTGGACCAAAAAAATCAAGTGAGCAAAGTATCGAATTAGATTTCTTTTTTCACGACGAGCCAAATCCAGCCTTTCAAAAAAAGCTGGTAAAATTTTTAGAAAGTGTTTCTGATATCTTTCCGTTTTTGCACCAATTTGCTTTTACGATTCGTAGTGGCAATTCTTTTCCACACTCTGCGGGTATCGCCTCTTCAGCTTCGGCAATGAGTGCACTTGCTTTGTGTTTGTGTTCAATGGAAGATGAAATTTTCAAGACGCTACAAGATGATGTAGAGTTTGATAAGAAAGCATCTTTTGTAGCTCGCTTAGGTTCTGGTTCTGCTTGTCGTTCTATTTACGGCGGATTAGCGATGTGGGGACAAATGGGGGAAGTAGAAAATTCTTCGGACTTATACGCTGTCCCCTATTCTGATGAGACGCATGAAGTTTTCAAAACTTTTCATGATGATATCCTCTTAGTGAGTACTGGCGAAAAAAGTGTTTCAAGTACAGCAGGACATGCATTAATGGAAGACAACATTTATGCTGCGCCACGTTTTCAACAAGCGGGACAACGCATGCATAATTTATTAGAAGCTCTGAGGACAGGAGATGTAGAGACATTCGGAAATATTGCAGAGAACGAAGCTTTGACGCTACACGCAATGATGATGGCTTCAAACCCTTCATATATGCTTATAGAGCCAAATACGGTAGAGATAATCAAGCGAGTTCGCGCTTATCGTGCGGAAACCAAAGAACCGCTGTATTTTAGTCTGGACGCAGGACCGAATATTCACTTATTATATCCTGAAGAGATAATTCATAATGTTGCTCCTTTTGTGGAGAGTCAACTATTGCCTTTGTGTCAGGATGGGAAGATGATTCAGGATTGGGTTGGTGAAGGTCCTGTACAGGTTTAATTAAATTCAAATGCAGATAAATCTAATTGTAATACGAACTGATAAGCCTAAAGAGCTTTCTGACTTCTACGAACAGCTGGGGATGAAGTTTGAATATCATCAACACGGAAAAGGGACTTGGCATTATTCAACTGAATTAGAGGGAGTCGTATTTGAGATTTATCCATTGATGAAGAATCAAGAAATACCAAACAAGTCATTAAGGCTGGGGTTTACCGTTGAATATTTGGACGAATTGATTACCAATTTAAAAAAGGATAATATCGAAGTGGTCAGAGAACCGAAAGAATCGGAATGGGGATATTTTGCCATTGTAAAGGATTTGGACGGTCGCAGGATTGAATTGAAAGAGAAATAAGAAATGGTCACATTAACAGCTGATGTGACCATTTTCTATTTTTTTCAAATTAAGATATTGCGCAGCATTTACCCTCTGAACAAATAAAAAATGAAAATAAAAAGCGGTCACACCAACAACTGATGTGACCGCTTTTAGGACAAGGCACTAATTAAATTTCTACCTACAAATAATAGGATAAATATCATTAACAGGTGAAGTTGTCAAAGTATTACGAACAATAGTATAATCTTCGCAAGCCTTTTCAAAATCCTTATTCGCCATATATACTTGTCCGCGCAAATAACGGAAATTCGTATTATCTGGAAACATCTCAACAGCTTGAGTCAATTTTGCTAAGCCCTCTTCTGTACTTCCTGAATTATACAATTCACTTCCTTCATTAGCCAATTGTTCTGCTTTTTCAAAATCACTGAATAGCGTTTGACAAGTAGGATTTTCGGATTTAAATAAAATCGCAATATCAGTCAAAGTAGGAACATCACGTTCTTTTCTAACTGCAGGAGTCCATTTTCCAGAAGTACTATTTGCCATTAAGATTGCTTCAAATTGAAAATCAAAACCCAAGTTATTATAATCATTCACATTGAGAACTTTAACGGAGTTATCAGGATTGACAAGTAGACTCACATCCATGTTTCCAATATAACAACTATCTTGATATCCCATTGGCGTTTTGACATTTGCATCAATAAACGTACTTAAAGCCTCTTCTCCTGCTGTGAAAGTGGCATTTTTATCCAACACTGTATATACTGTGTCGCGTTCAATCATTATGTAATCCAATGCTTCTTCTAAACGGAATTTTACAGGCAAATTAAAGCGCGTACGCACAGGAACACCAGCTATCATTCCTGGCTTCCAACGAATAAAGACTTCATTCATCGCATTCACAATCCGTAAAACCTCTTCGCCACAGCCGCCTCCAATATCTTTAATAATTTTAGCATCGGAAGTAGTTCCGTCTTTTTCTATCACAAAAGAAGCAACGACTGTTCCCGAAATATTTTTGTCCCGCGCATCAAAAGGATAACGGACATTGTCATAGACAAAACGTAATAAATTACGTTGAGCACACTCGTAGATAACAACTTCTGTTGTGTCTAATTTTTCGCATCCAGGAAAACGAGGCGCTTGGTCAGATACGACATAAACTGTTGTATCTGCGGGCATTTCGTCTTGTGCGTAAATGGCTGTACTTGTTAATAAGCAGAGAATGAGAAGTGTAAATAATTTATTCATTTGAAATTGTTTCTATTTTGAAAGAAAGGTATCTCGGCTTGTGGTGTGTGGGCAAAAAAAGACAGTATAAGTAAAACTGATTTAATAAATTAGACCATAATGCGCCGTAATTTTTTCTTCTAAAGAATTCAAAAAATCGTTGCATAGCCGGGCTACGGAACTACTTTTTTGTGTTTTTTAGACGGAAAAAGAACAAGCATTATGGTCTAACTTATTGAATTTTTTTTACTAAAGAGGGGATGTTATACTGTCCTTTATAAAGAGTGCAAATATACAAAATGAGTTTGTTGTGTTTTTCTTAAAGTTAAGAAATACCTATTTTTTCTCATTTTTCTGAAATTCCTTAATCAAATCTTCGGGAGATTTCCCCAAATTCTTCAAAGCAATGATAACTTGCTCGCGTAAAGGATTTTTTGGATACTTCTCTATGAATTGCAAATAGTAGCGCTTTGCATTTTGAATATCCATTAAATTATTTTCGTAGGTAAACCCTTGCATGAAAACAGCGTCGGGAGCTTTATCAAAATCAGGATAGCCGCGCCATACTTTTCCCCAGAGTTGTATCGCTTTTCCGTACTCACCGATACCACGTGCTACATCTGCTGCTTTGAAAAGAACCGCAGCTGTTTTTTCATTTTGTGGATGTAGTTCAGAAAATGTCTGAGACTTTTTAACTAACTCTTTGGCTGCAGGCATTTCGTCAGTAACTAATTTAGCTTGACGTAACTTAGCTTCGAGCGCGTCAATTTCTTTGAGTAAGTTTTTGCTGCTTGGTACATTCTCCGAAGAGGAATCGTCTATGGAAGAACTACCTTGATTACAGGAAAAGGCGGAGCAGAATAAAATTAGAAAAGAAAAGATAATCGTTTTTTTCATAGCTGAATTTTTTTTAACAAGAAATCACCCTCTGACAAATCAATTTTGTAGTATTTGGCAAAGAACTGTAAAAATAAGAGGATTTTCTTAAATAAGATGTATCTCAGACAACAGGACTGCGTCTTAAATTTGCTTACCTTTGATAAATCATTGTTGTTATCTAGAATAAGATAACTGCAAAATATTTTTTAAGAATGATGACAGAGGTAAATCTTTTCGTTCATAAAAACTAAATAAAATAAATTCTCTATGAGACATTTAATATTCGCGTGCTTTATTTTAATTTTTTCAGCTTGTAATAATGATACCGTGGTTGAAGAAACGACGTCAAAAACTGTTGAGGCAACAGAAAATCTAGTTGATGATGCTAAAAACAGTCAACTTGCAGAAGCAGTAACAGATGCTGCAACTGTAGCAAAAGAGGCTGGAACAGAGGCAATAAAAGAAACTGCTGACAAGACAAATGAAGTTGTCAAAACGATGACGGATAAGGCAAGTGAACCAAAAGAAGTGGCTAAAGAAGAGGTTGTAAAGGAAAAGCCAAAGAAAAAAAGAAGACGGTCTAAGATTTCTTTTGAAGCAAAAAGTTGGAATTTTGGAGACATTCGAGATGGTGACATAGTAAATCACGATTTTAAATTTAAAAACGTTGGTGATGCTCCGCTTGAGGTGAAAAATGTGACAGCAACCTGTGGCTGTACTCAGCCTAGTTTTCCCTTTTTACCTATTGCTCCAGGAGAAGAAGGAGTTATTAGTGTGACATTCAATAGCACTGGAAAAATAAATGAACAACGTCCTACTGTTACCGTAATTACCAATGGAAGACCTTCTATTGTCAAGTTAAATTTGGAAGGAATGGTAAGACCTAAGCTATAAAACAAGTAAAATGGAATGTTTTTAATAAAAATTAAAGACATTTCATTTTATTATCTTTGCTTTATAATCGATTTTCTTTTCTTTGGGAATAGCCATAAATGTGACATTTGCTCGCTAAATTGGCAAACTATTTGTCAGTAAAAATATATTCTGGATTAAAATATGTTTTTAACACAAAATACTCCCTAAAGAATTGATAAAAGCAAAATGACCAAACCAACGGCTCTCGCCATGGATGCGCAACAAATAAAAACTCTTTTACAAGACTCCGCAAAGCATTACCGAAATCGCTTGCTGAAGAAAGCTGCTAACACGGCTCAGATTGCCTTGGACTTTGGCAAGCAGGAAGGCGCGCCTGCCAGTGACCTCATCAATGCCAATATTCTTCTCAACCGGATTTATACTACCAACGGAATCTATCAAGGGGAATCCTCCTTCTTTGATAAAGCTCTCGATTATATAAAAGCTGCTAAGGAATTAATGCTGGATAATGTCAATCATACTGAAAGTTTGACTGACATTTTGCTGTATGAAGGAATGACGCGTAGTGGCAAAGCGCAGTATGACCAAGCGCAAACACTCTTCCAGGAAGTGTTTGAGTTGAGTCAAATGAATGAAAATGAGAAAGGGATTGTTTTTGCTTTGACAGCGATGAGTCGAAATGCAATTTTGCAAAACGATTTTTCAGCTGCATTAAGTTTAGCCGAAGACGCCCACTCCTATTTATTGAGTAGCAAAGAGGCAGAAAATCCAGAATTGCTAACAGAGGTTTTAGAGAAAACAGCGGAGGCTTATATCAAGCGAAGAGAGTACAGCGAGTCATTAGAATACAGCCAAAGTTTACTGCAGATTTCACGCAAATCTGGAGATATAGAAAAAGAGTTAACTGCTTTAAAATATATTGCAATTGTTTGTGGTGTCAAAGCCAATTACAAAATTGGAATGCAGTATTTCTTTGAGGCATTAGATAAAAGTGAGCAAATTGGTTACCGTCCAAGTACTGCGCATATTCTTGTTAACATTGCTACGATTTATGCCCATTTATATAATTATGACGATGCGCTAGACCGTTACCAACGTGTTTTGGAGGAGTTTGATGATGTAACAGATAACAATACGCGTGTTGCTGTTTATAATAATTCTGGAAATATTTATTACGCAACGGATAGGCATAAGGAAGCTCTAGGTTGTTTTCAGAAGTCTTTAGAGTTAGCAGAGTTATATCAACATAGAGAGATGATTGCGCACTCTTTAGCGCAGTTAAGTAGAGCGGAATATAGACTGAAATCTTTTGGTAAATCTCTCATTTATGCAGAAAAAGCTGCGCAACAAATAGAAGAATTAGGGGACGTAAATGGCAAGCAAATCAATCAATTGAATCTTGCGAAATTACATCTGCGTAGTAATGATTTAGCTAAAGCACTGGAACTTGGTAAAGAAGGAACTGCGACGGCTATTCAGCTAAAAGATGACGCAAGTGTCTTACGGGGTTACAAGGTTTTGGCCAATACTCACAAGATGCTGGGGAACTTTGAAAATGCTTTAGATTATCAAATCAAGTATTCAAAACTACAAGCAGAAACTGCCAAAACGCAGCGTAATCGCCGCTTTTTGGACCTAGAAATTCGTCATGCACTCAAGGAGCAGGAAAAAGAAATTTCTGCGTTGACGAAAGAAAATGAATACCAGTCTCTCCTACTTTCACAGAGCGACCAAATAGCGCGACAAAACGAAGAATTACTCTCTGCCAACGAAGATTTGCGCCAATTTGCCTACGTGGCATCGCATGATTTGAAAGAACCATTGCGTATGATTAGTAGCTATTCAAATTTGATAGAGAGGCACTTTGGAGATAAAATCCCAGAAGATAAAAAACAATATTTCGCGTATATCAGTGACGGCACGCGACGCATGAATAATCTACTCGAAGATTTATTGCGTTATGCGACTATCGGTAAGTCAGGTATAGATAAAGATACTGTCGACATTAACCGAATGTTAGAAGTCTGCCAGTTCAATCTAAAAGTACGCATCGAAGAAAATAATGCGACGGTTGATGTTTCTAATCTTCCGAATATCTATACAAATAAACCATTGCTGAATCAGCTTTTTCAAAATTTATTGAGCAACGCGATTAAGTTTCGTAAACCAGACGTCGACCCAATTGTCTTGGTACGTCATGAGGAAAAAGAGAGTGAGCACATTTTCTCTGTAGCTGATAATGGTATCGGTATTGCGGAAGAATTTCAAGAACGAATTTTTGTCATTTTCCAAAGATTACACTCCCGTGCAAAGTACGAAGGCACAGGTATTGGTTTAGCTATCTGTCAGAAAATCGCACATAAATTGGGCGGACGTATTTGGCTAGAAAGTGAAGCTGGCGAAGGCTGTACATTTTACTTTTCGATTCCTAAATAGGGGTATTGACTTGAGTAATTTATTATGATTTGAATGATTATTTAAGTCCCTTCTTAGTTGTTCAAACAACATCTAAGAAGAGAAAATTACTCAAATCATACCAACCGTTTATTAATATTTTTCTTCCCAAACCAACCTTTCCTCTCTCTCCTCTCCTCTTTCCTACAAATAAATTATTCAAACTCTGAATAGTTTCTCTCAAGAAAACAATCTCTCGAAAATGAAAAAAATAGTCCTTTTGTTTGGGCTGACCTTACTATGGTCGGCATGGAATTCTTATGTTTATTCCCAAGAAATGAGCATTGAAAATACCACAGATTTAGTAGAAATCGGAAGTGTGAAAGTTAATGGTGCAGTATATACTGACGAGGCTTTAGTTGCTGCAAAATCAGGACTGAAGCAAGGACAGAAAATAAAAATCCCAGGCATAGCAACGAGTCAAGCGATACGAAAACTAATGAATACAAGACTCTTTTCGGATGTCAAGATAGAAGAACAGAAGAGAATTGGCGAATTTGTTTTCTTAGTAATCGAAGTGAAAGAATTACCATTATTAGAAAAAATTGTCATTGAAGGTCTGACAAAGAAAAGATATCAACGCGAATTAACTGAAATTTTAGACTTGTTGATACCTAAGAATACATCCGTAACAGAAAATTTACAAAATACCGCAGAACTTAAAATCTTAGAATATTTTGAAGAACAAGGACTACCAAACGCGGAGGTTGAGTTCACTCAAACTATAAACTCAACAGAGAATAATAAGATTGACTTAGTTTGTAAAATCAATCCTAATTCAAGTGTGCGAACTACAAGAATTACTTTTTCTGGAAATGATAATGTTTCTTCAGCTGCATTGAGAAAGCAAATAAAAGAGACTAAAACAAATCAATTATTCGGAAAGTCTGAATTTATAGAGTCAGCATTTGAACAAGACAAAAAAAGTATTTTAGAGTACTATAGAAGCCAAGGATATCGAGATGCAGTTATTTCTAATGTTAAAAAAGTAACAGATAAAGAAGGGCAACTTTTCTTATTGATAGAGATAGAAGAAGGCGATGTATACTATTTTGGGAATATTACTTTCCATGGAAATACGGTCTATCCTTCTGAATTATTACAGACTGTTTTAGAAATAAACAAAGGAGATATTTTCAATGAATCTTTGCTACAAGAACGCCTATTAATGAGCATGGACGGTTCTGATATTAGCTCTCTTTATCTGGATAATGGATTTTTATTTTTTCAGCTAAAGCAGAAAGAAATTGGACTGAGTGAAAATACTGTTGACCTCGAAATTCATATCTCTGAAGGAGGAAAAGCATATGTAGGAAAAGTGATAATTTCTGGTAATGAAAAAACTAGTGAAGATGTTATTCGTCGAGAAATACGCACACGACCAGGCGACGAATTCAGTCGTGCAGCCATTATCCGTACGCAAAGGCAACTAGCCAATATGGGATATTTTAATCCTCAAACTTTAGATATAAAAACAGAAATAAATCAAGAGAGCGGAACCGTTGATATTGAATATATCGTCGAAGAGAAGCCTAACGACCAATTAGAATTATCAGCTGGCTGGCAGCCAAATGCAGACGGCGATGGTGGTGGAGTCGTAGGAACAGTAGGCGTATCGTTTAATAACTTTTCTTTCAAAAATCTTTTTAATGGGGAAATGCCATTTGGAGATGGACAGCAAATAGGCATTCGTGCGCAGAGTAGTGGAAAAACATATCAATCTCTCAATCTCTCCTTTACCGAACCATGGTTGGGTGGGAAAAAGCCACAAAACTTATCATTTGGTGCTTATGTAACGCGTTATGCTTCAAGTACTACAAATGAGCTTGGAGAAATTCCTTACCTGCGTATTGCAGGCGGTAAGGTTAGTTTTTCTAGCCGACTAGACGGCATAGACGATTATCTTGTTTCTACTACAAATCTGACTTATGAAAATATTGACTTATTAGATTTTACAGAAATAAACCAAGAGGACGGAACGGTCATTAGTCAAGGAAACTTTAATAACCTTTACTTAAAACAAACCTTCTCGCGGAATACAACAGACGCACCATTTTTTCCGAGACGAGGTTCTATATTAGAATTTTCGGGACAATTTACGGCGCCTTATTCTTTGTTGAGCAAGAATGCTTCTGACAATTGGTTAGAGTATCACAAGTGGAGAATCAGTGGAGATTTTTACTTGCCTTTGAGCAAGAAACTGGTTTTTAAAGGAGCTATAAAAGGAGGATATTTAGGACGCTATAACCAAGATAAATCGCGCTCTGTTTTCGAACGTTTTGATTTAGACGGAGATGCATTGCAGGGGCAAGAGAGTAACATCACAGGAAATGATTTTGTGTATTTCCGTGGTTATGATAGAAGTGAATTGCCAGCAGTGGCGAATGGTGGTGCAGCGATTTTTAACAAATTTACGGCAGAATTGCGTTACTCTCTTTTTGAAACAAGTGCATCCTCTGCATACGGTATTCTTTTCGCAGAAGCAGGAAATGCTTGGGATGACTTTGGGTCTTATAATCCACTTGATTTGAAGCGTTCGGCTGGTATCGGTGTGCGTGTACAAGTACCGATGATTGGTGTACTTGGCTTTGATTATAGTCTAGGTTTTGACTCAGAATATTTTGATAAAAGCAACTGGTATAAGAGTGGAAAATTCAGTGTTATATTGGGGTTTGACCCGAATTAATTTTTTAACGCGGAGGTGCAGAGGCGGGGAGTTTTCTCTGCGTCTCTGTATCTCCCCGTTGAAAAATTAACTAATCTCTTCCGCAATCTCCGCTACAGTCGCTCGACAAACTCGTACCAATTCCTCCCATTTCAAAAGCATCAAAATACTCTTTTTGCCGGCATTCACATAAATTTCATCAAAGCCACTCGCCGTCTCATCCAAGACCACAGGAAAATCCTTTTTCATACCCAAAGGCGAACAACCGCCGCGTACATACCCCGTTAGTGCTGTCAAATCCTTCAAAGGATACATCGCCATTTTCTTATTCCCAGTTACCTTCGCTAATTTTTTAAAATTTAGATGCTTATCTCCTGAAACGACGGCAACGATAACACCAGTTTTATCCCCTTGAGTTACTAAGGTTTTGAAAATCTGTGCAGGGTTCAGACCATTTTGCTCGGCAGTATCCACAGCGCTGCCATATCCCTTTTTTTCAGGAAGTATTAATAACTCATATTTCGCTTTATGCCTCTCTAAAATCCGGACAGCGTTTGTTTTTTTCATCTTTATAAGTCTTTTCAGTTACCTTTGCTTCTCAAAATTACGGACTTTTCAGACGCATTCAAAATTAACGTTCTTTAAAAATTCTGTACCACTTATCATGGAATTTTCAAAGAACCAAATTAAATATAGATGGCACATATCAGACAGCTCTTTTTACAACACTTGGCTCAAACCAGTGAATTTCCTTTGATGCTCGAAATCGAGCGTGGCGAGGGCTGTTATTTATATGCGCCAGACGGAAAAGAGTATTTGGATTTAATCGCGGGTATTGGTGTGAGTTCTTTAGGGCATTGCCATCCAAAAGTGACGACAGCTGTAAAGAATCAAGCGGATAAATACCTGCATACCATGGTTTATGGTGAATATGTATTGACGCCGCAGGTTCGTTTGGCGGAGTTAATGGCAAATAATTTACCAGATACTTTAGATAGTATTTTCTTTACGAATAGTGGAACAGAAGCGACTGAAGGCGCCATGAAATTAGCGAAACGCTATACAGGAAGAAGTGAGTTTGTAGCTATGAAAAATGCTTACCATGGTTCTTCACAAGGTGCTGCTAGTTTGATGTGGCCAAAGGATTTTACTCAAGCTTATCATCCTCTTTTACCGGGTATCAGTCATATTGATTTTAATTGCGATTGGTGTTTGTCAAAAATTACGGAGAAAACCGCAGCAGTTATCGCAGAGACAGTGCAAGCAGAATGGGGATTACGCACACCGATAAATGGCTATCTTAAAAAATTGCGTCAACGTTGCGATGAAGTTGGAGCATTATTGATTTTAGATGAAATTCAAGCGGGCTATGGTCGTACGGGAAGCCTGTGGGCTTTTGAACAATATGGTATCGTTCCAGATATACTCTTGACAGCAAAAGGAATGGGTGGCGGCATGCCAATCGGGGCGTTTATTTCGTCTAAGGAAATTATGAGTGTTTTGTCTTATAATCCTCTATTGGGACACATCACGACTTTTGGTGGACATCCTGTTTCTTGCGCAGCAGCTTTGGCGACATTAGAAGTTTTACTAACGGAAGATTACATAAAAGACGTACCTAAGAAAGAGCAGATTATTAAGGAAATGTTGAAGCACGAACTTATTATAGACGTGCGTACGGCGGGACTTTGGGCGGCAGTAGAAATGAAAGATTTTGATACCGTACAAGCAGTCATCAAGGAATGCCTAGAACTTGGATTGATTACCGATTGGTTCCTATTTAATGACAGGTCATTGCGGATAGCTCCTCCTCTATTGATAACGGAAGAAGAAATTAGAAAAGGCTGTAAGATAATCTTGCAAGCGATGGACAAAATAGCAGAACAAGTATACGCTTAACTCTTCTTATCTCCTGGCTTAACATTGGTACGGGCTTTATTTATGTTGTCCTCTTCTCCTTCATTACCGAATATGAATTCTGTACTGGAAAAACTCGTTCCGAATGTCTGAGAAAGGCGAACGACCTGTTTTAGGGCATCGGTAAATTGACTCCCTGATAATTCTTGGAGAGGATGGGTGTAAACACTAATCACGACACCTTCCCAAATGCTATATTTTGCATCTAAGGCAGAATGAAAATTTGCTTCTAGCATTTTTTCCAATGCGGCATCATTGATATCTTCTCGTGCAACGATAGGAGAAAAAATACGCATTCGGTTTGCTTTCTCATCCGTCACAATCATAACGAGATGTTCAGCATACTCAACAGTCCAAATACCCTCTTTCCCTTCGGTGATATTCGTCTCTTTTTTTAGAATTTTCCCCATTTGTTTAACGGTCATATCTTGTGCCGAAATGGAGAAAGAAAGGAACAAGAAAGCAAGAAGGAGTAGATTTTTCATAGTCGATTATTTGTTGCAAAATAAGTGTTTTTTGGATGCGAAACCGTTTTTAAGGCGACTTTAACAAGGATATGCTTTGATTTAGACCTGTTTTGAGCTAGATATTTCATCATTTTACTTCTTTTTAAGAAAAAATCTTACATTAGCATTCTAAGAATTACTTAATCACGAAACCATAAAATATGACACTCCGTCTCACCATTTTCTTACTTTTTATTTTACCATTTTCTCTTTCTGCTCAGAAAAAAATGAAGTTTGGAAAAATTCCCTCTGAAGATTTACAAATGACAGTTTATGAGCAAGATACTTCCGCTGCTGCGCTTATTTTAGGAGAAAGAGGAAACTTATTTTTTGATTATAAAGGACAAAATACCGAAATCAGACTAGAAGTTCATCGTCGAATCAAAATCTTTAAAAGAGCAGGATTTAGTCAGGGAGACATTGCAATACACTACTATAGTCAAAATAATAGTTCAAGTGTTACAAATTTGAAAGTTAAAGTGTTCAATCCCGACGGTTCAAATACCTCGATACCTAAAGGAGATATTTTTAAGGAACAAGTTAGTGATTATGTGTCTGCCAAGAAATTCTCAGTACCTAACCTGACAGAAGGGAGCATCATTGATTATCAATATACAATTACCACTCAAAATGTTTTTTCTCTCAGTCGTTGGAGTTTTCAACGAGATATTCCTGTGCGCCTCAGTGAATACATAGTGACAATTCCAAAGTGGTACAATTACGTTAATTTAAAGGTAGGAGGTCCTATACAGAGTGACCCTCCCGTTAAAAAGGTTGAAAATATAAGTTTTAATCAAGGAGGAGGAACTAAAATGGGAACGACACAAGTTGAATTTTTTACGACACGTTATTATGCCGAAAATCTTCCCGCCATGAAGGAAGAGACTTATGTGACTACGATGGAAGATTATCTAGCTAACATTCGTTTTCAATTATCGAAAGTTGAGCCATTCAATAAGCCAGTAGAGTACATTATGACCTCTTGGGATAAAGTCGCAGCGGAAATCAAGGATTCTAAAAGCTTTGGTAGACAATACTTAAAGAAAAATAATTATTCTAAAGTATCTGAAGCCGCGCAATCAACAATGATAGCGACAACAACAGAGATGGACAAAATGCATGCTGCCTACGATTTTGTACTTGATAACATCGAGTGGAATGAACGATACAGAATGTCAGTAGAGGAGAGCTTAAATAAAGTGTTTGAAGCAAAATCTGGCGGAAGTGGAGAAATGAATCTCATGCTTTTAGCTTTGTTAACAGAAGCAGGAATCAAAGCGAGTCCTGTCCTGATAAGTACGAGAGATAATGGAAGACCAATAGATTTTTATCCAATATTAGGTCAATTTAACCACGTAATGGTATTGGCAGAGATAGAGGAGAAAAAATACTATTTAGATGCCACAGAAAAAAATCGCCCAATTGGCTTTCCGGAAGTAAATAGCTTGAATAAGAAAGGTTGGATGATTGATGAAGGACAGAAATGGGTAGATATCGAAACGCCTAAATCAGGAGATGTATTCATGACAAACTTGACCTTAGACGCTGAAGGAAGCCTAACTGGAGATTTTAGTGCTAGTTCCTCTGGTTATAGCGGATTTGATGAACGTGAAATAGCACAGGGAGATAAAGAAGGAATATACTGGCAAAAGAGACTAGGTGAATTTAATGCAGAGGCGGAGATACAGGATATTTCGTACGAAGGAATGGATAAGAATGACAAGCATATGAAAGCTAAAATGACTTGTAGTATTCCCGATGCGGCTCAGGTTAGTGGCGATTTTATCTACTTCTCTCCTATTATTTATTCAAATTTTGATGAGAACCCTTTTAAACTGGAAAAACGTTTGTATCCAGTAGATATTTCACATCCTTTCAAAGAACAGTTGATTATTAATTTGACTATTCCTGAGGGATATGCTATTG
>CALDUB010000037.1 GCA_937923465.1 uncultured Saprospiraceae bacterium
CTGGACGCATCGAAACAAGATGGCGCGATAATTTGAGTGAATGGCAAGTCTTTTCTGACGGGGATATACTCTCGATGCGACCGCGTTGGCCGCGAGACTTTAGCGAGTGGCGCGTTACAGATAATAAGACGACACTTTACTTTAAAACACGCTATTCTAATAATGGTGATGAATGGATTGTCTCAACAGAGGAACATGGTTGGTTCACTATCTATACGGAATATTCACGCGACCCAAGAGATTGGATTATTGTCGATGAAATGAATGAAGAGGTAAGCATGAGTATGAAAATGGCGATGACTTTTTTAGCCATCTTTAATACTATACCGAGGGGGTAAAAGTTGTAGGGTTATAAGGTTTTAGAGTTGTAAAGTTGCCATTCTAACTTATTCATGGAAAACTTTACAACTCTAAAACTATGCAACTTTACAACTTTTAAAAGCTTGTTGTTTTGATAATATTTTCGAGACTTTGAATCGCGTCTCTCTTTTTCTTACCTGGTCCAAATAAGAAACCGTCTACGAAAACCAATTCATCGTTATTAGGATTATGAATAAGGTAGCTGACGAATGGTCCTCCCATAAAATCATTTTCAATCTCCCAAATCCCCTTACCTTCCAAAGCAAAATTACCATTAACAGTCGCTCCTTTAACGTATAAAGGCAAGTCTGTATAATTAATTACCATACGAGAGTCGGGTGTTTCGGTAGCAATTAACTGCCCGATAGTATCGCGCATGGCTATGAGATTTTCTCGCGTAAATTGGTTTTGGTCTTTATATTCCTCTTTGTGAATAAGCACATTGTAGATGTACTCTTTATAATCATAACGCAACCAGTAAGTATTGCGCTCTTTATCGAATGCTGCTTTCTGGTATTTTTTTGGCAGCTTAATTTTCACCCCCAAAGAGTCAAAAATTTCAGCTTGTAAAAGTTTATTCTCTCCTTGAAAATAAGCCGTTGACATGACTTGTTTTGAATCATGCTCATTTATCCGCTGCAAGATACCTGGAAAACTTTTTTGTACATTCTCTAATAGAGTCGCTTCATCTTTCCCAAATACATAAACTAATATCTGACCGTCTGCCCAGCGATTTTTAACTATCTTAGTACCGAAGCCTTTAGTCTCCAAAGCCTTACGCACATTCTCTGGACCTAAGTCTCTACTCACCATCGCTGCTGCTGCCGACTCTTTTTGAGACATATCAGCAATGATGATATAGCTACGCAATTGCTTTCTCTCCTTGCGCGCATTGACTTGTAATGGCGAGTAAACACGTATATTGAACAGTGGCTCTGGTTGGGGTAAGATGGGATAAGCAGCTCCTAGATAATACATCAAAGTATCACCAGGAGGGCTCTCAATAGTTGCTTCGTCAGCCACTACGACAACACTGTTGACATTACCATATGCATTTGGCATTGGCTCTAATCTATCTAATTGCTCCTGAGAACAAGATGTTAGTAGTAACAACATTGGTAAAATCAGGTAGCTAATGTTTTGCAAAATTTTCATTTCCTATTTTTAATAGATTTCTCTAAAGGAATTAACCCAGAAAATCTAATTCATCGAAAGTTCAAAGATAAGTGCTTAAAAACACTTTTCACATCCTATATCAAAACAGATGCAGTTATTTATAGTTTTGGCGCGATTCTTTAATGAAATGCTTTAGAAAGATGACTTTATATAAAATTTAGTTACTTGGAGTCCTTTTAAATCAAAGGCAAAATCACTAAATTGCCATTCTTTTAGAGCTAGCCTCGAACTACACCGATAAAAAAACGGGAATTAAACACACGAACAACTATAAATCATACCTCGATATGATTGTTCTTTATGGATTAAAACTATTCTTCTCATCATTAAAATAGGGTGAGTAGCTTCTAGTCCTGTTTAACCTTATCAAAGAAACGTACAATTTTGAGAAAATACTATTTTATAATCCTTCTATTGGCTATCTGCAATGTAGTCTTTGCTCAGCCAAAAACAATAGAACCAACATCGGAAGTGCGCAAAGCCTCGCTCTATCCCGAGTTATCCTTTGCACCAGAAGGAGGATTTTATAGTGGTAAGCAAAAAGTAGAATTGTTCTCACCAGATGCCGAAATCTACTACACCACAGACGGTACATTACCACGTCGTATCTCTGACCACAAATACCGACGCGCCATTTACATAAAAGAGACAACAGTCATCAGGGCAATAGCGTACCGCGGACAAGAAGAAGCCTTCCCTACAAGTCATACTTATTTTATCGATGAGCCAGAGAGTACTTTTCCTATCGTGTCTATTGCCATTACGCCAGAACTACTTTTTGATACAGAAAAAGGTCTTTTTGTAGCGGGTAAAAATGCAAATGATAGTTTATGGCGCAAACCTGGCGCTAATTTTTGGAGTCGCAAAGAGATAGCTATCAATACAGAATTCTTTGAGCCAGACAGTTTGTGTTACTTCCGAGGGCAGACAGGTATGCGTTTATTTGGAGGTATGAGTCGTCTTTTTCCACAAAAGTCGTTGACATTAGTGGCAAGAAGTCGCTATGGAACGAAGCGTATCAAACATGATGTTTTTGGAAAGGAAGGTTTTAACAAGTACAAGTTTTTAGTCTTAAGAAACTCTGGAAGTGATTTTGGAAAAACACATTTCCGAGATGCTTTTATGACAGGGTTATTAGAAGATTGGGACTTGGAGAAACAAGATGCCCGCCCTTCTCATGTTTATATTAATGGCGAATATTGGGGAATATACAACATTAGAGAAAAAGTAAATCGCTATTTTCTGAATGGTCATTTCGATATAGACAAAGATAGTGTTGACATTATCGAACACAGACTAACAAGAAAGCGTGGGAATTCGAAACACTACGTGAGAACTTTGCAATACATGCTAGACAACAGTATGGCAAATCCGACACATTACGCTTATATTAATTCAAGGATTGATGTAGGGAATTTTATGGATTATCAGGTTGCCCAAATATTTTTTGACAATCAAGATGCAGGTGGAAATATCAAATTTTGGAGACCACAGACGGAAGGAGGCAAGTGGCGTTGGATTTTATATGATACGGATTGGGGATTTGGACTACATGAGAATGATGCTTATCGAAATAACAGTTTGGAGTTTCATACTAAACCTGACGGGCGCGATTGGCCAAATCCCGCTTGGAGTACTTTCATCTTACGAAAGCTGTTAGAAAACAGTGAATTTAAACGAGAGTTTATCAATCGATTTGCTGACCGATTAAATACAACTTTCTCTAGTGAAAACATTGCTTCGGAAATCAGTAGACACGAAACTATACTAAGTGGAGAAATTGAAAGGCATTTGGACCGCTGGCGTTTAAGTGAAAAAAATTGGGAAAGTCAGATTGATAGAATGCGGATTTTTGGAGAAAAAAGACAGGCGTATGTACGAGAACATTTGCGTGAGAAATTTGATTTAGGCGCATTAAATCTTTTAAAATTAAGCTCAACAGAAGGCGGAAAAATAGTTTTGAATGACAATATAAAAGTGAAATCTAAAGAAGATTTTACTGGTTGGTATTTTGCAGACGTACCTGTACATATCGAAGCTAATCCACGTTTGGGTTATCGCTTTGTAGGCTGGGAAGGTGCGGAAGAGTTTGAGAATGAATTGGATTTGGTTTTAAATCTAGAACAAAAAACAACTAGACTTCGCGCCGTATTTGAAAAATATGACCACCCATTAGCGGGTAAACTAATCATTAATGAGGTCAATTGTAATAACAAGAAAGCGGGAGATTGGGTAGAAATCTATAATTATTCTGACGATAACATCAGCTTAGACGGTTGGACATTTACCGATAGTAAAAATAAATTTAGACTACCCCCAGTTACTGTTCCTCCAAAGGATTATTTGATTCTATGTGAAGACGATGCACGTTTTGGGCAGACTTATCCTGATGCTTATCGCTTTATTGGTGATTTGGGATTTGGTTTGAGTAAGCGGTCGGAGAGTTTAGCTCTTTTTGATGAGCGAGGTGCTTGGGTCGATAGTGTTGCTTATGTTTTACCTCCTACAGATAGTACTTTTACTTTTAACCTATTATTACCACATTTGAATAATAGCGACCAAGAAAATTGGGAAAGCGTCAATGGTTTAGGTACGCCTTGTGCTGCTAATCCTTATTATGTGGAAAGTACACTGCAAGCACAACGTGACCAATGGATGCAAATTGGTGGCGCACTAGGAGTGATTATGACTTGTGTTTTGTTGTTGTTTTTTAGGAATAAAGGGAGTATTTAAATTAAAAAACTCACCAGATGACATTGGGTCGTCTGGTGAGTTTTTTTATTTATAGTTCCATAATGATAGTCGCATTACCCCGCAAAATCTCCCTCTCTCTTCTCCATCATCGCCGCAAATGCCTCCTGCAAATCATCAGACAGTAGCATAGAAGCATTCCAAGCTGTCATATAATTTAAAGACTCATCAACGCTGTGGTCACGGCTGTACAAAAGAATTTCTTTTGTTCCGCGAATACATAAAGGTGATTTTGACGCAATAGATTTTGCTATCCCCATCACGCCTTCTGTCATCTCTTCTACCGTTGCATAAGTTTGGTTCGTCAAACCAATTTTTGTCGCTTCTTCACCAGATACATTTCTTCCCGTATAAGCCATTTCAGCTACGATACCTGGCTGCAAAATCTTCGGTAGACGCTGTAAAGTACCAATATCGGCAACCAAACCTAAGTCTATTTCCTTGATAGAGAAATACGATTTCTCCACACAGTAACGCATATCACAAGCAGAAACGATATCAACTGCACCACCAACACAAGCTCCATGAATAGCTGCTAAGACAGGCTTACGGCATTTTTCAATGGCTGTGATACAATCCTGCAATTTAAAGATAAATTTACGTAGCATTTCTCTTTTACGCCCCTCACAAGATATATCATTGTAGCGTTGAAGATTCATTAAAGTCATCAAATCTATCCCTGCACAAAAGTTTTTACCCTCTCCAGTTAATACGATGACGCGTACTTCAGGGTTTTCATGC
The DNA here is from genome assembly GCA_937923465.1 of uncultured Saprospiraceae bacterium. Taxonomy (GTDB): domain Bacteria; phylum Bacteroidota; class Bacteroidia; order Chitinophagales; family Saprospiraceae; genus JAHDCG01. The sequence continues at coordinate 5,029 of CALDUB010000037.1, forward strand.
AAACTTTCAAAGATGTGCTTCATCTCTTCCCAAGCCTCCATGTGTAAAGAATTGGCTTTTTCGGGGCGATTGATAGCAACAGATGCGATATTATCCTCGATATTTACAAGGAAAGAAGTATAAGTCATTTTTGAAGGTTGTAAAGTTGTAAAAGTTGTAGAGTTGTAATGTTTTAGAATCGGAAAATTTTAGAGTTGCAATATTTTTACACTTTGCAACTCTAAAACTTTACAACCCTATCTCCTTACGACTTTACAACAACTTTTGTTATTGTTTTCTCTTTTGAACTTATGTCGCTTGTTTCCAAAAAGTAAACGCCACTGCCCAAATGAGAAAGGTCAATTTGAGATACATTTTTCCATGTTCCCAATTTTTGTCCAAAAGTATTGAAAATTGTTGAACTTAAGATTCTAGAATTTTCATTTTTTAAAGTTATCAAACCAGAAGTAGGATTTGGAGAAATGCTCAAGCCTTCTAATTCGGTGTATTCACCTTCGATTCCAGATACATAATCCGCACAAAGTAATTCGTACAAAAAGTCCGAAGAACGATTAACGCTTTCCAATAATCCTGCTCCATTCATCAAATAACTTACGTGTCCATTGCTGTTTTCAATTGTATATAATACATTTGTCACACCTTCCATATCTGCCTCTTCGTGCATAATCTGGCTACCTTCCAAATAAATAATATCAAAACCGAAAATAGAAGCAAAGCCTTCTCCGTAAGGAACAACCTCATCCATATCATCGTGAATACTCATAAACGGCGGGTCATTCGCATCTATCCAAGACGCATCATTTAGTCCACCAGAAAAATTAATATAACCTTTCACATCTGAGCTATATTCAAAATTATCGCTAGAGTTGCCTTCCCAGCCACCATTTGCTTCTAATATACCCAACAACTCATCTGTAAAAACATCTGTAGAATCGAGTACTGCTGTATGCGCAGCAGTAATACTGCCTGCTGAAACGCCACCTACAAAAACATTATCTGTATCAATTTTATACAGATTAGTCGTTGCCGCATCTTCGCGCATATAACGAATAGCTGCTTTCATATCCGAAATAGATTTCACCACGACATCCGTCATATCTGCTCCTGAAGGAATTGGAAAAAGTGGTCCGTCATATAAACGATAATCTATCGTTACGGCTACATATCCTCTCCTTGCGTAAGCTTGACATAAAGGTGCCATGTCTTGACGTTCTCCACCAATAAAACTTCCTCCAAATGCCAAAATAATTAAAGGGCGCAAGGTTTCGGTATCGCCTTCGGGCTCATAAACATCTAAAAATAGTTCTTGAAAATTGCCACCAAAAGTTGTTCCTTCACCATACTTAAGTGCTGTAGTTGAAGTGAAATTTTCAAAAACATCCGCGCGATAGCGATTGCCATCACATGTTGGATGATTTTGTGCATTCAGTTGGAATGAAATGAAAAGAAGTAAAGTATAAATGATTTTCTTCATGGTTGAATTTGAAAAGATTAGAACGTTGTTTACTGTGAATTGCAAAAATAAGAAATTTAAAGGGCTTCAAGCACTCAATTTCTACTCTTCGTGACAATGATAAAAGACATTAGATTACATTTTTTTCCTCAGCTTACTTACTTTTGTCTTATTACAATTAAAATTTTCAAGAACTTACCAATGAAAAATATACTTATTCTTCTCTTATTCTGCCTTTTCACAAGTCTTTCCTTTGGTCAAAATGTAGAACGCATTGAACCTGCAAACTGGTGGGTCGGCATGAAACACAACAAAATTCAACTATTGGTTTACGGCGAAAATGTATCAGAATTAAAGCCGCAAATTAATTATCTAAATGTCTCTGTGCGCAATACAACTCAAGTTGAAAACCCTAATTATCTTTTTATAAACCTTACTATTGGCGAACGTGCTAAAGCAGGGGAAATTGATATTGACTTTTATAAAAATGGTAAAAAGGTATTGTCAAAACCATTCTCGCTATTAAAACGAGAAAATGCAGAAGTCGACGGATTTAATGCTTCTGACGCGATTTATTTGATAACGCCAGATAGATTTGTCAATGGAAATAAAAAGAATGATAGTATCGACGACTTAAAAGAAAAAGTCAATCGAGCGAATAAAGGCGGCAGACACGGCGGGGATATTGCTGGAATGCGCCAGAGTTTGGATTACATCAAAGATTTAGGATTTACAGCTATTTGGTTGAATCCGCTTTTAGAAAATGACATGGAAGAGTATTCCTATCACGGATATTCGACAACGGATTTTTATAAAGTGGACGAGCGTTTTGGTTCTAATGAAGAATATCAAGCCTTGGCGCGTGAAGGTCGTACAAAAGGTATCAAGTTGATAATGGACATGATAGTCAATCACTGTGGTTCTAATCACTGGTGGATGAATGATTTGCCTTCGTCAGATTGGATAAATCAATGGGAAGAGTACACAGAAACAAATCACAGAAAATCAATTACGCAAGACCCCTACGCATCAGAAAGTGATACAAAAGTATTTACAGACGGTTGGTTCGTAAGAACAATGCCAGACTTAAATCAACGCAACGAATTCATGGCAACTTACCTCATTCAAAATAGCATTTGGTGGGTAGAATATTTAAAATTATCAGGGATTAGAATGGATACATATCCTTATCCTGACCAAGACTTCATGAGCGATTGGACGCAAGCGATGATGTATGAATATCCAACTTTAAATATTGTAGGAGAAGAATGGTCTGACAATCCAGCGATTGTTTCTTATTGGCAAAAAGGAAAAGTAAATTCTAATGGATACTCTTCAGAATTGAAAAGTTTGATGGATTTCCCAGGTCAAGTGGCCATGACGAAAGCTCTGACAGAAGAAGAGAGTTGGGGAGGAGGTTTAATAGATTTTTATAAAATCATCGCACAAGATTTTCTTTATGCAGACCCGATGAATTTGGTGACATTTCCTGACAACCACGATATGACACGTTTTTTCACACAAGTAAATGAAGATTTTGCTGCATGGAAACAAGGAGTGGCAATCACTGCTACAATGCGCGGAATTCCTCAAATGTATTACGGTACAGAGATATTAATGACAAGTCCAAAAGACCGCGATGACGGTCTTATCAGAAGTGACTTCCCTGGCGGTTGGAAAGGTGATGAGATTAATGTCTTTGAAGGCAAAGGTTTGACAGATAGACAAAAAGAAGCAACTGCTTACATTAAGAATCTACTGAAATGGCGTCAAACAGCTACAGCACTACATACTGGAAAGTTGAAGCACTTTGTACCAAAAAACGGCATCTACGTTTACTTCCGCTATGATGATAATCAAAAAATCATGGTGGTTATAAATAAGAATGAAGCGGCAAGCCAGTTAGATTTAACTCGTTTTTCAGAGATGTTTGAAGGGGAGAGAAAGGGGCGAAATGTATTGACGGAGAAGGAATTTTTATTGACTAGTGAGATTGAAGTTGAAGCGAACTCTGCTACTATTTTGGAGTTGAAGAAATAGGTGAGAGGGGCAAGGCGAGAGGCGAGAGTCCAGCATGACGCGTGCAGACTCTCACCTCTCTCCTGACACCTCTCCCCTTTTTTATCCTTGCCCCAATGTCTCCGAAATATCCGTCCGACTCGCCTGCACTGCTGGAATAAATGCCGCCACTATTCCCAATAAAAGTGCTCCAGCAATTAAGAAGTATTCTTGTTTCAAGAAAGTCATCCCAGAAAAAGTATAGCGGTAACTCTCCTTCATGTAGCCAGCCAAAATGTGCATTCCAACGTGACTTAAGAGTAAACCTAAAAAGCAGCCTAAAACAGCTAAAAGTAATCCTTCCACGAGTATTAATCCAAAGACTTTCCCGCGAGATGCTCCCATGACACGCATTAATGCCAACTCATATTTTCTATCTTTCAAAGAAGAAAAAAGTGAAATGAAGATACTCAAGGCAGAAACGAAAGTTATCAAATAAGCCAAGTAAGTCAATCCATTAATCCCTACCCCCATATTCGCATAAAGGCGATTAATTTCAATCGCAGGACTAGCCGCAATCATGTCTGTATTTTCATCAATTTGCCTTCCCATGTTCAAGGTCTGAAATCCGCGCCCTTTAAATTTTATCAGCAAACTAGTAATTGACTTATCAGGATAATCCAAAAGTGTTTTCTCTACAATATTTTCCTCTATCGCGTGTTCCTCATGGTCGTGTTCACCTTCTGCGTGGTCGTGGTGCTCGTGCCCTGAGTGGTCATGTGCATTATCCTCATGTGCATGTTCATCGTGTCCACCTTCTTCATGTGCGTGCCCTTCATGTCCGCCTTCCTCATCATGTGCATGTCCATCGTGCACTTCCCAAATACTTTCTGTCCGCGTCAAAATCAACTGGTCAATCACAGAACCCGTAGGCTGCAAAATTCCGACAACTATAAAGTCTTTACTATCTTCATGTATCAAATTATCATCTTCAATCAATCCATGCGAGCTTTTAAAACGCGTACCAATCTTAGCATTCAAATCAGCAGCAACACTTGCTCCCAGATTTACTTCCATGACCTTATTCCACAATTTTCCTTCCCCAATCTCCGCATTATATAATTCTAAAATATTCTTTTCCGTTCCTACTATCCGATATCCTTTATGACTATCTCCTAAAGACAAAGGCACCGACATTTCAATCAATGGATGCTTCGGATTCATAAATGGACGCGCTTCTTTTATCGTGATATTCCCCGTCGGATTATCGACGTGATACATACTCCCTAATATCAATTGCAGCTTACTCCCCTTTGCTCCGACTACCAAATCAATACCTGCCAAATTTTTATCAAACTGGTCTTGAGTCTGCTTTTGTAAAATCATCAAAAGCGAAATCAGACCAACACCTAGAGCAAAAAGTACCAAAGTCAATAACATTGAAAGTGGCTTGGCAGTTAGGTTTTTCCAACTTAATAAAAGTGAGTTCATATTTTGAATGTATAATGTCGAATGAATAATGTCTAATGCACGCAATCTCTATTATCCGGATATTTGAATTTTGTTCGAGAAACGGTCTTTCAATCTACCATCATGCGTGACAACTAATAAAGTCGCATTAACCGCCTTCGCTTGTTCCTCCAAAAGTTGAATAACTTCTTCCGTATTCACATCATCCAATGCAGAAGTGGGTTCATCTGCTAAAATCACTTTAGGATTATTCACCAATGCACGCGCAATTGCCACCCGTTGTTGCTCTCCTTGACTGAGTCGGTCAGGACGTGCATTTAACTTATGTCCAACATTCAATCTTTCAAGCAAATCTTTTATTCGTTTTTTATCTCCTGATGCACCTGCTAGACTTTGTGCCAATAGCAAATTTTCTTCCACCGTCAATGATTTAACAAAATGTGCCTTTTGAAAAATGATACCAATATTCTGTCCGCGAAAATGGTCTGCGCGTGCGCCACGTAATTTAGCGATGTCTGTTTCTCCTACTATTACTTTTCCTTGCGTCGGCGTCAAAAGTCCACCTAATAAATGCAGCAAAGTTGTTTTACCACTACCTGATTGACCGAGTAGTAGGCAGTGCTCTCCTGTTGGACAATTGATGTCTGGAAATTGTAAGGCGGAATTGCCTTGATAGGCAAATGTGAGATTTTCAGTTCGTAACATGTAGCAAAGGTAAGGGAGGAAAAGGATTTATTCAAAGAGTTAGAATTTTTCAGGGCATTTAAAAACGTAACCAAAAAATGAACACAAAATTTACACCTTGCTTTTCCAAACTGTTTGTTTTATTTAAAACTTAAAACATACTCTAGACTATGTAATTACTATAAAAAGTTATCAATAAAATTTATTTTGTTTTAAAATTTGCTTTATTAAAACATTTACTTTATCTTTGTCGTATAATCAAAATCATCATAAAGATGGAACTACAAATATTAGTTAGCAAGAAAGGAACAAAAGTCGTTGCAGCATCTAATCTTTACCAAGTATTAGAATTGCCAAAAGCACAGTACGTCAAAAACTTGAAAAATTGGTTGACAAACGTATATGAGTTTCGTGACGGCATTCGCAAACCAATTGCTCTTCAAGATTACTCGAAGAGAAAAATGCCTGCGAATATCTTATTTGACGATTACTACATCAGTGTAGAATTAGCGAAGAAGATTACCTTGATGTCCTCAAGCAAGAAAAAGCATAAATACGCGAAACATCTTTTATCCTTAGAAGATAAAGTTGAAAATGCGGAGCTACTTTCTAAAGAACAAGTCATGGCGGTTTTAGAATTGTCAAAGGTCATGGGAGTGATGTCTTGTCAAACTGCGAGCGAAGAAGCGCATTTGCGTACCTACGAGTCTCGCAATGGGGGAAGCTCTGCCAATTGGTGGAATTTTCGTTCACAACTCTACGGGTACTCAGGCGATACGCTACGCAAAAAAGTAGAGAGCATGGGTAAACCTGCAAAAGGAAAGACTATCCGTCAGATGCTAGCACAAGCGGATGACAAATACGAAATGGTGAGAACAGGCGTTATGGATTTATTCATGAGTCTCGGAAAATCAGAGCGTTATGCTCGCAACTTGGGAGATTTGGCAAAAGAATTTGCAAAAGAACTCAAAGTTGAAATATACGACGACCGTAAAAGTGGCGGAATGTTCGCCCCAAAAGTTAATCCAGAGATGATGAATGCTGTAAAGACAGGAGGCGGATTATCTATGTGGCAATCATAGAAAGTTCCTTTCATTACAGAATACTAAATAAAGTCGGAATAAACTGAAAACAGACTAAAAACAAAAGTAAGTATCACTTAATCAAAATTACAATTATGGGAAAGTCAAGTGGATTAAAAAATGCACCAAGCACAACAGGAAAGCCATCAGGCGGTGGAAGAGGTAACAATCCTCCTAGTACAGTCGGTTCAAAAAGTGGGGGCTCGAAAGGTGGAAAAAGATAAAATGAATGCTATTTAGTAATTCGAACCTCAAGATTCAAAAAACAAAAAAAGAGGAAGCAAATTTAATTACTTCCTCCACAAAGATATGTGTTAGTTAGTGTGTCAATTTATCAAGGGCAGTCCATAGGGCTGCCTTTTTTTATGGTTCTAATCTCGAATGCATTGAAAATTCATCCATTCAAAATTATCGACTAAACTGCCACCTCAAAATCCCGCAAAACATTGTTTAACGAAACCTTCTTATCTGTACTCGGTTTGCGCTGACCAATAATCAATGCGCACGCAACTTGGTAATCACCAGCTGCAAATTTCTTTGTATAAGTACCAGGAATAACAACAGAACGCGCAGGAACACGACCTTTATAAATAACTGGCTCTTCTCCAGTCACATCAATAATGTGAGTAGATTTTGTCAAAACGACATTCGCTCCTAATACTGCTTCTTCTTCCACACGTACACCTTCTACGATGATACAACGTGAACCAATAAAGCAATTATCTTCAACGATAGTAGGAGTAGCCTGCAATGGTTCTAAAACACCGCCAATACCAACACCACCACTCAAGTGTACATTCTTACCAATCTGCGCACAAGAACCAACTGTAGCCCAAGTGTCCACCATGGTTCCACTACCAACATGCGCACCGATGTTTACATAAGAAGGCATCATAATCACGCCTTTCTCCAAAAATGCACCATAACGCGCGATAGCATGAGGAACAACACGTACACCCAAATCAGCATAACCTGTCTTAAGTAACATCTTATCATGAAACTCAAATGGTCCAACCTCAATCGTTTCCATTTTTTGAATTGGGAAATACAAAACAACAGCTTTCTTCACCCAATCATTCACTTCCCAACCGCCATTGCCATCAGGCTGAGCCGTACGCAGACGACCTTTATCCAAATGCTCGATAACTGTACGGATAGCAATTTGAGTTTCGTCTGTTTTCAAAAGAGCTCTATCGTCCCAAGCTGCATTAATCGCTTTCTTTAAATCTTCCATTCTATTGTAGTTGTCGGTTGTCAGTTGACCGTTCTCAGGTAAAGAACTCGTGTACAAAGTCACACGTCCGTAAAATGAAAACGGTCAACCGTCAACTAATTTTATATATCTAATTTTGCATCAAAGCTTACTAACTTCACAAAACGCTCTACGCGGTTGATGATATCCATGTTAGAAAGACCTTTCAGACGTTCAATACCGAATTTTTCAACACAAAAAGACGCCAAAGCTGAACCGAAGATAACAGCGCGCTTCATGTTTTCAAAAGTAACATCATCCGTTTGAGCCATGTATCCCATGAAACCACCTGCGAAAGTATCACCTGCACCCGTTGGGTCAAATACTTCTGCCAAAGGCAATGCTGGCGCAAAGAAGATTTCATCTTTGTGGAAAAGTAAAGCACCGTGCTCTCCTTTCTTAATGATTAAAAACTTTGGTCCGAGAGCCATGATTTTCTTTGCCGCGTTAACTAAAGAATATTCTTTAGACATTTGACGCGCTTCTTCATCGTTGATGATAAGAACGTCAATTTTTGCCACAACAGCCATTAATTCATCCCAAGCGATATCCATCCAAAAGTTCATCGTATCCAAAGCGATTAATTTTGGACGCTTTTCCATTTGGTCAATAACCTTCATCTGAACCGAAGGCGTCAAGTTTCCTAACATCACGTAATCTTCATTACGGTAGCTTTTTGGAATAACTGGGTCGAAATCCGCCAATACATTCAATTGAGTATCGAGTGTATCACGCGCATTCATGTTATCGTGGTAGCGACCTGCCCAAAAGAAAGACTTCTCGTCTTTCTTGATTTGCAAGCCTTCCAAGTCAACACCAACAGACTCTAAGTGGTCTAATTCTTCCTGCGGAAAATCACCACCAATAACAGAAACAAGTTTCAATTCATTAGTGAAATAAGAAGCAGCTAAAGAAATATAAGTAGCAGCACCACCGACGATTTTTTCGGCGTGACCAAGTGGTGTTTGAATGTCGTCAAATGCGACTGAACCAACAGTAAGTAAACCCATACTGAGATAATTTTTTTGCTAACTGCTTCGACAGGAAGTCTTGAGCGGTTTATTAAAAGATGTTAGAGTTTGTTATTGGTTATTAGTTATTGGTTATTTTCGTCTCTGGGCAAAGAATAACCAGTAACTAATAACCAATAACAAAACTATCAATAAGCTCAAAAACTTCAATACTCTTAGAGTACCAAACAAAATCTAACCAAAATCTACGATTTCTTAAAATCGAGTGCAAAGGTAAGTAGTTTGTCTGTTTTAATTATGCAAAGAAGCAGGTAATTTTGTTTAATTTTCCACAATCAAATGCGGCACAGCCTCCAAATCCCAATCAATGACCAAACCACCAGCCAATCTACGGGCTACTTCTGCCCCATACAAATGCTCACATAAGTACAATGCCGCTTCAAATGACTTCGCACCGCCAGCCGAAGTTATGTACTTTCCATCATGAACAAAAAGAACATCCTTTCGAATATCTAAGTCTGGAAACATCTTACGCATC
>CALDUB010000038.1 GCA_937923465.1 uncultured Saprospiraceae bacterium
CCTGTTGGCTCATCTGCGAGGATAAGTTTGGGTTCTGTCACCAATGCGCGCGCAACTGCTACACGTTGCTGTTGCCCGCCTGACAATTGCTGAGGGAAGTGATTTCTCCGATGTTCGATTTGTAAATCTTTAAGAATTTTCTCTACACGCGTTCGACGTTCTGACTTTGATACTTTATTATAAACTAGTGGCAATTCTACATTTTCAAATACCGTTAATTCATCAATCAAATTGAAGTTTTGGAAGATGAAACCAATGTTTTCTTTGCGGATAAGTCCGCGCTGTTTTTCATTCAGCTTTACAATTTCTCTATCTCCGAAAATGTAGCTTCCTGTATCCGTAGAATCTAAGAGACCGATGATATTAAGTAAGGTTGATTTTCCACAGCCAGACGGTCCCATTACAGAGATAAACTCGCCCTCATTTACTGTGAAATCTACATTATTTAGTGCCGTCGTTTCGACTTCTTCCGTACGATAGATTTTTGATAATCCTTTGATGTTCAACATAATTTTTTATTTTTAAAATGCTCTTCTTTTGAAAGAAGTAAACATTTGGTTTTAAAATTCTCTGCGTCTCCGCGCCTCTGCGTTCAATCTTCTTAATTCAAATTTAGTAACTCCATTTCCTTATAATTCCCATAATCAGAAGTAATCACTCTATCCCCTTTTTCTAAACCTTCCTTCACTTCATAATAGTAAGGATTTGATTTTCCGATAGAAATAAATCGTTTTACTGCTTGATTATTTTCATTCAATACAAAAACAAATCGTCCGCCTGATGATTGGTAAAAACCACCTTTAGGTAATAAAAATGCTTTTTGACTCTTGTCTGAAAGGTAAATCTTCAAAGGTAACGACATGCCCCGTTTTATGGATAATGGTGCCTTGTCTTGAAAAGTTAACTCCACTGTAAACTTACCATTCGTAACTTCTGAAAGTACTTTACTTACGCGCAAAATGTATTTTTGATTATCAAAAGTCAACTCTGCTTCTTGTCCAGTATGGATGTCAGAAATGTAGTATTCATCAGGATTTGCTACAATTTTATAACCGTCTAATAAGTCAATTTTACCTATCGACTGTCCTCCTTGATAGCTTTGTCCGATGACAGGAGAAAAGGACGACAACTTACCTGCTGCCGATGCACGGACGATGAAGTTATCTTTATTCGCACGTAGTTTTTTCAAACTACTTTCCATTTTTGTAATAGAATTATTAAGCCGTGTTAGCTGAGCATTGCGTTCTAACTTTTCTTCCTCTACTCTATTTTTGATAAGATTTTGTTGTGCCTTTTGATAACGGAAAACTTCTTCAGTTTTCTCAAAATCATTTTTAGCTAGTGCTTTTCCGTCATAAAGTGCATTGTCCAAATTAAATTGACGCTGCGCATTTTTAAAGTTGTGGTCGATTTCTAATAAGTTTCTATCTAAACTCAGTTGTTGATTTTTAATAGAAATACGTGTGTTGCTTAAATTATTAATTTGCTCAATAATCGCAGTTTCTTGCGTCAAGTAATTGAGTTCAGTATTGGGGTTATACAGTTCTACTAATTGTTGTCCGCGCTCAACCATGCTCCCATCTTCTACAAAAACACCCCGTACAGCACCACTTTCGATTGTATTGATAAATACAGTATTCAAAGGTTCGACAGTTCCGTTGAAAAGAACCATGTCTTCAAAGAAATCATACTTGACATCTTTAATTGTTAAGCGTTGTTTTTCAAGAGTTGTTTGCTTTTCGCGGTTCATAAATTGAAAGACGAAGTAGGATAGAGCAACTAAGAGCACAGATGCCGCACTAATCTTCCAAATTATATTTGATTTTTTTTCGATTTTCTTATCCATCTTATTAGAGTTGTAAGGTTGGAAAGTTTTAGAGTTGTAAAGTCTACTACTACTTTCTACTTTGTTATTTATTATCAATCACTTTCTACTTACTTTATGTTCCGGTATTGTGCCAGCACATTTATCATTTCATAAATTGCTCATTTTCAGACATTTGTGTTTTAAAGTTTAAAATAGATTGTTCGATATTGAACGTTTTTTTGTACGTTTATGAACATTTTTAGAATAGTATCATGATTCTTAAATCACCCAAATGAGAAAAACAGAAAGTCATATCCTTATTATCGACGACGACCCAGATGTATTATTTGCTGCACGGGTTTATCTTCAACGATTTTTCACACAAATCACAACTTTATCTAAGCCCAAAGAAGTCATGCAGGTTTTGCATAAAAATGTAATTGATGTGGTGCTTTTAGATATGAATTATCGGAAGGGGTTGCAAGATGGTAAGGAGGGTTTGTATTGGTTTGAAATGATAAAGGAGTATTCGCCTGAAACTGCGGTTATATTAATGACGGCTTATGCAGATGTTAATGTTGCTGTGGATAGTATTAAGAAAGGAGCTTTTGATTTTGTGTTAAAGCCTTGGAGTAATGAAAAACTCTTAGCAACTATAAGTGCGGGCGTACAACTGAGCCGCAAACACAAAAAATCTTCTAAACTTGACCAAATCAATGCCGAGTCAGTAAAGGAAAGTGAGTGGTTTTTAGGAGAATCTGCAGCTTTTAAGAAGGTGTTGAAAATGGTAGATAAGGTTGCTAAAACTGATGCAAATGTATTACTCTTAGGCGAGAATGGAACAGGAAAGTATGTTATTGCTCAGATGTTGCACACTAATTCAGACCGAAAAAATGAAGCATTCATTCATGTAGATTTGGGTTCTTTGAGTGAGACATTATTTGAGAGTGAGTTATTTGGTTATGCAAAAGGCGCGTTTACAGATGCGCAAGAATCTCGTCTTGGCCGTTTTGAATTGGCTGATAAAGGAACTATATTTTTAGATGAGATTGGAAATCTTCCAATACACTTGCAGACTAAGCTTTTGACGATTATTCAGAGCAAGAAGGTTGTACGATTGGGGGAAGCAAAAGAACGCCCCGTTGATGTAAGAATTATCTGTGCTACAAATGCGAATTTGACAGAAGCTATTGACAATCAAAAATTTAGACAAGATTTATTTTATAGGATAAATACGGTTGAGATGACTCTTCCTCCTCTCCGCGAACGGGTAAAAGATATTGAGTCTTTCGCGAAATATTTCTTAGATAAAAACAAACGAAAATATCAAAAAGGTAAATTGCAAATAGCTAAATCCGCTATAAAGGAATTAGAAACTTACCGCTGGCCTGGAAATATTCGAGAATTAGAACACGTCATAGAACGCGCCGTTATTCTGTGTGATACGAATGAAATTACATCCGAGGATTTACAATTTTCATCAGGAAAGGCAAAGAATGAAGAGTTAAAAACTCTGAATCTAGAAGAAATGGAAAAGCACTTAGTCGAACAAGCCTTGCGAAAGCATCAAGGACACATCACTAAAGCTGCAGAGGATTTAGGACTTACACGTGCTGCATTATATCGTCGCATGGAAAAATTTGGCTTATGAGAAAACGTAATCAAAAATCTGCTATCTTAATTATATTGCTTGTTATCTTATTAGCTACAAGTGTATTCTTTCTATGGCAAAAGTTATATTTCACAAGTTTCATATTTTTTGCTTTAGCAGCCTATGTCTTCTATGAAATTCTATCTAGTATAAACCTAGTGTTGCAAACAACTTCGCAAACATTAATCGCTATTGCACAGGAAGATTTTTCGTTAAAAATTCCAAAGAAAAATCTACCTCCTCATCTCTATCAAAGCCTAAATAATATAGCTAGTCTGCAAAAAGAGCGAAGCGAGAAAAATACCTCCATTCGTATTCTCTATGAAAACATTATTGAGAGTATTGATACTGGAATCTTAATTTTAAAAGAAGGCACAGACGGGCAGATAGAGATATTCTTTTCAAATAATGGCTTCTCACAACTCTTAGAAATACCAAAATTCACGAAATGGCATCTACTTACTCCTTATTTATCTCATTTTGAGTCCTACTTAGAGTCTGATAATTGGAAAGATACTAAGGATGTTTTAACCCTTTCCATTAATGAAAAAGAGCAGGTTTTCTCTTTTCGTACATTCTTAACGAGAGTCTATCAGCAAAGGTATCTAACCATCTATCTTGATACACTGCAAAGTATTATGGATAAGAAGGAAAAAGAAGCTTGGTTTAATCTAATGAAGGTAATGTCTCACGAAATATTAAACACAATTACACCGATAAATTCTTTATCAGACAATTTAGAATATGTAATAGGTGAGCATGAAGATGCTCTAGGGCAAGATTTTAGAGATATTCACCAATCAGTAGTTACGATAAAGAATAGAACACAACATCTAGCAGACTTTGTCAATACTTATCGTTCTTTAGCCGATTTGCCAAGTCCTAAAAAATCGCAAGTTCGTATACAAACTATCATTCAAAATGCAATAGTTCCTTTATCTGCCTTGGTGAAAGAGAAGGGAATAAATGTAAAAACTAATATCTCTCCTGAGAATTTATATTTCAGCATCGACGCTCAACAGATAGAACAAGTGCTGGTTAACCTAATAACCAATAGCATTTACGCATTAAGTGATATAGAAAATCCAGAGATAGTCATTAACGCCTATTCAGATGAAAAGAATTGTATTGAGATAATTGATAATGGGAAAGGCATCCCAGAAGAGATAAAGCGAGAAATTTTTATTCCTTTCTTTACGACGCGAGATACTGGGTCAGGGATTGGTTTGAGTTTATCGAAGAATATAGTGCAGGCGCATGGTGGATATTTGAGTTTTAGTTCGAAGGTTGGGAGGACTCGTTTTTTTGTGCAGTTGGAGAAGTAACAGCCTAATTACTAGTTATAAAAGGGTATCACGTCCGGTCCACAGCGTGAAGTAATATAAGTTTTATTTGCCTTATTCACTTGTATTGGCATAGAGTTATAGTTTCGTTAACTCTCAAACACAAAAAAGCCGCTTCACAAGTAAATGTGAAACGGCTAATTAT
>CALDUB010000039.1 GCA_937923465.1 uncultured Saprospiraceae bacterium
GAGAGTTGCAACGCAACGGGACTGTTTAGCTTATGACTTCAGTCATGACTTCAGTCGTAAGTTTGTGAGATGTATTTTCACTTTTTGCAAAAATTGTCAAAAAACCAAAAAAAATCATCCACAAACCATTTTCATAGCGAAGAGCTATCAATAATTGGTCTATGGATGATTAGATAAATGATATGCTCTATTTTGAAAACAGGGCATATCTATTTATTGATAATTACCTGACTATCAGCTTCTTGACTGTTTGCAATTCAGAAGTTATTACTTCTATGAAGTAAAGTCCTGCGCCGTATTTAGCCATACTTGCGTTGAAGGATTCACTTGTACTGAATTGATTAGTCGCTACAAGTTTTCCGTCAGTTGTATAGATATTTAATATCGCATTTTCTGATGTTTCTGTTGTAACTTCTACTCTAAATTGATTGCTAGTCGGATTAGGGAAAAGAGAAACTCTTGGGTCATCTGTACTGATATTCTCTGTACTAGAAGCTATCCCATATACTATTGTACTCAATGTAGAACAAACTTCTTCGTTGTCTTCGTTTTCTAAACAAGCCGTATTTTCAACACTTACGACATCATCAAATAGTTTGACATTATCAATCTGCCAACCTTCACCGCTACCAGAAGAATTAGAAGCAAAACGGAAACGGATATCTACGGTCAGACCAGCGTATAAACTCAAATCAAGTATCGTCTCAATATAGCCCTCTGAGTCTCCATTAAATGCACGTTTACCTGCCAAAGGATTATCTTCGTCGTCAATAATTAAGCTATTGTATCCTTCGCCTTCAATACGTCCTCCGATGTCTAACCAAGTTCCCGAAATTCTTAATTCGATAACACCCCCGTCATTAAATTTTTCAGTATTGTAACGGTGCACAAAACTCAACTTTGGACTACCCGAAGATAATGGCACAGACTCCGCAAAAAGAATCGATTGGTTATTTTGCTGTGAAGTATTTGGAATAAAAATAGACTGGCTACCATCGTATGGATTATCCGTACTTATTGACCAAGGACTGTTACCTGTACCTGCAATCTCCCATTTTGTCAAGTCACCTTCAAAGTCATCTTCAAATGCAATAGCCGTATATTCTCCTGATTCGATTTGCACAGAGTAAGAACAACTTGTCACTACGAAACTTGGCACATTTTCTAGAGAAAATGTCAACACACCGTTGTCTTCCTCTACAGGACATGTAGAAGAACCCTCAATGTAGCTTGTATTTTCAGGTAAAACATCTGTAATGGTCAAAGTCTCTACATCCGTTGGCAAGCCATTTCCAATCTCGAGTGTGTACTCGATTGATGAACCTGCGTCTACGATTGTTTCTCCTACTTTATCAATATTTATAGTATTTGTACATTCTAATGGAACGTCAAAATTTTCATTTCCGCCTACATCCGCAGATACTCCCAAACCTCTACGTGCGAAAGTATTCCAAATAATACAATAGTTTGCACCTTCATAGTTTGCTTCATCTGCGGCGATAATAGCATCTCTACCCGAGATGAAGTCAGGCTGACAAGGCTGTAATTTCATACCATCGAGCACCAATTGAATCGCGATATTATTTCCTCCTGTACCGTTATAAATATCTTCGTCATGACCATATTCATCTACCAAATTCCAGTATAAATCCCATAGCATAACACACCAAACAGAACCTACTCCGTGCGGAATAGACTCGCCATTGATATTTCTATAAGTATGTGGATTGACAGTCATATCTCGACTGTAGCGGTATGTTCTGATACCAGGTCCGTCTGTCGCTTCTTCTGATGCATACGTTCCTATACCTCGCCCTTCATCTGCATTATTAGCGGGTGAAGTCGTCATCACAAGTCCTAAAAAATCAGACCAGCCTTCTCCCATTTGTTCTGGATTATTCAAACAACCTGCTTGACTTGGTCCTCCTGTTAGTCTGTTAGAAACACCATGACCATATTCATGACAAATAATACCATTATCAAAGTCACCATCTACACCTGTTGGCCCTGGCAATGGAACAGAAAAATCAATATCGTACAAAGATGCCGTTAAGCCCAGTGCATTCATTTTTAGAATATTACAATCTTCTAAGCCTATCATTACGACAGGTATATTGATTTGACTACCGACAGTACCTGGTGGCATTATAAATGGTTCCTCACCTGCTACAGTGTTACAAATAACAACAGCTGTTGCCCCTGCATTTTGTACCGCCAATGCTTTAGTACTAAAAATACAATTGCCACGGTCTATTAAGGCTATATTTCCGTCTATCTCTGTAGTATTTAATAGGTCTTCACAGGCATCAGAAGTTACATCTGTCCCGTCATTCACTAGCACAAGATTGCCTGTAATTGGCATATCACTAGAAGGTAATTCTGCTCCAAAATTAGCAGGAACCATAAAATAAGTTCCAATAGCAGCCTCTGGTGCTGTTATTTCTAGTGCTAAAGGATTGATATCTGGAACTTGTCCTGTTCCCCAAAAATACATTTGCATACGCGGTCTTCCGCCGTCTGGTGGTGTTCCAAAGTTTGCATTATTTCTACCACTACCGTCCAAACATTCTGCTTGTACATAGTCACCATCTTCTCCTCCATTCCCGTAGTTATTCTCTTGAAAATTTCCAGATACTTCGTCAAATCCGTATTGATAACAAACGTCGTGTATTAGATTGTTCCAATAAAACAAGTTAGTCGTAGCAGTCTCAACTTGCGTGTATGGTGAGTCGGTTTCTGAGTCAAATGGAAAGTCAAAAACCAAAGAATCTCCACCGTCTGGTTCGTCTCCTATCGAGAAGTTTTGGTCAAAAATATCTTGATAAGCGTGTACATTATTTCCACGAGTGATTGTGTACTCCTCCCCTATAGCACCATTCGTATCGTGCCAGCCAAACGGTGAAGCTGTTGCATTAGCAGGTGCTACAACAAGAACATCACTACCATGGATTGGGCTTTCTACATAAAGTGGAAATACGCGGTAAGCATTGTTTACATCGTCCACTACAGCAGTCGTCTTAACTGTATTATGAACATGATTATGTTCTTCATGACAAACTTCTTCACTACTTCCAAAACTACACTTAATCACATGATTGTCAAAGGTTAACACCTCTCCTGTCACTGCGTCAATACGTGCATTCCACCAGTCGTTCGCACTTCTTTCGTATAAAGTAACTTGCCATGCTAGACGTACATCTGTTTTTGAAATAGGCTGGAAAACGAGTTTCGTTTTGATTGGCTCGAGGGCGATACCTAAGTGTTCAAATATGATTTCTTGGTCATTAATTCTCTCTGCTTCTGCCAATACAAATGGTATTTCAGTAGCAACATTGAAATGTGAAATTACTTTTTCAACGGCTTTTTTAGCTGTGATTTGTGGCGTAGACGTATTTACTTGATGCTGCAAATCTGAGACAAAACGATTACCAAGATTTAATACCTTACCTGTTGGCAAGACATTGATATTAATCATGCCATTATACACCTCGATTTCGTTGTGGCGTTGAATGAGGTACGTGTGCGTCACTCCATTATGTTTAGAAACATAACTATCGCTCACTTTATAATTTTCGAGGTCAGCAGTTGTTAGTTTTAATTCTTGCTTGTTCTCTTCCAAGTGTTTTTGCACAATATTCAATACATCTTGCGTTTGAGCAAATGTAATCTGTCCTGAGAGCAGAAAAATTAAGCAGAGGAAAAGAGGTTTATTAAAATTGGAAATGCTCATAAATTTGAATTCTTTTGATTAGAAGCTAGATACTTTGATGATATCTGTAAAGCTAAGATTATTATTTCATCTGGTGAAATGTAGTAGAGAAATCGTCGTACGAGATACTAATCTAAGCCTTATTTAGACCGATTACGTATAATCAATGTATAGACATCTTTTCTGAAAAATTTATACCTTGTGGCTTTCTGAGGAAGGCAAAGTTAATTGTCATCCCCTCTAATCATTAAAAAATACTCAAAATGGATTTACCTAAAGTTGCAGGAATGACGCCTGTACCCGCACAATTGGAAGAAGGAAAAAGATATGCTTGGTGTTCTTGCGGATTGTCTGAAAATCAACCGTTTTGTAACGGCGCACATAAAGGAAAAGGAATGTCTCCTAATGTATTCGTAGCAGAAGAGACGAAAACTGCATACATGTGTAATTGTAAAGCGACTAAAAATCCTAATGGATTTTGTGATGGTTCACATAAATCGTTGTAATCCTCAATTGCACGTTTCAAATTCAAGACGTCTTAATTAATGCGTCTTGAATTTGAATTTTCTCTCTTCTTAAAAGCATCTGAATCCTTCGGTGCAGTATTATTTCTATCTTTGTTTCTACAAATTGACTTTATAATCTTGGCACTCACGTACCAAGCTGAAGGCTGTCGTGCCGGTGGCACTTGAAGGCTGTTTTTCTGATGTGTTAATTAATTTTAAATGAAGCATTTCGCTACCATTTCCATTGCGGTTACCATGCTATTGATGACTTTTACTGCCTCTAACTTACATTGGGGCGGGGATAATTGGTTGAATATTGCGGAAGTTGATGCACAAGGATATTATTCTTATTTACCAGCGATTTTCATTTATCAGGACTTAAATTTTGACTTTTTTGAAGAGATAGAAGGCGAAAAGGGGAAGTATTATGAGCCTCATAATTTTTATGATTATCGAAATGATTTTGCAGGAAAAAAGGTGAATAAATACTTCGTTGGAACGGCAATTGTTCAAACTCCCTTTTTTCTAATTGCGCACTTTTCAACTTCCCTGACTGGCGGTGATACGGACGGTTTTTCTGCTTTGTATATGATTTCGATTTCGGTGGCAGCTTTGTTTTATTTATGGCTCGGATTATACTTTTTAAATCGACTTTTGAAAAGTTATAACATCAACGAAATCAATCGCGGCATCACGCTTTTTGCTTGTGTATTTGGGACTAATTTATTTTGCTACGCTGGGGCTGAGCCAGGTATGTCTCATGTCTTCTCTTTTGGGCTTATTTCCGCTTTCCTTTTTCATGCAAAATGCTATTTTCAGCAGCAAGACAAGATGTATTTAATACGCTTATCTGCCTTGTTGGGATTGATTGTTCTTATTCGTCCTACGAATGCTTTAGTTGTACTAGTTTTGCCTTTTATTGCAGGTAATTTTAGTAGTTTTAAGAATGGACTTTCTTTTCTTTTCAAAAACTATAAAACATTAATAATCAGCACTTTAATCTTTATTGGAATAACATCTACCCAACTCATCTATTACAAACTAGCAACTGGAAATTTCTTTGTTTACTCTTATAATAAAGAGGGGTTTGACTTCTCTAATCCTCATTTTTTTAACATCCTTTTTAGCTATAGGAAAGGGCTTTTCCTTTACACTCCTTTGTATCTTTTGTCCTTTTCGGGGTTGTATTTTTTATGGAAAAAATCGGCTTGGCAAGTGATGACTTTCTTGTCATTTTTTGTGGTGATTACTTATGTCTTTTCGTCTTGGTGGATGTGGTTTTACGGGGGTAGTTTTTCGTCTCGGGTTTATGTGGAATATTTACCTCTTTTCATGATTTTATTAGCAATTTTTCTGGAGGGTTTGAATGGAAAAATTTGGCAAAAACGGGCTTTTGTTGGGCTTATTTTTGGATTGATTTTATTGTGTCAGTTTCAGACTTATCAATATCGTCTTTATCAGATTCATTGGTCAGATATGACGGAGGAAATGTATTGGGATGTGTTTTTGAGGCTTGGTAGTTAGCTTCTTTTTTTTGAGAATGATTTTTATGATAGTTAAGATTATTATGGGAGGGTATTAACTAAAGTGTGTCTCTAAAATCATTAACTTAGCGACATGACAGTAAAGAAGACAAAGATAAAAAAGAAAAAACTGCTTCTATTTTCTGAAATTCTCCACCACAAACTCCTCAAACTTCGCCAACGCCTCAGGAATTCCTTTCCTCCCAAATCCAATTCTAAAATAACCCGGATAATCATAAATACCACCGGGTAACAATAGGACTTTCTTTTCCTTCAAAGCCCGTTCTGCAAAAGCCATATCGTCTTGTTCAAAATTCATTTTGATAAAAGCTATTGGTCCAGCATTTGGTCGATACCAAGAAAATAAATCTGCATATTTTTCAAAAAACGCATCATAGAGAGGAAGGTTTTCATTGATAATACTCAAGTTTCGCTCTAAAATTGTCTCGCGATTGCGCAATCCAACACCTGCTAAAAACTCACTCGGTGCAGAGTTACATATCGTCGTATACTCTTTTAGAATGGCGACTTTCTCCATTATTTCGGCATTCTTAGTCGCTATCCAACCAATCCGTAGCCCTGGCAAACCATAAGCTTTAGACATCACTCCCAATGAGACACCATTCTCATATACATCGCCAAAACCTGGAATGGCAAATTCATATTTGTGCTCAACTTCCCGATAAACTTCATCGCTAAAAATGACAATATTGTGCCTGCGCGCTAAATCAATAACAGCTTTTTGTTCCGCCGCAGAAAAATGAAAACCTGTTGGATTATGTGGCGTATTGAGATACAATACCTTCGTCTTATTCGTGATGAGTTTTTCTAAATCATCTATATCAAAAGTCGGTTTATTCCCTTCATATTTAACCATCCAATTCAAAACTTTACAGCCCATACTTTCTGGCACAGATTGCACGGATTGATAGCAAGGTGCTTGTACTATGACTTCATCTCCTGCCTCCAAGACTGCTTGCGAAAACACATATATTGGCTCTTGTGCGCCTGTGAATACCATTAAATCTTCGGGAGAGATATTATCATAAATCGCAGTAATATCACGTCGCAATTCAGGATTCCCTTTTGTCTCGGTATATCCTAACCATTGATTAAGAAATTTCTCTTTTGCGCCTTCTTCCAATGCTAACAAATCATTCGTCGTCATCGCTTCACAATCAGAATTGCAAATGGAATATTCTGCAGTGAATTCGTATAAAGTATAGTATCGTTCTAATTTGAATGGTTTGATTTTCATAAAAATAATTTTGAATTTTGAATGCAGAATTTTGAATGATGACAACTCATTTCTCCGCTCAAACATACCGAAAAATTCTCTACACCTCGTAAAAACCGTAACACACAATAAAATTCTATTAAAAATCATCAAAATTCATAATATAAAAAAGCATAACTTTGCGTTCCGAAAGCCGAAAGGCACAATTTTAGATATTATATAAAGATGTTAGACGTTAGATTTTAGACGTTAGACTCATACATTCTTAATAAAGATTAATCACGGAATGCCAACTTGTTAGAAAAACGCCGCACAAAAATCAAGTGCAAAACTGACAACTGTCAACCGTCAACTGTAAATAAAATGACTGCAACACGCCCTTTATCTGAACGCGTACTTCGTATGGAAGAGTCCGCAACCATTAAAATGGCGCAAATGGCGCGCGACCTAAAAGCAAAAGGTAATGATGTTATCAGCCTTT
>CALDUB010000040.1 GCA_937923465.1 uncultured Saprospiraceae bacterium
TGCAAGTTCGCTCGGGGGATAAAAAATAAGAAAGGAAAACAAGGCGAAAGGCACTGCTGCCAAACCCATTAAAGATTTCCGTTTTCCAAATTTTGACTGCTTCCTATCAGACCAACCAGCAATCAAAGGGTCTGTAATGGCATCAAAAATCCGTCCGCTAAAATTGACCAAACCAATCACCGTTGCAATTCCTAAAATCGCGCCTTGATAAATGTAAGACGGAAAAACTGCCTCGGTTCCCGTTTCGGGAGGCACATAGAAATAGAGTAGGAGGTTTCCTGCTCCAAAAGAAGCGAGTGCCCAACCAAATTGACCTATAGCGTAGATAATAATTTGCGACAAGGGTGGCCGCGGAGTATTTTTATTTTCCATTTTGCGTTTTGTTTGTCGCAAGATAAGAATTAATTTGGAGTCAGGAGTCAGGAGTCAGGAGTCAGGAGTCAGGAGTCAGGAGTCAGGAGTCAGGAGTCAGGAGTCAGGAGTCAGGCTAGGCTCAAGTTATATACAATAAAGAGCAGCCCGACTCCTCGCCCCTGACCCCTGACTCCTTTTAATAATATTTTCGTAGTTTTGATTGTTATATCACTAAACATACAACTATGATTAAGAATTTTAAAACTTTAGACATTTGGAAAAGAGGCTGTCGTTTAGTTAAGGTCGTATATGAAGCGACTAAAGTTTTTCCAAAAGAAGAAATATATGGATTAACTTCTCAAATGCGTCGAGCTGCGGTTTCTGTGCCTTCAAATATCTCTGAGGGATGTGGACGTAAAACTATTCCAGATTTAAGTCGATTTCTAGATATGTCAGTCGGTTCTTTGTGCGAACTAGAAACACAACTTTATCTTTCCAATGATTTGGGATTTTTAGAAATGAAAAAAATGCAAGGGTTAGTGGATGAGATTGGACAAATTAGAAGAATGGTTATTGCATATCAGAATAGACTATAACTTCAGGAGTCAGGCTGGCACTCGTAAGAGCAGCCTGACTCCTGACTCCTCGCCCCTGACACCTCTTTAACCCAATTCCACCATAGTCACCCCGTCACCACCAGCCTCTGGCTTAGGATGCGAAATATTATTCACAGCACGATATTCCCTCAATTTTTTACGCACAGCAGTACGTAGCGCACCCGTTCCTTTTCCGTGAATAATTCGCAATTCTCCATGACCAGAAACTAAGGCTTTATCTACAAAAACTTCCACCGTTTGTACTGCTTCTTCTAAGCGCATACCTCTAATGTCTAGTTTGGGTTGAAAAGCCGCCAAAGTATCTTGTGTATCCATTTGAATACTCTTTGTTGAGCGCACTTCCAGAGGCGCATTAGCGTGTTGTATATCGCGCAATTTTACCTCCATACTCATCATTCCCATGGTGATGACTACTTTCTTTTTATTGATAGATTGAACCTGTCCAGTAGAGCCACCTGTACGCATTCTGACGAAGTCACCGACTTTTATTTCACCCTTTTCTACTTCTTTAGCGGATAAAGGTTGGTAGTAAATTTCTTCTCGTAAATTTTCGACTTGTGCGACGCGTTCCTTACGTTCGACACGGACTGTTTGCGCCAATTCCTTGGCTTTTTCAAGATTGGCTTCTTCTCTGATTTCGCGTATCAGATTTTCAATTTCCTTATTGTTTTGTGCCGTGAGTTGTAGCTCTTGTTCACGTAGCGTAAGTTTGAATTTTTTACGCTGATATTCAAGGTCTTTGTGCAGGTTTTCGTAGTTTTTGATGAGCTTTTCTAAGCCAACTTCCTTCTCTTCTAATGTCTTTAATTTTTGCTGAGCTTCTTGCAAATCACGTTGCAAGTCAACTAATAACTCATCAACCGCCTTCTCATTTTTACCCGTGCGCTTGCGTGCATAAGCCAGTAATTGCTTAGAAAAACCAGTCTTTTGTGCGATTTCAAAGGCGAAAGAACTACCAGGAGTTCCGACTTTCAGTTGATAAGTAGGTGCCAAATTTTCGTGGCTGAAGAGCATCGAGCCATTGACAATTCCTGGCGTTTTAAATGCGTAAACTTTTAGATTGGAATAGTGCGTAGTGATGACACCAAACGAGTTGCGTTTATTGAGGTCATGCAATACTGCTTCTGCTATGGCACCACCAATTTTTGGGTCTGTACCAGAGCCAAATTCATCAATTAAAAGCAATGTTTTTTCATCGGCATGGTCAATGAATGTCTTGGCATTTTTTAAGCGAGAAGAGTAGGTACTCAAATCATCCTCTATGGACTGTTGGTCACCAATATCCGCGAAGATTTTATCAAACATTCCAAACTCTGAAATCTCATCTGCGGGCACCAACATACCTGACTGCACCATGAGTTGCATCAAGCCAACGGTCTTCATTAAGATAGATTTTCCACCTGCATTGGGACCACTCACGACGAGCATTCTATTCTTGCCAAAAAGTTGTAAATCAAAAGGGATAACTTCTTGTCCTAGCGCCTTGTTTTTTAGATATAAAAGCGGGTGTTTCCCCATTTGAATACCGAGCGTTGGTTCAGCTTTCAAAACAGGTTTGAAAGCTTTCATTTTCTGCGCCAAATTCGCCTTTGCTTGTATCACATCAAAATGCACAATCAAGTCTTGATAATCGCGCATCACATCAATATAAGGACGCAGTGTCGCGCTCAGTTCCTTTAATATTCTGTAGATTTCTTTCTTTTCGTCCGTATATAAATCAAAGATATCATTGTTGATATCAATTACACCTTCAGGCTCGATGAAGGCAGTTTTACCCGTCGTAGATTCATCGTGAATGATACCACGCATTTTACGTTTGTGTTCCGAGGGAACGGATAAAACACGGCGTCCATTACGGAAACTCTCGACATTGTCAGTCAGATAGCCTGCATTACGATATTTGGTGATGAGACGGCGGAAAACGCGTTCTAATTCTTGTGTTTTCGAACCAATTGCCTTGCGGATACCGCCAAGGGCAGGGGAGGCGTCAGGACGAATATTTCCCTCTTCGTCGATGACGGCTTCTATTGCTTTTCCGAGTGCTTCATCAAATTCGATGTCTTTGATAATTTTGAACAGCTGTGGGAATAATTTTTGTCTTTGAGGGCTGAAATATTTGAAAATACTTTTGACCAAGCGCAATTGAGTATTGATTTTCTTCAAACCATCTTCTGGCAGTACAAAATCCTCAATTTCCAACATCCGCAACTCTTTCACGGTGTCTTCATAGCGCGTCATGGGGAATTTATCATCCTCCATCGTCCGTCGATACTCGTCCGTTTCAGTTAGTTTTCTCTCCGCAGCAAATCGCTGGGTTTCGGGGCGAATTTTGGCGACTTTTTTCGCTCCTAACTCCCCATAACACTCTTCCACTAATAATTCTAATACCTTGTCGAATTCTAATTGTTCGTACAAGTCCTTCGGCTCTAATTGCATTTATTCTGATTCTAAAACGCAGAGATATAGAGACGCAGAACTTTATATTTCTGAGTCTCAAAAATCTTTGTTAGTCATTGTTTTTTGCTTTCAAAAAAGCAAATATTCATGTAATTGAGTGAGGGTTTGACTTATTATAAAACACCAGTTTAAATATGAATTGAACTTGTATTCTAAGTAAAAAAGTCCCAGCCCCACGATGTAACGCAAAATCGTTCCTTAAAAAATCACTTATTTGCTGAATTTCTTAACAAACACGTTAACTACTAATCAAACGTATAATCCGCGTTTCAGTTTGTCAAAACGCACGATATTTGAAAAGAGTTCCCAAAAAAGAAGATTTCGGTCAAATTTGGCGAATGTTTTGATATATAAAAAAGTAGTAATTGTTTTATCCCTCTTCTTTTACAATTACGATTAATGTTCGAGAAAAAATTTCACACTACACAATTTCAGAATACCCTCTATGAATCTACCCGTCAGGTGGGTCTTAAAGTATTCTGAAATCTATTTTTTACTATGAAATACTTTAATTTAACGGCTTTCGCCTTTGTCATGGCTTGCCTACTTGTCTCTTCTTGTAAAAAAGAACCGATTGAAGCTATTATTGACACTAACCCAAATGGCAATATCAGCCTTTCAAATCCAAAAATTGGTCAACAAAGTCGCTATATTCTTTTCCGAGGAGAAGATATTAAAGACAATGAAAATTTTGCTTACGAATATTTGCCAGATACACTGGCGGTAGAAATCGTGGCAGAAGACGAAAATGGCTATATGGTCAAAGAGTTTTTGACAGCGGGTTCTCGCTCTCTTAATGGCGAAAATAATGTGGCATTTGCTGATAGTACTTGGTATTATTACATTTATGTGGACCAAGAAGACCAATCATTAAAAGTCAAACAACGTGGTAATTATTACCGTACACGTCTTTTCTTTTTATATGATGAGAACGAGAGAGGTTTGGGTACGCAACAAATTGCATCACCTTCTACAGAAATCATGGGTTGGAAAACGACACTCCCTTTTGCAAAGGAACTAGTCTCGGCAAGAGTCACGGACTTTGAAATGTTTGGACACAAATATGATGCTTTAAATGTCATTATAGATAACCGTCCAATGCTAGACGGTCTGCCAGGTAGCACACACGTTTTTTCATTGGAAGACGGTTTGATTCGTTCGACAGAATACAGTGACTATGACGGAAAAGGCTATGGTTGGGATGTCTTGCCATCAAGTAACTAAATACTTCAAATATTTGCGCAACGTAAAATTAATCTTTTTCGATTTGCAGATGTTTAGAATATAACGCACTTTTGCGGACAAAGAGATTGGAACTTGAGGGTTTCAATCTCTTTGTTTTTTATTATCAGGGGTGGTTTTATTCGAGAAAAGACCCCCTAATCTCCTGAAGGGGATTAGGGGGTAAACCTCACAACCCTCAACCCCGTAACCTTTTTACAATGCGCGGAAATTCATTCGGAAAAGCATTCAACATTACTACATTTGGCGAGTCGCACGGAAAGGCGATTGGTGTTATCATTGACGGATGTCCTGCGGGATTGACGATAGATGAGGCGTTTATTCAAAGTGAATTAGACCGTCGTCGTCCAGGGCAATCTAAGATTGTGACGCAACGAAAAGAAAGTGATATAGTGCAGATTTTATCAGGTGTTTTTGAAGGAAAAAGCACAGGCACGCCGATATCAATGGTCATCAATAATGCAGATGCACGGTCAAAAGACTATAGTCACATTGCGGATAGATTTCGTCCTTCTCACGCTGATTTTACTTATCATGAAAAGTATGGAAATCGGGACTATCGCGGTGGTGGACGTTCTTCTGCGCGCGAAACTGCGGCACGCGTAGCTGCGGGTGCGATTGCAAAATTGTGGCTGAAAGAAAAGGGAGTAGAAATCAATGCCTACGTCAGTCAAGTCGGCGCATTGAAAATGGATACGCACTATAAAGAACTAGATTTTGCGAATACCGAAAAAACAGCGGTGCGTTGTCCCGATTTGGAAGTAGCGGAGCAGATGATTGACTTAATAAAAGCTGTCCGAAAAGACGGTGATACGATAGGTGGAGTAGTGGGCGCGGTTATCACGGGCTGTCCAACTGGTTTGGGCGAACCTGCCTTTGATAAACTGCACGCTGACCTCGGAAAAGCGATGTTGAGTATCAATGCTTGCAAGGGCTTTGAGTATGGTTCTGGTTTTGAGGGCATCACGATGCGAGGCTCAGAACACAATGATATTTTCGTAAAAGAAGGCGATAAAGTCGTGACAGAAACTAATTATTCTGGTGGAATACAGGGCGGTATTTCGAATGGAATGGATATTTATTTCCGTTGTGCATTTAAGCCTGTCGCGACGATTGTACGGTCACAGCCTTCCGTTAATGAGGCGGGAGAAAGTACGGAAGTTGTCGGAAAAGGGCGTCATGACCCTTGTGTTTTACCGCGTGCAGTGCCGATAGTGGAGGCTATGGCGGCGTTGGTGGTTATTGACCATTATTTGCGGGATATGACGGTGCGGGTTTAAATTTTTGGTTCTCTGACAAATCCCCCCATTGCACGGGACAATCACTGCCTGTCCCGCAACGCGAGGGGATTTGTCAAAGAACGAAGTTTTTTAATTCAAATGCAAGTATTAAATTCAACTCGTATCTGTTGACTAAAAATTGAATTTGATACTTGCATCTGAACTTGATTTATATCCCTGCTAATGTCTCTCTCAATTCTTGCAATCTCACCTTCCGATAATTCAAATAGACTGCATTCTTATTGCCCATTATTGTTTCAGTTTTAGCCATCATTGGTTGTCCATTTTGAACTTGCCAGCCAAGCACCATAACTTTTTGACCACGCGGAAATCTTTTTGTATCAATTTCTCCGAGGGAATTACGGTCTAGACGAATAATCGAATTCATATCTGGGAAAATAGCGTAAACAGCAGACGCTTGCGTTTTCTTGTTTTCATTGACAACTAAAAGTTCTCGTTCGGTACTTTGACTGAATTTATCGCAATTAATCCAACCTGCACGATTGACTTGAAAGAAGTAATAATTCATAGTTTCAGCCGAGATATTTCCTTTTTGTTCAATTTCTCTTTCAAAATCTTCTGCGCGTTTTTTTCTCAATATTTTATAATCTTCTCTTGCTTTTTGGTAGCGCGCTAAGTCTTTTTGATACCATTTTTCGCGAGAATCAGACAAAGATTTGTAGTTTTCTGAAGCATAAAATTTAGCTTCTTTACGTTTTACTTCCTTATCCCATTCTTTTAATTTTACGGGATAATCGGATACTTCTTTTTCATATTTAAGAAGGCTTTTCGCGTAAGATTCTTTGTTATACGCAAGTCTTGCCAAACGCTTCTCATAGCGCGTCATAATTTTTTGAACCTTGGCTTTACGTTCCTCTTCTAATTTGCTTTTGCTCGTAAAAATACCACTCTTCGCCTTCTGAGTATAAACAGACATTGTGTCAGGAAAAGTAACAGGACGGAATCTTCTGACTTCTGGTTGTACTGGTTTTTTAGGCATAAAAGTACTGTCAACGGTATAGATAAGTGCCGTTGGTTTGGAAGGCTTATCAGGTCCCATGTAAGGTGCGTATCGCGGTTTTGTAAAGTCATTTTGCGCACTTGCACTAATTGCATTGTCTGCCAGTTGCCAATCTTCTAGTCTATCATTTTCAGGATGTTCTTCCCCATAAAAAAGCTGCATGTCTTTGTCAAACTCTTGCGTTGGAGTAGCTGCTTGGATGCTTTTTCCTTCTGCAATAACTAGTTCTTCGCCATTAGCATAGGCTTCAATTTTCATCATTCCGCCCGTTTGCAACAGTTTTTCTCCTGAAGTTGTGCTTAAATCTGCCAATAACATATTTCCAAAGGAGTAACATTCCGTTAAACGCAGGTCGATTTCTCCTGTAGGAATTGTGCCGTCGGCAAACACAAAAGTATTTGCCTCTAACCAAAGTTTGGTACCGTCTTTTCCAAAAACTTGCGTTCTTTTTTGACCGTCCACACTAAATCTTTGCTCCAAATCATTCTGCCACTGTTTTTGTATTTCTGAAAAGTTGGCAGAAGCTAAGGTCTTTATATAAATATCAACGCGTCGATTTAAACGACGCCCCGTTTCTTCTGTGTTATCAAATGTAGGATTGCTCTCGCCGAAAGCTGATGCCGTCAAGTTGTCAACTGTAATACTTTGCGTGAGTAGGAAATTTTGCACAGAATTCGCTCGGTCATTCGCTAATCGATTGTTGTATTCTGTGTCACCTTGGTCGTCGGTATGTGCTTGAATATCAATAGAATAGTCAGCGTATTCTTTTAGGTTTTGTGCTAGTTCTGTTAAGATTAACTGGGAATTTTCGTCTAAGGAATATTTAGCAGTTTCGAAATAAATACTATGTTTTTCTTGATTAGATTGAGCGTGAATAAGATGAATACCTAGGAAAAGACAAAAGAAGGTTAAAGCTATTTTTTGCATAATAGTAGTAGCGTTTTTGAATGAATTAGTGAGAGAGCTATTTCATTCACGATTAAGAAGAAAAATTGAGAGGCTGCGTAATTTCTTTGCTGAGTTTTTTAGTACGGAATTTTTATCAATCAAAGAAGAATAACTCTACAACGTGAAAGACGAAAATAGTAACGCTTTTGGTGTGAGTTTAACGTTTGGCAGAAGTATATTTTGATTTTTTGACAAGAAATAGGCAAAAATGCTTTTTGATTATGCGGATGATGAATCTTGGCACTCACGTACCAAGCTGAAGGCTGTCGTACCGGTGGCACTATGAAGTGAAAATGCTGGCTATACCTCTATTGGTATAGCCAGCATTTTTTATACTCTAAAATACTCTAAAATATTCTGCGTCTTTGTGTCTTTGCGGTGAAGTCCTTTTTCTCTTAGCCCAAAATCTTCCGCACACGCGTTTTCAATTCTCTCCCTTTTTCAGGATTTACCATATAAACAAAGTTGGAATATCCCCGAATGCACTCCCGCATATTCTTAGTATTGTTCCAAGTTTTTCCCTTAAATCCGTCTCGCTCAATCTGAAAAAGCAAAGCGCGGAAATTTTTCAAATGTTTGCGACTTACATTCAATTTTTCATTCACGACAATGCCCGTCACCTCTTGCTGACGACCGTGGTGCATGATGCGTAACTTGTCAGGATGCATGATAAAACCTTCTTCTTCGACGATTTTATGGGCAATCCAAAGGATTTTACCCAAGTCTGCTTTTGCGTCTTCATTAGCCGAAAAAGTCAAATCATCCGCATAGCGCGTAAAGGTAAAATTATGCTTTTTTGCAGCACCTAAAAGACGTTTATCCAGAGTACGGCAGATAAGATTGGTGATGACAGGACTTGTCGGCGCACCCTGAGGTAAATGACGTTTGCCCGAAGCCACGAAATAAGTCTGACCGTCCATTTTGACCTTGCTCGTTTCAGCCTCAGTACATAAAAGTGCTAAAATCGTCGCGTACTTTTCTGCATAACCCAAACACTCAAAAAGTCCTTTCACGCGACGGTAAGAAACAGTAGGGAAGAAGTTTTTTAAATCCATATTGACCACAACAGACTTGTTTAAATGCTTCTCCGCATTGTCGACAATCGAACGATTTGGTACAAAACCATAAGCGGTATCTTGAATTTCTAACTTGTATAATATTTCGTGTAAAACGTTGTACTGAACTTGCTTTAAAAATGGCATCGGTGCAGAAATCAAACGTTTGCCACCGCTCTTTTTAGGCAAGTAAAACCGTTGATAATGAGAAACTTTGCTCACTTTGCGATTGAAAGCTAGAAAACGCAATTGTGAGATATTCACTTTCAATAAAGTCGCTAAATCTTCGGTTGTATTAAAAACGGGCAGTCCTAATTCGACTAGTTTTGCCTCATTGTTTTCTGTATTGTGCAAGCCAAAAGAAACCTCTTCGCCGAGATTAGTAATGTCTAATTTTTGACGCTCACGCCAAGCTTCTTGACGTTCTTTTTTCGCTTCCTCCCGCGCTATTCGA
>CALDUB010000041.1 GCA_937923465.1 uncultured Saprospiraceae bacterium
GACTATCTCACCAAAGTAACATCGCCAATAGCGGTTTCTTCTTCACCAAGTGTGTTGATATATTTCACGACATAAGCGTAAACATCAGCAGCAGCTGGTTTTTCTTTGAAGTTACCATCCCAGCCTGTCATTGGTGTTTCATTCTCGTAAACTGATTGTCCCCAACGGTTGAATACACGGAAATCCAAAACAGTATTATTACCAGTAGCAATCGGGAAAAAGAAGTCGTTCGTTCCGTCACCATTTGGAGTAAATACATTTGGCACAGCAAATATAGAATTCAAAATAGAGAATGAACCGTCTAATGAATGCTCACAACCTGCTTCACTCACGATGAATATAGAGTAGTTAACGGGTTGAGGAATTGTATCCAAAGCAGGGTCACCCGTTTCATTATACTGAGGTGACTGAACTGTTGTTGTCGGTCCTTCAACACTTACATTAGCTCCATTGATACTCCATTCGTACATGACACCATTAATTGTCAGAGGATTGTGGAAAACAGATAATTCAACATCTTCTCCAGCAAATACTAAATTGGGTACTGCTGTCGTGCTGTCAATTACAAAATCTGGTTCTACTTCAATCGAAATCTCTGCAGTTGCTTCTCCTACACAAGTAGTATAAGTTGCTGTATATGTCGTCGAAGACCCTGGAGTTGTATTAATTGTTGCAGCATCTTCACCTGTAGACCAAACTACAGTTGTCTCTGCCGAGCCGCTGTTTGTAATAGCTGTTAAATCGACAGCCTCACCTTCACAAAGTAAAAAGTCAGAAGCATCTAATTCTAATGTAGGCTCTTCCGTTTCTACCACTACTGTAATCGACTGCACTTCATCTTCACAAATACCGTTAGAGGCAGTTGCCGTGTAAGTTGTCGTCATCGTAGGAGACACATCTAACACGCTATTTGTTGAGATTACGGCACCAGACTCATCTGTCCAAGTAATATCTGTGGAGTTATTATTTGAAGGTATCGAAATACTTTCTCCCAAACAAATTTCTGTGTTAGGAGGTAAATTTAAAGTTGGTAATGGATTAACTGTAATATTTATTGTATTACTAGTCAAAGGACATCCACCGTCTTCTGTTTCCGAAGTAGCAAAAATAGTAGCGGAGCCTGTTGGATTAGCAGTAGGGTCGACACAGTCATCACAACTTAAACTCAATCCTGTATTCCAAGTAATCTCACCCAACTCAGCCTCACTTGTTAGATTAAATTGAACTTCTTCACCTGGACAAATTGTCTCTGGTGCACCCGTTAATATCAAGTCTTCGACTTCTACCACTGTTATCAAAACTTCTTCTGTAACGGAACAAGCGTGATTTGTTGTCTCACGTACATAAGTCGTCGTTTCTGTAGCCGTAACAACTAGATTCCAAAGAGAGTCAGGACTTTCTACACCCGTATCTGGTGTCCATAAGTGTTCAATATCTGAATAGTTAGCAGGCTCATAAGTTGGGAAAACCATAGTGATAACTTCACCCTCACAGTAAAATTCTTCTTCTGGTATTAACTCAACTAAAGCAGACTCTGGCAAACTATCTACACGAACTGTAATTGTATCTGCAACTACACATCCACTCACTTCTAAGTTAGCGATGTATGTAGTTGTAACTGTTGGTGATGCTGTAACTGTAGTTCCCGTTGCTGGCTCTAAAGTCGCAGCAGGAGTCCAAGTAACCAAGTCACTATGAGTAGAACTTGCATTGATGACAATACTTTCTCCCAAACAAATTTCGATTGGAAGTGGATTTGTTACATCAACATCAGCAGGTACAACTGTAATTGTAACTGACTCAGACTGAGGACAAAATCCATTTTCACTATCTGCAAAAACGGTATATGTCGTTGTTACATCTGGTGTTGCAAATACTCCTGCAGTTGTATTATTAGGCGCTAAAGCCACATCTGGTGTCCAAGTAAATTGTGTTGTCGTATTTGGAATAGCTGGTGCTAATTGAATAGAACTATTTTGACAAATAGTAGCATCATCAATAACATCTGGGAAATCAAACGGGTCAACATTTACGATAACCTCATCGGTAGCGATACAACCTGCAACTTCAACAGTCGCAGTATAAGTTGTTGTGGTAATTGGAGATGCTTCTATAGTCCCTTGAGTTGGGTCGAGAATACTTCCGTCATCTGGTGTCCATACTAAGTTGGAATTACCGACATTATTATTTGCTGTTAGAGTAACACTAGAACCTTCACAGATATCCAATACATCTGGTGATTCTATTGCTAATGTTGGGTCTACAACTTCAATCCATACTTCATCAACAGCAGTACAAACACCTAAGAAACCAACAACTGTAACCATTTGGCTTTCTGTTGGACAAATAGTTGGATTAGCAATATTAGAAACATCAAACACATCAGAAGGTGTCCAGATATAGTTTGGTGCGCCCTCAACATTCATTACTACACAGCTATCTGTACACACAAAAGTAGTATCAGAACCCGCAAAAATTTCAACGTCCAAAGCATCTTCGATTTGGATTTCTAATTCAGATAAAATGATATCACCACAACCGTAGTTCGCACGCAGAGTAACAAGAACAGTCTCTGTTCCTTCTGGAATACCGTCAGTCAAAGTCGTGATAGGAAAAGACTGGATAGAATCTCCCGCAGGGAAAGTAATAACAGGCGGTATGACTAAGTCATAATCAATGCCCTGAGTTGCCGTTCCACTGATAATAACCTCAAAATCTTGGTCGATATCTAGAGGTTGTCCGATATCAATAATTACTTCATCAGGAGAACTGGTACATTCCTCTACTAAATATTGGATACCGTTTTGGTAATCAACAGAAACTGTCGGGATACCACCTGTGATTTCTGAGATAAATACACTAGAATCAAAAGCACCGTCACCTCTATCCGAGATAGCTAGTTTTAATTGGTAAGTATTACAAGGTTCGACATCTAAAGTCGCTGTCAAACTTTTCTTAATTCCTTGAAAATCAGAAGTTAAACCACCATAAACAACATTTGGGCTTCCGTCATTATTACGGTAGTATTCATAATTCAAAGCATCATTCACAAAGTTAATCGATACCTCTGTGTCGTTTCCGTCAGGAAGTACTGCTATATTAACTTGGTTATTTAACTCAGGTACACCAACAATTCCAGGTCCACTTGCCAAGAAAGCGAAAATATCATTAAACCCGTCAGGGCTACCAGGAGTAACAAAACCAGGATATTCTTCTGAACCAAATACATACTCAAAATTCAATTGATTAGTATTGGCAAATACGTCTAATTCGATAAAACAAGCATCTTCAGAACCAAAGCCTAATGAATCACCTCCTGCCAACTCTGTCAAAACGTTAAGTTCCGTCAATGCAGGAAAGAAGTTATTCGTACTTGCAAAGTCATTTTCTGGCGAGTCTGCACCAACAATGAAGTTTAAAGGGTCACTAGCCACTTGTCCTGAAGACAAAACCAAACCTCTTTTCAAACCTAAATCTGTATCATCTGCATTTTCAAAGGTACCATAAGCACCGTCTGCACAACTAATATTTGTAACTGTAACTTGCGTCTGAGGAGTCGCAACAATTGAAGCTATTTCTTCTGCTGATACATCCGTCGTCAAAGTCATTTGCGCATTTTCGACACAAGGCTCATCAGAGCATTCCCATACGGCATGAAAACCTTCAAACTCCAAAAAGCCGTCAGTCGTAAATACCATAGTTAAGGAACCACTCGAGGCAGAAGCCTGATAACATGCTGCACCTGTACTTTCTCCATTCTGACCTCCAGAAATAACCGATATCGGTGCACCAGTTGCGGTAGGACCGTCATAAAAAGTAATCGCATCTCCAAAAGCATCAATATTGTAATACAATAAAGACATTGTGATACAAGCTGCACCACCTTCTGGTGTAATCGTCAAACTAAAATCACTGCCAGCTTCATAGTCTCCCTCAGGACCACCACAGTCAAAAATCTCTCCCGAACAATCCGTCGTTAAGATGTTTTCACAAAGATTGGGCGGAGTCACTGTCTCATCTACACAGAGCTGAAAAGCACCAGAGTTAGGTGTTCCTGTGACAGAATAATCAAAAATACGCATATAGTACTCTGCACCTGGCGTTAGAGCAGAGTCAAAGACTAACTCTACATCGTTATCGCCAATATTAGCTGCTGCACATTGCAATTGTTCCATGTCTTCACAAGGACCTTCACCACGATAAACCACGATAACAGGATTAACAATTGCACTCTCTCCAGTGTCTGGATTGTCCAAACCTGTCAGTGTTATTGTATAATCCAAAATAGTGTCAACAGCCGTAAAGTAAAACCAAACATCTGTTTGAGGTTCACCGAGGCTATTACAATCTGTAGGTGCTTCCGAACCAGGCAAAACGTCTGAAGGCGTAGCGTCTGTATTGGAGTAAAAAATGCCTTCTGGACAAAATGGCGCGACACCCAAATCAATGATAAAATCACAATCATCATTGTCTGGTGCTTGCGCAAAAAGCGAGACAGAAAACAGAAATAAGAATAGTGTGAAAATTTGTTTCATACTGAGAAATGAATTGAGAAAGATTCTGTAATACGGTAGATAAGTTTTAAATCCTGCTTAAATAGAATTTATTTTTTCTATCGAATGTGGTTCTTCAATTTGAAATCATTTTGTTGTGATTACTCACCCAAAATAAGATAGAGTGCATAGATACGAAAAAACTTTTTTATAAAAGCTAAAAAAAAAGTGCTACTTGAAACCTGTCGGCCAAGTAGCACTTTTTTTGCTAAATTTTTCCTGAAATGTATCCTTCCTTACTGATTCATTTTTCTAATTCGCTCTGCACGTTCTTCTAGTCGTATTCTCTCTTCCTCCGCAGCGCATTCCTTTAATTTAATTCTTAAGTTTTTGAAATCAACCATTCCATAGTCATTGCCCCAAGCATTGTTGATGTAGTTGATAATGTTAGCAATCTCGGTATCCGTGACATAAGTAATCCCAGCCATTGGCTGATTGTACGTCTTACCATTGACCACAACGTCACCTTCCATTCCATACCTAATAATACAGGCTACTTCCAACTGATTATTCTTTAAATAATCCGAATTAGCAAGGGGTGGAATGATACCTTTCAAACCACTGCCGTCTTCCATATGACAATTTGCACATATAGAGTCATAAATAGAATGACCTTGATAAAAAGTCTCCTCTTTACAAGAATAGGTACAAAAAAAGATAAGAGCAGCAAGAGCTACTGTAAATTGAATTTTCATCACTTTTGAATTTTATTTCTCTGCTAATAAGACTTTAATATCCTCAATGAATTGAGTCACTTCATCAGGGTCTGTTCCATTTGCAAAAGCACGGACATGTCTATTTTTATCCACTAAAATAAGTCGACCAGAGTGGTCAAAACCTCCTGGTGCATCAGGGTTTTCGATAGCAACGCTAAAATAATCATCTGCTATACCATGAAGTTCATCTTTGTCTCCTGTGACAAAATGCCATTTGGGTGTTTTCGCGTCTAATTTATCTGCATAACTTTTCAATGCGGCAACATCGTCACGCTTTGGGTCAACAGTGTGCGCTAATAGCATCAAATTGTCATCATCTGCAAACTTGTCATTTACGCGCAACATTTGCTGTGTCACTTTAGGACAAATAGTCGGACAGTGAATAAAAAAGAAGTCAGCAACATAAGCTTTTCCCTCAAAATCAGCATTGGTAACAGTATCTCCATTCTGATTAATAAATGCAAAATCAGGAATAGTTGGATATATAGTATCGCCATTTTCTGCGATATCTCTATTGCCTAGAATGGGCAAAACATCTTTTTTAGCGATTACTAAACCTTTGACAGGGGCGTCTGGCGTATTATCACAGGCAAAAAAGAAAGTGACTAAAAATACTCCAAGTAAATACTTCATTGATTTAATGATTTTGTGTTCTAATATAATTTTAAGCTTTTATACAGACTCTCTTATTGAGGCTGAAGACTTTCCCAAAGTTTTTTACCTTCTTCTAATCCTTCATTTGTGGCAAGTTTGACGTTTTCCATAGTTTTATTTTCTTCAGAAAGGTAAGTCATAATCTCCTCGTGACTCTTCGTTATCCGCAATTCTTTTAATTGCTTAATATTAGCCATCCATGCAAACATCATTTCTTCGGCAACCATTAAGTTAGAAATCATTTCAGCGACATTTCCTTTGGTCTCCGTGTCCAAGTCTGGATTGTCCTTCATGTATTTCTTCATCTGGCGGCTCAATTTGCTGATTTGACCTGTTTTAGGCATAACCTCGTCATGACCTGCCATTACTTTTGCAAATTCTGCTTCTTGGACTGCCAAGTTCGGGTCAATCGAAGGTTCACAGCTTGAAATCAGAAATGCTGTAACTAAAAGTAAGGAAAGTGAGGAAAAATATTTTTTCATGTTTTTGTTGTTTTGAATATCTTTTAAAACTAGATTAAATGCTTATAAGTAACCTGTACCTAATTATGTCTGATTACTTAAATAAAACCAATAAAATCTCAAAAAGTTATCGGATTTAAAAATTCCTGCAAAAGTAGCCTGATTTATATTAAAATAAGAGGGAGAAACGGGATTTGGCGAAATTCTTGATTATATGTAAATAAATTAAAATGTGTCTCTGGATACATATCTAAAAGCTAAAATTCAAAAAATGACCGATACATTAACTCAACCAATAGTAAAAATACTCGGAATTGGCTCTCGTGTAAAGCATCCCGCATTTGGTGGCGGCGTAGTGATGCGTGTAGGCAAAATTGCTTACGAAGTTTGCTTTATGTTGCATGGCATGCAGGCTGTAGGTAAAACTTATGACAAATGGGAAATCATCGAGGCAACTGAAGCGCAAGATGAAATTTCTTTTAATGATGCCGAAAAAGCACTCGTAAAAGTATTGAAACACTACAATGGTATTCAAGAAACGGTTGAATTGGGAGACAAGTGGAATAACGGAACTCTGGTTTTAAAACCAAACGATGCGGGTTTAAAGTCTAAGGAAATACCTATGGAAGCCTTTTTCCATAAAATCGTCATGGTGCGTGACCGTCTCAGAGTAATGGAACAGCGCATAAATAGTAGCAACAATCTAAATGATGAGGAGAAAGTAAATTTGCAGCAATATTTGACACGTATTTACGGTAGTTTGACGACTTTTAATGTTCTCTTCAAATACAAGGAAGAAAGCTTTGTTGGGGATAGAAAATAGAGTTTGAATTGTTTGTTATTGTTAGAATAGTTTGATTTGTTAGAATAGTTAGAGTTGTTTGCAAACTATTCTAACAAATCAAACAACCAGCAAATTGCATCCCCGGATATCACTCGCGTCCAACCTTCCTAATATTTCAAAAGTACCGTCCTCATAAGTCTTTCCTAAGTCATCTGTTGCGATAAAAGAGCAGGTATTGTAATTAGCTAAATCAATAAGATTAATCACACCCGTTTTACCGTGTTTTTGTCTGGTAAAAGGGTCCGTTACTTCACGTGTGTAAATGCGTAGGGTAGAGGAGGGCTCAAATATTCCTGCGCCTTTAGAGTAGCCTTGAGAGAAGAGTTCTGTCATGCCATACTCTGAGTGCACTTCCTTGATATTTAATGACTTACATAGAAATTGGTGCATTTCCTTTCTTGTAATTTCTTTTCTTCTACCTTTCATTCCTCCTGTCTCCATGACGATGATATTAGATAAGTCAACCGTCTCTTTTTCTGCTAAATCTAACAGAGCAAATGTAACGCCTAAAAGTACTGTAGGAATGCCCTTTTCTTGACATTCCTTTATCGTTTTTAATAGCTTTTCTGTATCGTAAAGGAAGAATCCACTCTGCTCATATTTTGATTTTTCTATGAAGTCTTCTGCCATTAAAATCAGAGAAGAACCTTCTCTTTCTAGGTAAGCTGGAAGTAAGGCTAAAATGCAATAATCTTCTACTTTTCCATAATTTTCTTCCCAATTTAATCGACAATTTTTTAGATAAAATTCAGGTTCTTTGACAAAGTGACGTGAGGTTGTATTTCCTGAAGTGCCACTACTTGTAAAAGTCATTTTATCTGACCAATCACCCGTTTTTATTTGATGACTTTTAAAAAATTGAATAGGAAGGGAAGGGATATCAAAAATGCTATCTATTTCAGCTATATTTACATTTAGTAAGCGTAAATATTCCGCGTATAGAGGGTTGAATTTTGCTTGAAACCGAAATACATCTAAAGCCAAGGACACAAAGGTCTCTTCGGTAGCAGTGTGCACCGCATCTCTCAAATATTCTTGTTGTTGTGTAAATGACATTCCAATCATAGAAAAGCAAAACTAAAATCTTTATTTCATCGTTGATAATAGTAGAAGGAGAATTTTGATTTTTTGTGTAAAAAATTGAAATTTGGTATCAGTAACGCCCACATTTCCGAAACGAGGGTTTCGAGATACGGTAAAATTCCACTTCCAAAATGACAAAACACATTTAAATGATAAAGCATACTTTTTTTTATCTTCTTATTTTGACGACAATTTTGTGTGCTTGCACCAAGCCGCCAGATTTTCCGCCAGAACCAACTATCGAATTTGGTAGCATCGCAAACAATACAATCCAACAAGCGCAAGATTCTGCCTTTGTCACTATAAATTTCACAGACGGCGACGGGGATATTGGCTTTTTTGATAATGTCCAAGATATCTATCTCATTGATACTCGTCCTAGCCAAAATGGCGCAATAACGGCTCTTTTTATGCCTATGGTACCCGAACTGGGGTCAGATAACGGGATTAGTGGCGAAATTCGCTTTCCAATTGTCACATGCTGTGTGCCTCCTCCAGGTTTTGCGGGTTGCCAGCCTGTGACTGATGCATTTCCTGACTTTCAACGAGATACGGTCATTTATGAAATGTACATCGAAGACCGAGCAGGAAATAAGAGTAATATAATTACTTTAGACCCGATTTATTTGTTGTGTGATTAATTTTAAACTCACGACTAAAGTCATGAGCTAAACATGAGTCATCCCGAATTTTCATCATGAAGATTTGAGATGACTTTTTTGTTTTGACCGCAATTTTTTAATCCTTATTTACTTCGTGCCGCCGCGCTGCGGCTTAAAAAGTATCATAAATCAATAGGCTACCAAGCGTA
>CALDUB010000042.1 GCA_937923465.1 uncultured Saprospiraceae bacterium
CTTGCAGTCGTCGCCTTTATGACAAACTGTACCCCGAAAACCGTCACCATGATTCCCGATGCTACTTTTGAGCAATTGGACACTATGGTCATTTCCGCGCCACGAGTGGAGACTTCCGAAATAGCTGGTTTTGAGATAGACAATTACAACCCCTCTGCAAAAAGAGACAATGACCTTTTAGATACAAAATTAAATCTTCGTTTTAACTGGGAAAAAGAACAAGTTATCGGAGAAGCAATATTGACTTTGAAACCATTTTTTCATCCGACTAATACGGTTAGTTTAGATGCTGTTGGTTTTGAGTTTTCTAAGGTGACTGACGCGAATGGAAAGGATTTGACTTATGATTATGACGGTAATGACATCGTTATCAATCTTGGCAAGACTTATACACGTGAGGAACAATACGTGCTTAAAATGAGCTATGTTGCTAGTCCTTCCTCTGACGGAGGTAGCGCAGCCATTACTTCTGATAAAGGTTTGTTTTTTATCAATCCACGCGGCGAAGAAGCAGACAAGCCACAGCAAATCTGGACACAAGGAGAAACAGAAAGTAACTCTCGTTGGTTTCCAACAATTGACAAGCCAAACGAGCGTACAACACAAGAATTAACAGTTACTGTTGCATCGAAATACAAAACGATGTCTAACGGACTTTTACTCAAAAGCACAGAAAACGGAGACGGTACGCGCACCGATTATTGGAAACAAGAAAAACCACATGCGCCTTATCTTTTTGCTTTGGTCGTTGGTGACTTTGCCATGGTGCAAGACAAGTGGAAAGGCATGGATGTCAACTACTACGTCGAGCCAGAATTTGAAGAGCACGCCCGTGCAATCTTCCCGCACACTCCTGAAATGTTGACTTTCTTTTCTGATAAATTAGAGGTAGAATATCCTTGGGAAAAGTATTCGCAAGCAGTTGTGCGCGACTACGTGTCAGGTGCAATGGAGAATACGACAGCCGTTATTTTTGGAGAATTCATGCAAGCGACGGAACGTGATTTGATTGATGAATTGACGAATGAAAAAGTAGTGGCGCACGAAATGATGCACCACTGGTTTGGTGATTATGTGACTTGTGAGAGTTGGGCAAATTTAACTTTGAATGAAGGTTTTGCTAACTACTCGGAGTATCTATGGTTGGAGCACAAATATGGAAAAGACGCGGCAGATTTACACTGGTTAGAAGAATTTGACGGTTATCTTGGTCAAGCACGTGGACAGGGAACACACCCTTTGATTCATTTCGCTTATGATGACAAAGAAGACATGTTTGATGCGCACAGTTATAATAAAGGCGGCATGGTTTTACACATGTTGCGCAATTATTTAGGCGATGATGCATTCTTTGCAGGTTTGAATAAGTATTTGAATGACAATGCTTTAACTGCTGTTGAGGTGGACGAATTGCGTATGGCATTTGAAGATACAACGGGCGAAGATTTGAATTGGTTTTTCAATCAATGGTATTTGCAACAAGGACATCCAAATTTGGAATTCAGCAAATACTACAATGCAGAAACAGGAAATTTGGAGTTGACAGTTATGCAAACACAAGACCCTGCGCGTAACCCTTCTGTTTTCGAATTGCCTCTCCAAGTTGATATATATACAGGTGTGGCGACGAAAGCACGCGAAAATATTAGAGTGACTAAGCGAGAAGAAACATTCTTAATTCCTGTTGTTTTAGAACCTCTATTTGTAGACATTGACCCAGAGAAAGTTTTATTGGCAGAGAAAACACCAGAGGGCAAAACGGAAGATGAATTAATTTTTCAATTCATGAATACGAAGTCTTTTGTTAACCGTATAGAGAGTGTGCGTGAATTGTCTGAAAGTACAAATCCTGCGGTAGCGGGTTTATATCAAACTGGTTTGCAGGATGATTTTTGGGTTATTCGTTTGATTTCAATGGGCGGTATAGAAGCAACAGAAGCAAATATTCAAATCGTAGAAAATCTAGCAGCAAAAGACCCACATTCAGAAGTAAGAAAACAGGCAATCGGTCTTTTGTCCTCGACAGGTGATAAAAAATACACAGACTTGTTGACCAATACAATGAAAAATGCACGCGCTTATTCTGTGCAAGCAGCAGCATTAGCGGGCTTGAGAAATATAGACCCCGTAGCGGCATTGGCAGCAGCGGAGAGTTTAGAAAATTCAGAGAATTCTGATATTTTAAGCTCTGTAGCAGCGATTTATGTTGAAAGCGGAGACCCTAAATATTTACCTTTCTTTGAAAAAGGATTGGACGGTGTGGACGGTTACAGTGCTATTAGTTTCTATGAAAGCTACGGTAAGTTAGTCGCGCAAGGAGATAAAGCGACATTGATAAAAGGTGCAGAAAGAATGAATGCGATTGGTGGAGACATGAAGATTTCCCCATTCCGTCGTTTCGCTGCGGTAAAGACTTTAAATGACTTTTATCTTGCTGCACATGACGGTGCTGTAGAGGGAAAAGATGATGCAGAGAAAGAAGAGATGACGAACTTGAAAACGCAGTTTTCGGATATGATAAAAGCGATTAAAGAAGTGGAGACTGAACCGCAGGTGAAGACTTTTTATAGTGCATTTCCTACGCCGACGAATTAGACTGTGCCAGTAGCTTTAGCTGCAAAGGCGAATAAAAAAGCGAGTGAAGAGTCATGTATTCTTCACTCGTTTTTTATGTCAATACTATTCCACAATAATAATTTTCTCCGTCTGAAGAACTCGTCCCTCATTACTCACTACCAAGATATAAGAACCAACAGGCAAATTACCCACTTCTATCTGTATTTGTCTATCAGATAAAGAAATGTTCTCTGATTTCATTAACTCGCCCTTTATAGAGTAAAGCATAATAGTAGCTTCTCTTATTTCACTTACATTTATAGATTTAATAAGTATCGAAGCATTTCTTCTGACCAAATTTGGACTAATAGTTATAATTTGTTCTTCTTTTTGAGTCTCATCAATAGACGTTAACTCACAGCCTGGCTCTAAGCATCCGAAGGAGTTAACTTTGATGAGCCAGTGGTTTAGATTTGGTAAATTTAATAATTGATAACCATATAGAACTAAATCCCCATTGGCTAACTCTGTTAAACCACATATTTCTGCAACAGAAGACTCCCAATCAAGAGAAGGGCTTTCGTATAATCTCTCCCACAGTAACTCACCAGATGGTGACACACAAATTAAACGCGCTTCAATGGAAATATAAGGGTCAAAGTAGTAACTTGCTAAGACCAAATCACCCTCTTGATTAATCAAACCTTCTGAATAGTATCTGGTAGTGCCAGCTAGTATTTCATTGGAAATAATATACTCTTGTCTCCTCCAAATTTGAGTGCCGTCTGTATTCGTGCAGTGTAGTGCAGGAGCAATAGAAGCGGTAAAAATCAAAGTGTCCCGCCCTCGGTCAGTAAATACAATATTGCCGTTGTCAAATTCATAATGGTGTGCCGTTGCTTCGTATGAAGTGCTATGAAAAGGTATATCAAAAGC
Source organism: uncultured Saprospiraceae bacterium (assembly GCA_937923465.1). Taxonomy (GTDB): domain Bacteria; phylum Bacteroidota; class Bacteroidia; order Chitinophagales; family Saprospiraceae; genus JAHDCG01. The sequence continues at coordinate 3,493 of CALDUB010000042.1, forward strand.
CCATAATTCATTAAAATCTTCATCATATTTTATAACGCCGTATTGGTTGCCAAGTATGCCGTCATTATCAGTAGATTCACGATAAGAAACAGATAAGTTTCCAAATTCATCTATCCGTGGTCGAGCAAAAATAAAATCGGTTGTTCCACGTGTATAAGTAAAGGTGCTATCTACGTCCATTGTAATTTTGTTTATACGTATTATTATGCCTTCAGAGTCCTTCACTGGAAACTCATCATCATGAAAATACACATGACCGACTGCGAAAAAATAGTTTTCATTTTGCAGTAAATAATTTACAAATATACCACTACCCTCTACATCTATGGTATATTCTAAGCGTCCCAAATCTTCCAAATCCGTAGAGCAATACTGAATAGAAATTTGTTTGTCTGCTGATTTGTTACCTAAGATTAATAAAGTATCTTCAACCAAATTCATATTACGAAGAGATAACGGGTAGGTGATGAGGGAGTCAAACATTACAGAATTAAGTAAGTTGCCTTCTAAATTAAATTTAGAAATTCTTGTGTAAAATTCTCCTGTGTCAGTACCGCTCTCGGGAGACCTTGTATATAAAAAATTATTATAGTTTTCCAGTTCGTAACAGCGATCATCCTGCCCCTCTCTTACATCTATGATTTTGTTGTAATAATCTTGAGATTTAGCAGTTGATAAAGTGAATAAAATAAGTAAGATTGTTAATTTGTATTGCATTTTATCTAAGTGTTTTGATAACTGTCTTCACAAATATAATTTAATTCCTACATTTGGACATGAAAAGTTTTCGCACAACATTTAAAATACCGCTTTTCCCATTTGAATTGACTCATCGAGACAAGATTCTCTCTATCGGTTCGTGCTTCGCGGAAAATATCGGAAGTAAATTAGAAGAGAATAAATTCCAAATGCTACTCAATCCATTCGGGATTCTCTACAATCCAAGTTCCGTCGCACAGACTCTGGAGCGGATTTTTAGCAATGAAAAAATTACAAAAAAGGATATTTTACAGCACAATGATTTGTGGCATAGTCGGCTGCATCATACCCGCTTTTCGCAGGCAGATAAGGCCAGTTTTTTAAAAGATATTAATGCTAATTTAAATGACGCAAATGTTTTTCTAAAAGATACGAATCGCTTATTGATAACTTTAGGAACAGCTTTCGTTTGGGAAGAAAAGGAAACAGGAATTGTCGTTGCCAACTGTCATAAAAGACCGCAGAAATTATTTACGCGTAGGAGATTGACTATTAATGAAATAAAGGAGAGTTTGCTAACTGTTTTGCGAAAAATAAAGGCACAGAACCCTGATTTAGAAGTGATTATGACGGTAAGCCCTGTGCGGCACACTAATGACGGATTTATCGAAAATCAACGGAGTAAAGCCGTTTTAATTCTCGCAATTGATACGCTGTGTCAAGAAGAAAATTTCATTCATTATTTTCCTGCTTATGAATTGGTGCAAGATGATTTGCGGGATTATCGTTTTTATGCGAAGGATATGTTGCATCCAAATGAGGTGGCGGTTGATTACATCTGGGAGTATTTTAGAGAGGCATTATTTTCGGATAAAACGGAAGAGATTTTTAGAGAGATAAAGAAGTTGAAAGCAATGGCGACGCATCGTCCTTTTCAGGTGGCATCTGTTGCGCATCAGATTTTTTTAGAAAATAATTTGAAGAAAATTGAAGGTTTAGAAAAGCAGTATGACTATTTGAGTTTTGAACGGGAGAGGGAAGTATTTGAGGGGCAAAGAATACATGATAGAAATGCGGATAACACGGATTTACGCGGATAGGACGCGGATTTTTCTGTTTTGATAAAATTGTATTAGAAACGTTCGAAAAAATCCGTGTTCATTCGATTCGTCCGTGTTCCAATCACGAGTTCTTGGCAAGACATTCTTAGCAGCACTTATCTTTAATTTCGATTTTCCTTACCATTTTTAAACAATTACCCCAATAAATTTATTTATCTTTCGGAAACTTTTGAAACTTTAATAATCTGAATTCTACGTTTTCTATATAATTTAGATATCTGACCTCAAAAATTAGAAGTATTTTTTAATATTATTTGCAAACAAGTCTATTATCTAAAGTCTAACATCTAACGTCTTTATTCCAATTAAATAGTAAATCATGAAATTAGAGGAAGGAAAAGAAAAATTCATTCAATCTTGGGGAGTCATCGGCTCTAATTGGGGTATTAATCGAACTATGGCGCAAATACACGCCTTGTTGTTGATTGCGCCAGAGTCATTGAGTGCGGAAGATGTAATGGAAGATTTGCAAATATCTCGTGGTAATGCGAATATGAATCTGAGAGAGCTCATTGATTGGGGACTAGTGTATAAAGAACTAAAACCAGGCGAACGTAAAGAGTATTTTCGAGCGGAAAAGGATATGTGGGATGTAGTGAAAAAAATCATCGTACGCCGTAAAAAGAAAGAACTCGAACCGATGTTGAAAGTCCTTAATGAATTGGATAAAATCGAGGAAAAGACAGAAGAAGCGGAAGAATTTAAGAAAGTCTTGAAAGATATTAAACTCTTTTCTGATAAAGCAGACAGTACTTTGGATGCTTTGGTAAAGTCGGAGAATAACTGGTTTGTCGGGACTTTTATGAAAATGATGAAGTAGAAACGGTGGACGGTCGCTTTGCTTGATGGTGGACGATAGACGGGGGGAATGCCGAAGATTTCTTTGATATGAAGTCTTCGGCATTTTTTATTTGAACTCTTTAGCCCATTTTTGGCAGAGCTGCCAACTAAATTTTATTTTTCATCTCTCCCTTTGTAACTTCGGGCTTTAGATGAATAGAATGACTCAACTATTCAACCAATCAACATAATTAACCAAATAAAAAGAAATCATGCAAAATAAACTCTTTCTTACTTGTTTCCTTGCCCTTTTCGCATTCGCGGCACACGGACAAGTTGACTTAATCAACAAAGTCAAAGACAACCAAAGTGAAAACGCAAAAGAAGGTTTTCAATGGACAGACGTATACGATATTGAGCGTACAGAAGTTAAAAACCAAGGTGCCTCAGGTACTTGTTGGTCTTACAGCTCTAACTCATTTCTCGAAAGTGAAATGGTGAAAAAAGGTAAAAAGCCAGTTGATATTGCGGAGATGTACACGGTACGCAGAACTTACGAAGAGAAAGCGGACAGATACGTACGTATGCACGGTAACTTAAACTTTGGTCAGGGTGGTGCATTGCCAGATGTGACAGATATGTTTAAAAAATACGGCGCAGTTCCTCAATCATTATATGCTGGTCTAAACTACGGTGAAGATATCAATCGTCACGGTGAGTTGGACGGTGTGTTGAAGGGTATGTTGGATGCGGTTATTGAAAACAAAAATAAGAAAGTATCACCAGTTTGGAAAGAAGCTTTCGGTGCTGTTTTGGATGTTTATTTAGGTAAAGTGCCAGAGACATTTGAGTATGAAGGCAAAAAATATACACCACAATCTTTTGGTAAAGATTACATGGGTATTGATGCGGATGACTACGTTCAAATTACTTCTTTTACGCACCAGCCGATGTATCAACCAATGATTATCATGGTACCTGACAACTGGAATTATGGTCAGTCTTACAATGTGCAGATGGAAGATATGATTACTATCATTGACAATGCATTGAAAGAAGGTTACTCAATTTCTTGGGCGGGTGATGTGAGTGAAAAGTCATTTAGCTGGAGAAATGGTATCGCTTATGTACCAGAGACAGACTACAGTAAAATGTCAAAAGAGGAACGCGACAACATGTTTAACGGACCTCAGCCAGAGATGACTATCACTGCGGAAGCACGTCAAATGGCTTATGATAATTACACGACGACTGACGACCACGGTATGCAGTTGGTAGGTATGAGTAAAGACCAAAATGGTAAAGAATGGTACTTGGTGAAGAACTCTTGGGGTAACAGAAATGACTATGAAGGTTACCTTTACATGTCAAAGAATTACGTGCGCTTGAAGACATTGTCATTTTTGATGAATAAGAATGGAATTCCAAAGCCGATGCGTAAGAAGTTAGGATTGTAGATTTGTTACTCGTTATTGATTATTGTGTTATTCGTAGGAGAATAACATAATAACCAATGATTCAATAACCAATAATATGGACAAAGAATTTATAGAATCCTTCTTAGCGGGCGAATTTCGCAATGAAGAAATCAAGCGTTTTAATGCCCAAGGAACCTGGTCTTCTTTTCAAAAAGCGTACTTGCTAAACTTGGTCGTATGGAATTTTACGGACGTACTATTAGTGGATGATATCGCTTTTTGTTTTGAAGTGAATACTAAGAAATATAACCCTGGCTGGGTAGTTATCACTACAAATAACGAGGATTTGTTTAAGATTTACTTTGTGGTGGAAGCCATGCTTTTAGAGTCTATTGATGATGTTTATATCACAGACTTAGTAAAGGAAATTGACCGAACAGTATAATTTTTTGTATCAATAAAGAAGCCCCGTGATTATCAAATCATGGGGCTTCTTTATATAAGTAAGTGACACTATTTATTTACATTCAAATGCCACACCTTGTCCCGATGTTTTGCTCAGGGGCACGACAACCTTCTGCCTTGTACGTAAGTGCAAGGACTTCCAAATTACAAGAGAATCACCTCTCGCCAAAATCGACGTCCACTCTGCAAAATCTCTACATAATAAACACCTTTAGCGAACTGACTACAATCGACATCAACCGACAAATCATTCATTTGCATCGTTACATTTTGAATTAATTCGCCCATTAGATTATAGACACGAAGCGCCTCAATTCCTTGCCCTTTAACTTGAAATAAGCCTAGAGTAGGATTAGGGGAAAGAAGCAAATCATTTGTGTTTTGTTCTATTTTTGCAATTTGACTTAAATAAAAAGTCCCGTCAAAATCAATACTTTTCAGACGGTAGAAGCTGTCTCCCCAAAATGGGTTTTCATCCAATAAACTATAAACATCAGGCGCATTCGTCGCATACATATTTTCAACATCCTCCCAAGTATCTAAATCAGAACTGCGTTGCACCACAAAATGAGATAAATTCTCTTCCGCTAATGTTTCCCAACTTAACTCAACAAAACCTTTGTGCGTTCTTTCCGCCTCAAAATAAGCCAAATCTAAAGGCAGTAAAACAGAACGCGCAAACAACATATCATCAAAGCAAAAAGTCCCGATTTCATCTCCCAAATCAAAATTACACAAAACGGTTTCCGTCAAGGGCGCATTATAAATAAAAGAATACTCTGCCCATTGGTCAGTTATAGAAATGGCAGTACCTATTCGATAA
>CALDUB010000043.1 GCA_937923465.1 uncultured Saprospiraceae bacterium
ATAATTAAACACAAAAAATGTATTCAATAATTGAATTTATCAGCCAGCCGTGGCATTGGTCGGTATCGGGAGCGATGATAGTATTTGTCATGTTTCTTTTACTCTGGTTTGGCGGAGAGTTTGGCGTCAGCTCTAATTTACGCACGATGTGTGCTATTGGTGGCGCAGGAAAAAAGCACGATTTTTTTAAGATTGATTGGCGTAAGCAAATCTGGAATTTGGTCTTCATTGGAGGTGCTGTAATCGGCGGTTTTATCGCAACAACTTGGTTTGCCAGCCCTGAACCAGTACAAATTTCAGCAGAAACACAAAGCTATTTGTCAAGTGTAGGCATCGAGACACCACAAACAATGGAAGAAGGAACAGGCTATGTCCCCAATGAAATTTTTGCAGTTGAAAATGCTTTTTCGATTGGTAATCTGATGATTATCATCCTCGGAGGTTTGCTAATAGGCTTCGGAACACGTTGGGCGGGGGGCTGTACTTCTGGTCATGCCATCAGTGGATTATCCAATCTACAACTACCTTCTTTAATCGCGGTTATCGGCTTTTTTATCGGTGGCTTATTGATGACTTGGGTCATTCTTCCTCAAATTTTAGCTTTAAATTAAATAGATATGAAATTACTAAAATTCCTTTTTGTCGGTATTATTTTCGGTATAGTTATGACCAAATCAGAGGCTGTCAGTTGGTTTCGCATTCAAGAAATGTTTCGCTTTGAAAGTTTTCACATGTACGGTATCATAGGTACGGCAGTTGTTCTCGGAGCGATTATGTTTGCGATTATTAAAAAAGTAAACGGCAAAACTATCAATGGCGACCAAATCAGCTTTAATGATAAGGCGATGTCTATTCCTCGTTATCTTTTCGGAGGTACGATTTTCGGTTTGGGTTGGGCGATGACTGGGGCTTGTCCTGGTCCGATGTTTACCCTTTTGGGACATGGCGCTTGGACTATACTTTTGGTTATTCTTAGTTCTGTTGCTGGGACATATTTGTATGGTGCTTTGCGGTCTAAATTGCCACACTAAATCCAAAAATTTGTTCACCTGAATCAGTTCGATGAATTTACTTTTATCGAACTGATTTTTATTTGTAGCAAGGGAATTGGTACTTTTGCTAAGCAAATTCAAACACGTTTTCATTCAAAATATTAACCATGCAGAATTTTTCCAAAATTTCAATTTTACTTTTCTCTTTCCTGCTCATTTTCTCTTGTACAGAAAAAAATGAAAATACCGCCAAGCAAGCTAATGAAACAAAATCGGAAAGTCGTTTAGGCTCTATTGACTTTCAAGTCTCCGGAGCAGCGGAAGCCCTACCCTATTTTGAAAAAGGAATGCTGTTATTATATAGTTTTGAATATGAAGATGCGCGTACTGAATTTTTAGAAGCTCAAAAATCTGACAGCCTTTTTGCTATGGCATATTGGGGAGAAGCAATGACTTATAATCATTCACTCTGGCAACGTCAAGAAAGGGAAAAAGCACGAGATGCGCTTAACCGCTTAGCCGAAAATGAAGAAGCGCGTGCTATGCTTATTCAGTCAGAGTTTGAAATGGATTTATTTAATGCCGCAGAAGTCTTATTTGGAGACGGCACTAAGTACGACCGCGATATTGCTTATAAAAACTTTATGAAAAAACTGACGGAAAAATATCCAGAAAACAACGAAGTCGCCGCCTTATATGCCGTATCTCTTTTAGGTTCTTCTCGCAATGGAAGGAATGAAGAACTATACGGAAAAAGCGCAGAAATCGCACAAAGCATCCTCAAAGAAAATCCGCAACATCCTGGTGCGTTGCATTATTTAATACATTCTTTTGATGACCCAGAACATGCACACCTCGCCAAATCTGCTGCGGATAGTTATGCAAAAGTAGCTCCTGATGCTGCCCACGCATTGCACATGCCGTCGCATATTTATGCTGCACTAGGAAATTGGAATGATGTCGTTAATTCTAATATTGCATCTTGGAATGCTGGCGTGAAACGTATGAAACGTAAAGAATTAGACAACGATGCACGTAGTTATCACGCGCTAAATTGGCTACAATACGGACTTTTACAACGAGGAGAAACGGATAAAGCAGCTCAACTACTCCGCAGTATGAAACAATATACTACAGAGAAATCAACCAAATCAGCTCGTGCCTACCTCCTAGCTATGCAAGGCGCGCAAATGGTAGAAACGAATAATTGGGAAGGTGAATTTTCTAATATTGAATTAGATGTATCAGATTTACCTATTACGAAAGAAGCAGGATTGGCTTATTTGAAAGGAATGAAAGCCTATAATAGTGGGGATGAAAAGGTATTGACCACTATTATTAAGGAAATGAAGAAAAACCGTGTAAATGCACAGTACATGATTGGCGAAAAAGGATTTGCGATGTGTAGTGCGGGCGGATTTGCAAACAAACCACCCAACCAATTAGATATTGATATGGTACACATCATGGAATTAGAATTAACTGCTTGTGCTGCAATTCTTGCCAGAAATGAGGCAGCTGCTAAAGTTGCTTTTGAAGAAGCAACAGCTTTGGATGAAACACTTAATTACTCTTTTGGTCCTCCTACTATTTTAAAACCAGTGCATGAAGCCTATGGAGAATGGTTATTGGAAATAGGTCAGGTGACAGAAGCCGTGACTGTTTTTGAAAAATCATTGAAAAGACATCCGCGTAGATTATTGTCTTTGCAGGGATTAGAAAAAGCAGCAAAATTAGTAGGGAATAAGAGTATTCTCGAACATGCGCAGGAGGAATTGGCTGTTAGTTTGGCTGTGCAGCAACGCGAAGAAATTTTGTGATATTTATAGTATATTTAGTACTGTCAATTTCACCACCATAACTAAACATTAAAACGAGATATACGAAATAATTATGTCCGATTTTTTGCTTAATTAGAAGTAAAGTAACAAGCCTGAATGTCGAGTAAAAACTACATTATTCTCTGTGATTTACATCACAAAATCCCACTTTAATACCCGCTAAATTTGTATCATTAATTAATACTAAAGTAACTTTCAATATGGATTTAGCAGCAATATTCAAAGAACAAGCGCCTACCGTAATCGATGTGCGTGAAGACTATGAATTCAAAACGGGAAAAGCAGAGAATGCGATTAATATTCCTTTAGGAGAAGTCGAGCAACGGATAGAAGAGTTTAAGCAGATGAAAATGCCAATTGTGGTGTATTGTCGTAGTGGTAACAGGAGTGGAAGAGCAATGAATTTTCTAAGAGCTAATGGACTCAAAGAAGTTTATAACGGAGGTAGTGTAGATGAAGTAATCGCACTTCAAGCTTAAGAGCTATTTTAATTTCCAGTTTTTTAAACGATAAATATAGAATTATGAATTTTTCATGGAAAGCAATGTGGAACTATAAATGCCCTCGGTGCAAAGAAGGTGATATGTTCAAAAAACCGTTTGAATTTACAGACCCTTTAAAAATGCACAAGCGCTGCGAAAAATGTAATTTACATTTTGAACCAGAACCTGGATTTTATTTTGGTGCACTTATCATCTCTTACGGTATTTCTTCTTGGATGCTGCTTTTGCCTACCTTAGCTTTGGTATTGTACTATGACTGGTCGGTCAATGCAGCAATGGGAGTTACTCTACTTTTAGCTGCAGCAACTTATTTTACGATTTTGCGATTGTCTCGTTCTATATATTTGCATGTTTCGATGCGCTATGACAAGAGCTTAGAAAATTCACAAAACTCGGGGGATAAGTACGACAAAACTATTTTTTAATGAAACAGAATTTCCTTTTTCTTCTTTTCGTTATTTCCATACTTGGCAGTTGTCAGAGTTTGTCTTCTGAAGAAACAGCTAAGACTAATGAGCCTGACAATAACTCTGTAGACTACCTAGTAGAAGGCAGTAAAATAACAGCAACAGCATTCGCAGCACTTTCAAGCAAACTGCAAAGTGCGCTGCAAGAGGGCGGCGTTGCCAATGCTGTATCTTATTGTAATGTCGCAGCATTGCCCTTAATAGATAGCCTATCTAAGGCACACAAGGTGCGTATCAAACGCACATCTCTTAAATACCGTAATCCAATGGATGCTCCAACGGAGACTGAAATTGAGGTGTTAAATACTTTTGCCAATCAATTGCAAAATGGGGAGGCTCCTAGCCCTTTGGTTAAATCGTACAATTTCTATGCTCCAATTATAATTGCGCCTCCCTGTCTGAAGTGTCACGGAAAAACCGGAGAGACATTAGCTGAAAGTGACTACAAACACATTCTTAAAGCCTATCCTGAGGATAAAGCTATTGGCTATCTCCCCGGAGATTTAAGAGGAATGTGGGTGGTTTCATTTGAGAAATAAGGAAGATTTTGACCGCATATAAAAATTAGTAAAATTTAAATAACTTCAAAGACCTATAATTAAGTACGTAACCTTATTTATCTGGACATTTTGACAGGATGTTTTTACGCTCCCGAGCAAAGCGTCGGGACAAGTTATTTTCCTCTTAAAAATAGTTCCCCCGAAGTGTCGGGGCAGGCTGTGATGCAGACCGCCGAGCAAAGCATCGGCACACGGCATGCAACGATTTTTAAAAGAAAACTATCAAAAAAATCTCTCTGTCAAATTTATCCACATAAATAGTGTCACGCACTTAACAGGTTATCCATTTGAAAATAAAACATAATATTTTATGGCTTCATTAGATGCTCACACAGGGCTATTGGGAGAAAGGTTAGCAAAACACCTTCTTCGTCGTACTACTTATAAAATAAATAGACAACGCATAGAGACCTTTGCTGCCATGTCAGCAGAAGATGCTGTAGAAGCTCTATTTACAGTCCCTCCTACATTCTTATCTGAACCTATCAACGGTGAAACAGGTACTCCTTGGATTAATAACTCGGCAGCTACCGCCCCTCCTCAATGGAAGCAAAGAAACTATCTAAAAGTATGGTGGATTGATGAGTCGTACCGAGATACTTCTATCAACTCAAAAATGATGATGTTCTTACATCAGTACATGACCATGCACTCTGATGCATCAGACACGGTGTACATGTATGATTATTTGAGTTTGCTTCGTATTTATGCCTTGGGAAGCTATAAAACTTTAGCACTTAAAATAGTAACAGATAATCCGATGTCTAGTTATTTAGACAATCGCTGGAACCACAGGTGGAATCCAAATGAAAATTTCGCAAGAGAATTTCTAGAACTGTTCACTATTGGAAAGGGTCCACAGATTGCTCCAGGAAATTATACAAATTATACAGAAGAAGATGTTGTCACAGCAGCACGATTACTGACAGGTTGGAGATATGGCGACCGAACAGACCCTACTCACGCTGACCCAGAAACGGGTATTACGCGTAATTATACTCTTTTTACGCATCATGATACCAATCCTAAGCAGTTTAGCTCTGCATTTGATAATTTAGAGATTGCGGGGGCGACGAGCGCAGAGGAGATGTGGACAGAATTGGAGACTTTCGTAGACATGATTTTTGACCAAGATGCTACTGCAATTACACTTTGCAGGAGACTTTATAATTATTTTGTTGGTAAAGAGATTACAGCAGATATCGAAACGAATGTTATCATTCCTCTTGCCGTGACTTGTCGTAATAATAACTACGATTTAGCAACTACCGTAAAGCAACTCTTAAAATCTCAACACTTCTATAACGAAGGTCCAAGTGAGTCAGCTAATAAGGTAATTGGCAATATGATAAAATCGCCAATGGATAGCGTCCTACAAATGATGAATTTTTTCGAGATAGAGCCGCCACATCCTGTTTCGGACTCTGCCAATCACTATGAAAGTTTTTGGTGGTACTCTGTAATGGATGTCATGTTTGAACAAGCAGGATTTAATTTATTAGAACCTAATAATGTAGCAGGATATGCAGCTTATTATCAAGCTCCAAACTATTCAAGAGATTGGTTCAATTCCTCTACCCTTGTGGCGAGATATAAACTGCCTGAGCAATTTATTCAAGGTAAACGACTTCTTAGTTGGGGTTCACTGGGTGGAGTAACGTTTGATATGGTATCATTTATTGAAAATAGTGGTGTCGTTACAACTCCTTCTAATGCAACTCAACTAGTAAATGAGTTATGTAATTATATCTTCCCAGAAGAACCAGATGCTGACAGATTGAATTATTTCGTAAACAACGTATTTTTAGAAGGTTTTACTCTAGAAGAATGGTCAATGGAATGGCAAGACTATTTAAATACAGGTGATGACTCGGGTGTACGTATCGCTTTAGAGGGACTCTTTACAGGTTTGATTTATTCCCAAGAGTATCAATTAATGTAGTAAATTTCCTGTTTTACTAATTCAATCTAAATTTCAATCTATTCTGACTTTTCAACAGTCAGAAAATATATTTATAATGAAAAGAAGAAATTTCCTTAAATATACCTCCGCAGCAGCTGGTCCTCTAATGCTCAACGGCATTGCCCTTAGAACGGTTGCTTCTCCTTTGATGATGAGCGCTCTAAATTGTGAAGACTCTCAAGACCGTGTTTTAGTTTTAATCAATCTGCTCGGTGGAAATGACGGTCTAAATACTGTTGTCCCTCTTGACCAACTGGATACCTATAATGCGCTTCGTGAAAATATTGCATTAACAGATACTGCAATTTTGAATCTAGATACTGACCATAGTGTGGGGCTTCATCCTTCTTTAGCCCCTCTAAAGTCGATGTACGAAGACGGAAAAATGCATTTAATCCAAGGTACGGGTTACGAAAACACGAATGGTTCTCACTTTAAGAGTACGGACCTCTGGCTGACGGGTGGTGATAGTACTCCTGATAAATTTAACCTGACTTCGGGTTGGGTTGGTCGTTACTTAGAGTATGAATACCCTGCTTTGATTGGTAGTCCTACCACACAGAACCCAGACCCGCTCGGTATACAATTATCAGATAAGAAGCAGTCTATGATTTTCAAAACGACTTCAGAATATACCTCTGCCGTCAATTTGACGGGCGTTAACCCTAGTGGTTATCAAGGCTTAGTAGAAGGTGTGGGAGGTAGTCCTTTAACCAATATTCCAGTAGGAGAATATGGTGAAGAAATCAGCTACATTCAATTAGTAGAAAGTAATACAAATCTTTATGCCGAACGCGTAACAGAAGTTTATGATGCTGGGACAAATTCGGAAACCTATCCAGATACTGGACTGTCTGGTCAATTAAAAACAATTGCTCGTTTGCTCTCTGGCGGCTCTCAAACTAAGGTTTTCTTAGTTGACCTGGCTAGTTTTGACACACACGACATTCAGAACGAACTAGGAGCGACACACACCGGTTGGCACGCAGATAAGCTAACAGAGTTGGCTGAAGGCGTCAAAGCTTTTCATGATGACTTGCAAGCTTTAGGTATTGCTGACCGAGTAATGACTGCTACTTTTTCAGAGTTTGGTCGCCGTGCCATTGAGAATGGAAATTACGGTACTGACCACGGTACGATTGCTCCGATGTTTGTCTTTGGAAATGGCGTACAAGCAGGTGTTTCAGGTACAAATGACAACCTCTCTGACTTAGAGTATGGTACTCAATTAAAAAATCAATTGTACGATTATCGTCAGGTATATTCGACGATTTTGCAAGATTGGCTAGGTAGTGGTGACGGTGCACTCACGGCGACATTCTCAGAAGTTTGGGGCAAAATTCCAAATGTTGTCAATAGCGCCAACATTGTTAGTCCTGTTTGTTATGGTCAAGCAGCTTTGCCTGTGTCATTGTCTTACTTCAATGCACGTGCCCTTGGAAATAAGATAGTCAATCTAGAATGGGAAACTGCTGCAGAATACAACCACAGTCACTTCGAAATAGAACGTAGTCGCGACGGTGTCACTTATGAGACTTTGCTACGTGTAGAGGGTTTTGGCGTTGATTCTGACTCTGTTAACACCTACTTTGAGAAAGATGAAAAGCCATTTGAAGGCGATAGCTTTTACAGATTAAAGTCTATTGATGTCAGTGGTGAATTTACTTACTCTGAGATTAGAAAAGTAAGGATAGAATACAAACATCTAAAAAATGTAAAAGTATATCCAAACCCCGCTGTGTTTGATGCAAATGTGGTCATAACTTCTGATAAAAACTTTTCTGCTAACATCAGCATAGTAAGTTCTGCGGGTATGATTCACAGAACTTATTCTCGAAATGTAAAGCAAGGTTTTAATAAATTCAACTTTGATGTAGAACGTCTTTCTTCTGGAAATTACTTTGTGATGCTGGAAAGTAAAGACGGTGCGGTGAAGGAAACTTTGCCTTTGACTATACAGAGATAATATCTTGATTGTATTCCAATCACTGCTCTTTTTTTAAAACGACAAGTGCAAATTTTAAGCACTTCATTTAGTATAAATAAAATTATTAAAAAAGCCGTCCGAAATTAATTTCGGACGGCTTTCCTTTTGCTGATTTCTATAAAAATTAATCCAAATAAACCCCAATCTCTTCGTCATCTCCTTTCAATATCACTTTGATGTGCTCGCGCAAGGTAGTCGCCAAACTCAAGCCTACATAATCCACTGCCACAGGAAAAGATTTATGCTTTCTATCTACCAAGACAGCTACCTGAACCTTCTTCGGTAAAATCTCTAATAATGGCTGAAAAGCGTAAAAGAGCGTACGTCCTGTGTTACCGACATCGTCCACAATGATAATAACCTTATTTTTCAATTCCTGCTTTGGAAAATCAATAGTTATCTCATTCAGGACAGGCTTTGCAGGACTCAAATGAATGCTCGTCAAATGGACTTTCACCTCAGATACACGCTCAATCTCCCTTTGCATTACACCTGCGAAGTGAGTTCCCGCATTGTTAATTCCAGCCAAAACCAACTCTTTTTGAGTGTAGTTTTGCTCCAAAATTTCCATGGCAATACGTGAAATTTTCTGCTGTATTTGTTTTTTGTTTAGTACTTTCAAGATAGTTGTCAGTTGTCAGTTGATAGTTGTCAGACTCGATTGCGACTAGAAAAGAAGCCTAAGTAAAAGTAATTTAATAACTTTTACTAATCTAACATTTTACTGATTTTAGTTAAATGATGGTCATCATGTTCTGCTACAAAGTATGCCAAATCGACAATACGCATCGGTGTACCAAGTCGAGGATGCTTTGATACTTTTTCTAAATCTGCTGGTTTTACTTTGCGCAAAAAAGACAATAATTCTTCTCGTCTTTCGCCAAATTCATCCAACAAATCTTCTAAATCTTGTGCATTAAAATTTCCTTTGTTGGTCGCCTTATTTGTCATATCTGCCTCACGCAGAGTCTCTTTTCCTGCTACTATTTCCTTCATACGTGCCATCCATAAAGGCTCCAAGGTAAACAAATGCCCAACTTCTTCCATAATTGACCATTCATTGCCCTTTTTATCGGTCAAATTTGGTCCTTCATCATCCGCTAATTTCCCAATCAAACGATATTCTGTCCCATCTAGTCGCTCCATAATTGTAGCTAAACGACCATTATCGGTGATTGGTGTAAATTTTCTTTCTATCCAAGGTGTCATTTAAAAAAGTTGTAAAGTTGTAAAGTTGTAAAGTTGAAGAGATGCATAACTTTACAACTCTTCAACTCTAAAACATTACAACTATTGTTAATTTTTCCCGCTACGATACATCAGTGTTGCTTTTAAAAAAGCATCTAAATCACCTCCCAAAACGGCATCAGTCTGACTTGTTTGATAATTCGAACGGTGGTCCTTTACGCGTCTATCGTCTAAGACGTAAGAACGAATTTGACTACCCCACTCATTTTTCATTTTTTGAGACTCTACAGCATCGCGCTCTTCTAGTTGTTTTTGTACTTCCAACTCATAGAGACGAGATTTTAATACTTTCAAGGCTTTCTCTCTATTCAAATGCTGCGAGCGTTCTTGTTGACACTCTACCACAACTCCAGACGGTGCGTGACGCACACGTACCGCTGACTCTGTTTTATTGACGTGCTGCCCTCCTGCCCCACTTGCGCGAAATGTATCCCAGCTCAAATCAGCAGGATTGACTTCGATTTCGATTGTATCATCAATAACAGGATGCACGAATACCGATGCAAATGAGGTCATCCGCTTACCCTGCGAATTAAAAGGACTAATGCGCACCAAACGATGTACACCATTTTCTCCTTTTAAATAACCATAAACCATTTCGCCCGTTATCTCTAAAGAAACAGACTTTATACCAGCAACATCGCCGTCTACACGCGAAATAGCACTGACTTTATGTCCGCTTTTCTCGCCCCACATCAGATACATCCGTTCGAGCATTTCTGCCCAATCACAAGCTTCTGTCCCTCCTGCACCTGCATTAATCTCTACGATGGCAGACATTTCATCTTCTGGCTTATTGAGTGTAGTCTTCATTTCAGTCTCCTCAATCAACTCACTGGCTATCAGATATTTAGCATCTACTTCTTCTTCCGTTCCCATGCCCTCTTTCAAAAACTCAAAAAGTACTTCTAAGTCTTCTAAGACAGTTTCTATATCTGTGTATTGTTTGACTTTGACTTTATGAGCCTTGAGCTCTTTGAGCATTTTTTCTGCTGCTTTGGAGTCATTCCAAAAGTTGGGGTCTAAGGACATTTGGGTCTTGTCCTCTATTTGTAAAAGTCGGTTATCCACGTCAAAGATATTGCTTTAGCGCGTTCCCTCTTTCTTGTAGTTCTTTTAGTTGTTCGATAGTCATCTCTATGTTAGTTGTAAAGTTTTAAAGTTTTATTGTTTTAGAGTTATAAAGTTGTAGAGACGCATAACTATACAACTCTACAACCTTATAACTCTACAACTATTCTACTCCTTGTAGTTCTATATAAAAAATCAACTCTGCATTAGGAGCAATCTTTGGAGGAGAACCAGCCTCACCATATGCCAAATCAGCAGGTATAAACAAAGCAGCCTTTGTACCCGTATTCAAGCCTTCAATTCCTGTATCCCAACCTTTAATAACGCGACCTGCGCCTAATGGAAATCGATATGCCTCACCACGACCAAACGAATTATCAAACATGGTTCCGTCCTCAGCAGTTACTCCAAAATAATCTACACTTACGACTTTTCCAGATTCTGCTTTTGCCCCAGTTCCTTCTTCGATAATGAGATATTTCAATCCATTCGAAGCAGTTTGAATATTTTCTAAAGTCCCATTTTTATAAGCAGCTTGAAGCTCTGCAACTGTTGTCGCTGCTGCATTCTCCGCATCTTTCAAGTTTTTCACATCTGATACCGCGATATCATAAATCAAAAAATTCTTTTCCTGCTGCCAAGGCTGTAAGTTAGGTCCCAAGCTATCCGTCAATACATAAACTGACGCACTATCTCCAGGAGAAAGCATCTTCAAAATGTCAATAACAGGAGAAGGTTTTCCTCGCATAGCTGCATTAGTAGGAATGACAATACGCTCAGCACGACCACGTTGTACGCTGCTATAAACAATAGTATCATCAAATCTTTGCGTCAAGTTGAAAACACTTAAATAACCCGTTTCAGGTACATCACCTTCTACATCAGTGTGCATTTGATAAGAAAAACCATTTTCAGTTTTACTCATTGACGCAGTCATGTCTTTTGAAACACTTGCGCCGTTTGGGGCGTCGTTATTACAAGCGAAAAGCATTGTCATTGCTGTAATTCCAAGAAAAAAGTAACGCATATTTTTTAGTTGACGGTTGCTCGGTCTGTCCACCATCCCTATCGGGATTGTCAATTGACAGTCTTACAAACCTGTTTTAGAAATTTCTGTTTTAGAAAGTGCAAATCTCATTAAATGTGCGGGATTAACAAAAGAAAATAAAGTAAAATCAATATTTTAATTTCTTTTACTTTATTTTTTCCTTACCATCCGTTTCCGCAATTCTCCTAAAACCGACCGAATATCATAGTTTTCCTCTGATAAAACATGTGTTTTACCTGTCGCTTCTATAATCATTAATAGTTCGATGCGACTGCGTACCATGTTAGGATTAGCAAAAGAAGCTTGAGTTTCGGTTCTGATACGAGCATCTCGAATATTGTTGTACTTCAATTCGCCATAAGGTGTCTCTACACTCTTTTCTGTAAATTCTAAATCAATGATTTTCTTATTCTGCCAAAAGCTAAAAATAGCCGTTCCCACAGACATCAGTACACCATAGAAAATAAGCATTGCTCCGATTTGACGCAAACGCTTGTTCTCTGGCTTATCTTTTATTTTGTACAAATATGCCAAAATGAGAGACAAAACTACTACCAATACCAAGGAAATTGTAATAGTGTCAGACATAACCTTGGTGGCTTCGAATATTTTATTTTCCATGAAGAAAGAGTTGTAAGTAAGTGACGTTATTTATTTGGATAAAATTTGAAGGCAAGATTTTTTCGATAGTTTTCTTTTAAAAATCGTTGCATA